>JADGCH010000054.1 GCA_015229115.1 Magnetococcales bacterium
ACCCATACCACCAGATCAGCATGGATCTGTTCGGTATCGCTGATGGTAGCGACAGCATCGGTATGGTTGAATCCCGGTGTATCGACAATGCGATGAAGACCGGAAAGCACTGACCGACAAAATCACCGAAGCACGCCGTCGTGAACAGCAGCAGCGCGCTACCCTGCGTCAACAGCAACGTCAGCGGTTGCAAGCGACCCTACGCGATATTCAGGCAGAATGTAACGCAATCAACGATGAAATCAACCGTTTGATCGATCGTCTTACTGCTTTTGAGTTACAGGACAGCAACCGTTTGGAGCGTGAGATGGGCCCCATGATTCGCGCACGCCTGACACCAGCCATTGAGCGCAACATCGAACACTACCTACAGTCGCTGCATGCTGATCAGGAGCAGATGAGACACTATTCCAACCAGCTGTTGCGGGAGTTATCGCTGGAATTGCCCGCACACCCTACTCCCCTGATCGGGCTGGTACCAGAGGGCATCCTGACCATGGCCACCATCGGATCCATCATGGTCTCCGGACCCGTGACGATTCCGGCTTTATTGCTTGGATTGGCCACCCTGCCTGTTGAACGCAATAGCCTGCTGACGCTGATGGTAGACAAGACGGCTGGCATGGCCGGCGGTGATCGCAAAAACGGTTTAAAAACAGCTATCAGCCGTGCCCTACAGCACTATCAACAACAGATACAAACCTATTTGGTCAACCACCACCAGCAGATGGCTGAACAGGCCATCCAGGAAGTCAACTATGTTGATCAACTCAATCAAGCCTGGGTCCGTCTGCAGGATCATGCCAGTCCTACCGACCAAGAGCATCTGGTTCACCGCGCTGAAGCGCTGCTCATGGCCGGAATGAGGTGACCGTGGAACACCCCTTTCAGCGTAAACAGCAACTACTGCACCTCTATCATGCCCTGCAACAGGATATGGATGACATCATCTGTGCCGAGATCCAGTCGGCTCTACAACAGCAGCAGCGCCATCTGGAGCAGGAACAGTTTCAGGTTGCCTTTATCGGTCGTTTTTCCGTGGGCAAGTCCTACTTGATCAACCGGCTGTTTTTGGGAGCCAATGTATTACCCACCTGCATCAGCCCAACCACGGCCCGTTCGCTACACATCGTCTATGGTGACCGTAAGGGACTGCAACAGATTGTCATGGATCAGGATGGACGGCTGACCGGTCGTGAACTGGCCCGTAGCGATGATGATCAAGTCATCCACGACGCTATTGAACAGCACACCACGCATCAGGGTCAGGTTGATTGTTGTGATGAGCAGAGTGCCTTCCAGCTGACTTGGCCCGACCAGCAGCTGCTGCGTCATGGTGTGGTGTTGTGCGATACTATCGGCACTGAATCGATCAACGATCAGTTCATCAATCAAACCTATGATGCGATTGACCAATCGGCAGCAGTGGTGTTTCTGACCCATATACGTCAACCGTTGACACTGGATGAATCGGAATTGATCGCTCGGCATTTCGAAGAAAGCGGCAAGAAGTTGTTCTGGGTGGTCACCAAGGCCGATCAACTCTCCGATCAGGAACAACAGGAAGTGATGACCGATCTGCAGCAACGACTGCAATCTTTCTTCAAGACCCATCACATTCGTAACGATGAGCGGCTCATGGCGGTATCGGCCAAAACTGGCCAGAATATCGATGGATTACGTCAAAATCTGATTCGATTTGTGGTGCAAGATCGCATGACCGAACTGTTACAGCTGCATGCCAGACAACTGCTGGAGAAGGTCGATCGCTGTTTACAGCAGATCACCCAACAACTGAGCCGACTGGAAACCATTAAAAAGGGAGAACAACGTCAAATTCAGCAGCTGCAGGAACAGATGAAGGCCTTACAGAATGATCTAAGACAACAGAGTGATGGGCTACAAGCTATCCAGGACGATATCACCCACTCGGCCCGTCATGATTTGCAGCTGGCTCTCCAACAGATCCGAACAGGCCTGCAGAAAGAACTGGTCGATGGTGTGCTGAATAAATTGTCCAACCGCAATCTGGCCACTCGCGCCATCAACGATGTCAGAATACGGGTGACTGCCATTGAATATCAAATCGAGATGGAGATCAAACACGGTTTACAGCAGCAACTGCACCATCTCTGCCCCACCATTGACTTGGGACAGTTATCCACCATCCCTGTTGGCAAGGAAGCTGGTGCTGGTGGTGCGGTGATTGGTTCCCTGCTGGGTGTAACAGGGGCTGGAACTGCCGTTGCTGCGGCCATGCTGACCGTACCAGCCATTCCTGTCGTGGCTGCTGGTTTGGCCCTGGCTCTACTGGGCAAATGGCTCTTTGGTCATTCCAGAGCCAAACAGATTCATGACCGCTACCGGTTGATTGACGTGCTGATTGATCAGTATCAGCAGGAGATCAGCACCAACATCGCCGCAACAGTCGCCCAGACCATGCAGCAGCAGCTGGCCTGGATGCAACAGCAGGTTGATCGACAGATCGTTGAGCTACAGCAGCTCATCGACCAGAAAGACATGGCTCTGATCGACCAGCAGATTGATCGCGCCCGCCAGACCTGCCGACGGTTGTCCGACTACCCACACCAGATCCGAGCTATGATGACCTAGATGACCACGATAAGCGGCTATCCAGAGGATTGGTCAACACGACCACATGCCAGTAATATTTACGTGCGTCAGGTGTACCAGCTACAGAAGCAACTGCAACAGCTGGCCTGTCTCAACCGCGAGTCGGATGCGCAACTGCGTGACAGGCTGCCGCAGGTCACACACCTGATCGATGAACTCAAGCGGCCCATGACTGTCGCTCAGGTCTGTCAATTGCAGCAACAGCTGCAATTATGGGGGTTCACCAGCCAGACATCAGAGCAGCAACCGGACCATTTGCTGCAACAGGCCAACGACTTGATTGCCAAGTTGGATGAACCACTCACGATAGCTGTCGTGGGCGCCTTCAATACCGGCAAGTCAACCCTGATCAACGCTTTTCTCAAACAGGAGTGGATGCCGATGCACATCAATCGATCCACAGCGACCGTCAATCGCATCCTGGCTGGAGAACAGCCTCTGATTCGACTGGTCTACCAAGATAAACTGCAAAGAACACCGGTCGAATGGTCCTATGGACGTGCAGAGGATGTACTACAACTGATACGCGACGCCATGGCCACCCAGTCGTCATCGATCGCTCACATTGATGTGCTGCGTTCCGGAGAAAAGTGGCTACGCCACTTTACCATCGTCGATACGCCGGGACTGAATTTCTCCCAGGAAGATGACGCCACCACCCTACCGTATCTTTATGACGCCGATGTACTCATCTGGGTGTTCCTGCCCGAGAATGTGCGCACCAGAGATCAACAGATCCTGAGCCGTTATCGTCAATACAATCCCGATGGCCGTATTCTGGCAGTCATCAATGGCCGTGATACCCTTGAGCCACAGGATGGCCAAGCGGTGCTGGACCGCGTCAACAAGCTACTGATACAAACCGGTATCGCTGAACAGGTCTTCCTGATTTCAGCTCGTCAGGCCCTGATGGCACAAAGAAACCAGGATACCGCCCTGTTGGCCCAAAGCGGTTTTACGGCCATCACCGATTATTTGTATCAGGAGGTGTTTACCGACTATGTCCGGTTGCATCCACAGCGCATTGATCGGTTGAGCAAGGCCTTTATCATCAAAGCCGCTGTCGCCATCGGTGATCGCTACTGTCAGGGCCAGGGGATCGCCCGAGATGAGTCGGAAGCGATGCAGTGGTACCGTCTTGCTGCCGAACAGGGTCACGCTGACGCCCAAAACCGGCTCGGTCTGCTCTATCGTGATGGCAAGAATGGCCAACCGGATGAGAACCGGATGATGGCCAAAATCGCTGCCATCACCCCAGCTATGCCACAACAACTGCTCAAAAACAGGCTGGTTGGCTCGCTGCTGGAAGGTGCTTCTGCGGTACAGTCGGTGTTGGAAAACAGGATCGGTATTGGACAACAGCACAACCACCGGGAGGCTATAAAATGGTTTCGGCTAGCTGCTGAACAAGGTCATGCCCAAGCTCAGAACAACCTTGGCAACCTCTATCGCAAGGGTCATGGAACCCAAACGAACTACCAGGAGGCGCTGGAATGGTATCGTCGCTCTGCCGCACAGGGCTACGCTAATGCCCAGAATAACCTTGGCAATATGTATCGTATTGGTGAAGGAGTCGACCAGAACCACCAGGAAGCCCTTTACTGGTATCGCCTTGCTGCAGCACAAGGCCACATCAATGCCCAGAAGAACATGGATCTGATCCTGAAAAAGCGCCAGGACAGGTAAATCTGTCTTGCATCACATGATCCGCAACAGGGTAGCAACGTTATGGCGGAACATGTCCAGATAGCTGGCCGCTGGTCCATCCGCTCCGGAAAGGGCGTCTGAGTAGAGTCGACCGCCCATTTTGGCCCCTGTTTCCTGAGCCAGGCGTTGAGCTACCTTCGGATTGCTGATATTTTCGATGAACAAGGCCTTGACCCCTTCGGATCGAATCTGTCGGATGATTCGTGCCATATCAGCGGCAGAGATTTCAGCCTCGCTGTTGACACCCACAGGGGACAGGAAGGTTATGCCGTAGGCGGCTGAGAAGTAGCCAAAGGCATCGTGGGAGGTGATGACTTTACGCCGTTGCGGAGGCAACTCGGCTAGCTGGTGCCGTATTTCGGTGTCCAGGGCTTGAAGATCAGCGCGATAATGCTCGCTAGCCTGACGATAGGCCGGCGCCCGTTCCGGATCGACTTCCGTCAAGACACGGGTAATATTATCGATGTAGAACTTGGCGTTATTGAGATCCTGCCAGGCATGAGGATCCTGCCCTAGTTGCTTAACACCCGTGCTGGCTTTGACCATCCTGCCCTTGAAACCACTCGCCTGCGCCAACCGCTCCATCCAGCCCTCAAAGCCAAGGCCGTTGATCACCAGAACCTGCGCTTGAGAAACAGCACGAGCATCGACCGGTGTTGGCTGATAGGCGTGGGCATCGCCATCCGGTCCAACCAAGGTGGTCACTTGGACCCGATCCTCGCCAATGACACGAACCATATCGGCCAAAATGGTGAAACTGGCCACCACGGCAACGGGTTCAGCCATGACTTGGTTCACCCCAGTCACAGCCCACATCAACCACAACCCGATCCCCCGGTAGATCCATCCCTTCATGAGTTTCCCTCCGAATAATGGCGCCCATAGAAACCGAATCGTACCCACAAGCTGCCTTGCGATCCAGCCAGCAATGAAACCAGTACACAGCAGCCAGCGGTCAATACAATGGCTGGCCCGGAAGGAAGGCGATAATGCCAGGAAAGCAACAAACCGATCCAGCCAGAGAACAGAGCCACAACGACGGCTATGGCCATGACCCCGGCAACCGTACGCGCCCAGAACCGGGCGGCAATCGCTGGTAACATCATGATGCCGATAGCCATTAAGGACCCTAAGGACTGAAAGGCCGCGACAAGATTCAACACCGCCAATCCGAGAAATAGGGCATACCATCCTCCTCCGCCATAACGCAGGTAACCTGGATCGAAACTGTCGATGATGACAGGACGATAAATGACAGCCAGAATGGACAGGGAAAGCGTGGCAACAGCTGCCATCAGCAGCAGCGAGGCATCGTCCACGGCTAGAATGGAGCCAAATAGCAGGTGCATTAGGTCGACACTTCCGCCCTTCAGCGATATCAGAGTGACGCCTGTTGCCAACGAGATCATCTGGAAGGCCGCAAAAGAAGCATCTTCCTGCAGCACGGTCAAGCGGCTGACTGCACCGGATAACAGCGCCGTACCGACACCTGCTGCAATACCACCGATGGCCATGACTGGCAGGGACAATCCAGCCAGCAGATATCCGGCCGCAACACCGGGAAGAATGGCATGCGACAGGGCATCTCCCATCAGACTCATGCGACGCAACACCAGAAACACACCAACCGGAGCACAACCCAGGGCAACAGCCAAACAGGCAGCCAAGGCGCGCCGCATAAAGGCAAATTCAACAAATGGCTGCATCAGGTAGTCGTAGAGGTTGGTCATGCGATTCCCTGTGAGCAGGGTTCGGTGCAACCATTCCAGGCCTCACTCATGGTATGGGTCTGACGTAGATTAGCCGCCGACAAAACCATAGCTGTTTCGCCCCATGCCAGCAGACGACGAGCCAACAACAGCGTATAGGGAAAGTGACGCCGCACCTGCTCAAGATCATGCAGGACAGCAATGATGGTCCGTCCCTGATGGTGCCATTGCTGTACGATGGTGATCAGATCAGTGGTGGTGCGATCGTCCATGGCGGTAAACGGTTCATCAAGGAGAATGACAGGAGCATCTTCCACCATCAAGCGAGCAAACAGCAACCGCTGTCGCTGACCACTGCTGAGAGAAGAGACCGAACGATGCTCAAATCCTGCCAGTCCGACTCGTAGCAAGGCCTCGATAGCCACCCTACGCAAATGGCGCGTGATTGCCCGCAAGATTCCAACTCGCCGCCAGTGGCCCATCATGGCTACTTCCAGCACCGTGATGGGAAAATCAGGCTCCAGCGTCACTTGTTGCGGCAAACAGGCTATTTGCTGGCGTCTGATTCCTGATAGCAGAATATGACCTTCCAACGGACGCATCAACCCCAGTATGCCCTTGAGTAGGGTACTCTTGCCAGCACCATTGGGACCAACGATAGCCGTTAAGGTACCCGAAGCAAATTCGCCGCTGAGATGATGTACGGCCGGGTGGCGTTCATAACCCAGCGTCAGATTGTCCAGACGGATGACACCACCCATGCTGGTGCCAATCAGGCCATGGCCCAAAAAACCAGTAGCCACATCACGGCAAGCACTCCCCAGACAACAGCCAATCGGCGACCAGCACCCCACCCCAACACCGGATCAAGATCGGTTTGACATTCCATCGTTTTATAATCTTTAATCATTAAAAATCAATTATTTATAGATAATTGAGAGACAAAAAAAAGCGCATCAGCGCTTTCATTTGTTGGTGCCCAAGGGGAGACTTGAACTCCCACAGCCGCAATGGCCACTAGATCCTGAGTCTAGCGTGTCTACCAATTCCACCACCTGGGCGATAACATTGGGCTGGTTATACCAAGCCAAGCGATCAACGTCAAGGAGAAAAAACGATCGAATGATGGCAACCCGATCATCACGTCAACAGCTGATCGCGCAACAGTTGATGGATACCACCAAAGCCACCATTGCTCATGACAACAATATGATCTCCCGGCTGTGCCTGTCGCTGAAGAATCTGCACGGCCTGTTGGGCATCGTCGATGACCTGTGCCGTCCCGGGACGCTGGTCATTGCGAGCGGCAATAATCGCCTCGACATCCAGCAACTGGTCGGCCGACAAACCGCGCGCAGAGGGCCGTGCCAACAACAATTGGTCGGCATGACTGAAAGCCTCGACCAATCGTTCCTGATGAACACGCCGACGCATGGTGTTGGAACGGGGCTCCAGCAAAACCCAAATGCGCTCTGTGCCAACCCGGGCACGCAAACCGGCCAGAGTGGTCGCAATCGCTGTTGGGTGATGGGCGAAGTCGTCATAAACCTGAATGTCGTTGCCGCTGGCACTCAATTGCAACCGCCGTGCTACGCCCTTGAACTGCTGCATACCGGCACACACTGTGGCAGCATCCATACCATGACTGAGGGCTACAGCCGCTGCAGCCACCCCATTGAGCACATTATGGCGCCCCAGCAACGACCAAGTGACCTGACCTACCTCCTGGCCATCGCGCCATAAAGTCCAGCAACGACCATCTTGCTGCTGCATCTCAGCTGCAAAAGGCAACCGACGCGACAGACCATAATGGACCACCTGCCCATAAATCGCCTGATGTGAAGCAGCATCCTGCACCAGCTGCACCATCTCAGCATCTTCATCGTTGACCAATACCAGACCAGAACCCGGTACCAGACGCAATAACAACCGAAATTGCTGCCGAATGGCTTCCAAATCAGCGTAGATATCGGCGTGATCAAATTCGAGATTGTGCAACAACAACGTGCGTGGCCAATAGTGGTGAAATTTGGGCCGTTTGTCAAAAAAGGCGGTGTCGTATTCATCTCCTTCGATCACCACCCATGAACTGGCGGGAAAACGGGCACCCAAGCCAAAGTTCTCAGGAATGCCTCCAATCAGAAAACCGGGTTGCCAACCGGCGTATTCCAACAACCAGGCGATCAGGCTGCTGGTCGTCGTTTTACCATGTGTTCCCGTCACAACGACGGGGTGCCGCCCAATCAGGACATGTTGGTGGAGCCATTCGGCTCCGGATTGGCAGGGAATGGCCTGTTGCAGCACCTGCTCCAACTCCGGGTTACCCCGGGAAATAGCGTTGCCAACCAGTACCAGATCAGGTCTCGGCGTAAGATTCTGCGGCCGGAACCCCTCATAAACCTGAATGGCCCGCTGCTGCAAAAACAGGCTCATCGGCGGATAGACTTCCTGGTCGGAACCGGTGACCTGCCAGCCCGATTCCTGGGCCAAGGCGGCCAAACCGGCCATCGCCGTGCCACAGATACCGATGATGTGCAAATGGGCCACGATTCACTCCTCCCAGATCAGAGGCCAAGCCAACGGTTGCGGCGGCATGGCCGAGGCTGCCAGCCACCAGCGCAGGACAGACCAGTCAAACAGGGGGCCTGGATCCCACTTGCGCTCAGGGGCAATATGCTGATGACCGACAATAGCCTCATCACGCAAGTGGATCAGACGGGTCTGCAAGGTGCGCACCAGACCAGCCAGCATCATATACTGTATCTTAGTGAATGGAGTGCGCTCATCCCCCTCCAGCTCCACCCCGACGGAAAAGTCGTTACAGCCGCGCCGTCCCTGCCAGCGGCTAATACCGGCGTGCCAAGCCCTTTTCATCACCGGTACATACTGCGTCACTTCTCCCTGTCGGTTGATGAGGAAATGCGCCGATACCTTCAGCTTAGCGACACCCTTGAAATAGGGATGGGCACTGGGGTCGAGCCGACCTAGAAACAGATCATCGATGGCACGACCACCAAACTGGCCTGGCGGCAACGAAATGGCGTGGACCACCAGCAGATCAATACGTGCCGATGCTGGACGTGCGTCCCGATGGGGTGACGGCAGATAACGGAGACGCACGCGGCAGTCAGGGGACGCTTTCGACTGCGACAATTTCTGGCAAACGCTGTTTCATGATGCGTTCAATACCACCCTTGAGCGTCATGATGGCACCGGGACAGGTACCACAAGCCCCTCTCAGACGCACCTTAACAATATGGTCTGGCGTGACTTCCACCAGTTCAACATCGCCACCATCTCGTTGCAGCATGGGGCGGACCTCATCCAGCACCTGTTCTACCTGATCACGCATACGATCAATTCCTTTTATGATGGATTGGAAACAACGGCCTGAGCTGACAACACATCCAGTGTCAGCTGGCCAACAGAGCGCAGCAACCGATATTGGGATTGAATGAAATTGAAACGGCTACGAGTCAGGTTGGTTTCAGCCGTAAACAATTCGTGTTGAGCATCCAGAAGATCAATCGCCGTACGGCTACCAACACGAAACTCCTGTTCTATGCCCGCTAAAGCATCCCGTGCAGCGGTCACGCTGGCCGCATAGGCCTCGGTACTGGTGCGAGTAGTGTGGTACAATAACAGATTTTGTTCCAGGTCACGAGCAGCCTGCAGGCGCGTCTGGTCATAAACGGCTTGCTGGCTGTCACGTTGATGACGTGCCTGATCGGTGAGCGATACCGTCTTACCACCTTCGTAGACGGGCAAAGTCATACCAACCTTGACAGTCTGCTGATCGACCGGATTGGTACGGCCAGCACCGGTGTAAAGATCGTTCCAGCTACGCACAGCAGTACCCGTCAGCGCCACAACCGGCAGATGGCCCGCACGTGCCAAGGTGATATTGAGGTCAGCAATGCGTACCCGCTGCAGCGCCGACTCCACCTCGGGACGCTGCTCGACAACAGGCAGCAGCTCTGACAGCGGCTTGGTAAACAAAGCACCATTGAGTCGTGGTGCTGTCAGATCGTGTGGTGGATTCTCTCCCACCGCTTCACGGAATTTAGCGATCGCCACCAAAACTTCGTTACCATACTGGATATGCTCTGCCCGAGCCGATTCAAGACGGGCTTTGGCCTGACTGACATCTGTTTTAGGCAACTCTCCCACCTGAAAGCGGGCCTGGGTAGCCTCAAGGTGTCGTTGGGTCACGGCTAAATTGTTGGCGGCCAGTCGTTCCACTTCACGTGCCTGGGCAAAGGTGATGGCACTCTCTACGACCAGCTGGACGACGCCCTGCTGCGTTGCATCCAGGTCCAGAGCCGCAGCGGCGGTATAAAATTCAACCTGATCGCGCGCCTTGATCGATTGCCAGTTAAACAACGACTGTGACACACTGAGCGTACCGCTGCGCGGATTGGAATCGGTTGTCCCATCCGGTGAATGCAGACGGTCATAACCAACCGCTCCCTGTAAGGTAATCTGTGGCAACAGAGGGGCCAGCGTCTGGCGATCCCGTTCACGGGTAGCGCGTAAATTGGCCTCTGCCTCCAGAATGCGGGGGTTGCTCTGTAACGCCTTTTCCAAAAAATAAATCAACGGATGGGGAGGCTGATCCGATGCCTGCAACGCGGCAGCACTCCACAACACCGTCGCTACAGCCAACGTGATAGCCATCCGGTATTTACGGCTGCAATTGGTTTGTCTGCTCATTGTCACCACGTCACGGCTCCATACGCAAATAGGCATGATTGTGCAGGGACTCCTGCAACCACTGCTCCATGACCAACAGCTCATCGGTTTCAATATGCCCCTGCTCTCTGGCCTGCCATACCATACGATGCAAGGTCTGCTGCAAATCTGCCGCATCATACAGGGCATGCGTTAGCACGTCAAGCGCTGTCTGCCCAGACCAGATGCGCTGAATGGGACCCTGCTGTGCCGTCGTCGTGCACACCTCCACCACACTGGGACGGCCAAACAGGTTATGAAATCCCCCCAGCACAGTCTGGTAAGCTCCCACCAACAGGATGGCCAAGTCGTTGGCCACTCCAGGTTGCGGAGCTGGCAGCGGCAAATGAGGACGTATGGCACCAGCAACACAGAAATGGGTCAATTGGCCATCCGAATCGCACGTCAGGTCGTAGAGGGTACTCCAGCGGCTGGGAGGTTCCAGCAATCGTTGCAAAGGTACCACAGGAAAGATCTGTCCCAGTGCCCAGCTATCCGGCAGGGACTGAAAGACCGAAAAATTGCCAAATTCACGGCCTATTCCATCCTGATGCGCCATCGATTCACTGAGCACCCGCTGTGCCAGACGTGTTGGATCCCCTTGTTGGCTATCAGCAACCCCACTTTGATCTGCGGCCGTGGTTGACCAGGCCATAGCTGGTAATTCCATCGGAATCAGGCTGGTCAGCAGAATGGCGTGATGAGCGGCCATGGCACGGCCGCTTTCCGTCACCAGATGAGGTTGCAGTAACTGTTCAGAACAACAGATATCGGTAAATTGTCCGACAATGCTATCGGCATAATCGACCCAGCCATAATCAAGTGCATCCTGGTGATCGCCAAGACCGGTATAGTCAATACCAAGCCCTCCGCCCAGATCAACGGTGGTCACAGGACAACCGAAACGAACCAGATCGACATAGGCATAAGCAGCTTCCCTGGCCCATGCCTGTACTGTTTTCAGGGAGGCAATCTGCGAACCGACATGACCATGGAGCCACGTCACACAATCCAGATACCCCCTCTGACGTAGCTGCTGCAATACGGCAAACAGTTCTGAGGCGTTGAGCCCAAATTTTGATTCCGGCCCAGACGAGGCATGCCAGCGGCCGGAACCGGCCGTCAAAGGTCGCAGCCGTACGCCGATGTTGGGCCGCAAAGCCATCTCGTCCGCTAATTCCATCAGCAACAGCACTTCACGCGGCTTCTCGATGACAATCACCATCTGGCGTCCAAGTCGCTGCCCCAAAAGAGCCAATTGCAAAAAAGCGCGGTCCTTGTGACCATTACAGACAATGGGACGCTGATAATCAGGCATGGCCGCTAAAGCCGCCTGCAACTCCGGCATCGATCCTACCTCCAGCCCCATGCCGACAGACTGACCACCAGCCACCATCGCCTCCACTACCGGTCGCTGCGGATTGACCTTCAAGGGGTAGAGGCAACGGTATTGGCCATGGTAACCATGCCGCGTCATAGCTTGCTGGAACAGCCGGTGCAGTAACAGAATACGGCTATGCAGAATATCCGGAAAGCAGAGCAGGATCGGTGTTTCCAGACCACGACTGCGCAACTCCGTCATCAGCACCGGCAGGTCAATGACTGCACCGCCCCTTCCCTGTGGCAACACCAGCAAATGGCCATCGGCACTGATGTCAAAAAAACCATCGCCCCATTGTGGAATATGAAACTGGGATAGGGCATCGGTGCGACTATACATCGAGTGAACCATGAGCAAAAGTGGCCTTTTCCTGGATAAACCGAAACCGTTCGGCTGGCCGTTTGCCCATCAGACGATCGAAACTGTCGTCTGTAGCAGTCTGATCATCGATATAAACCTGCAATAACTTTCTGGTCGCCCTGTTCATGGTGGTATCACGCAACTGTTGCGGATCCATCTCACCCAGTCCCTTGAAACGTGCTACCTCCACGGCTCCCTTGTTACGGCTGAGTTGGCGCAACAACCGCTCCTTCTCAGCGTCGTCCAGGGCATAAACCGTATGGCTGCCCTGTGTCAGTTTGTACAAGGGAGGTTGTGCCAAAAACAGATGACCATGAAGAATCAGATCGGGCATGAAGCGGTAAAAAAAGGTAAGCAGCAGACTGGCAATGTGGGCACCATCGACATCGGCGTCCGTCATGATGATAATCCGGCCATAACGTAACAAGGTAGGATCGAAACGACTGCCATAGCCAGCACCGATCGCCGTAATCAGGCTCTGTATCTCGCTATTCTGCTCAAACCGTTCCAGATTGGCCTGTTCAACGTTGAGGATCTTGCCACGCAAGGGTAAGATAGCCTGCCTGTGGCGATCACGGGCCTGCTTGGCCGACCCCCCAGCTGAATCTCCCTCAACGATGAACAGTTCGGACTGGGAAGGGTCGCTGATGATGCAATCGGTCAATTTACCTGGCAGCGTCAAACGGCTGGTGGCGCTTTTGCGCTTGACAACGGTCTCTTCCTTGCGACGGTTCTGCCGATCGCGAGCCCGGTCAAGAATCGTCTCAACCAGTTGCACAGCCCGCTCTGGCCGACCATGGAGCCAGTGATCGAAGTGATCCTTGATCACCGCTTCAATGTGACGGTCCAAGCCGCTGTTGGTCAATTTCTCCTTGGTTTGCCCAGAAAACTGAGGCTGGGATATAAACAGGGACAGCAACCCTGACCAGTGACCCAGGATGTCTTCAGCAACGATGGTCACTCCTCTGGGTAACAGATTGCGCGTATCGATAAATTCGCGCATTGATTTGACCAGCGCCGACCGCAGCCCAGTCTCATGAACGCCACCCAAAGGCGTGGCAACGGTATTACAGTAAGAAATAAGCTGTCCCTTGTCCTCGTTGGACCAGATCATGGCCCACTCCAGGCGACAGGAATGGCGCTGGTCACAATGGTCGACCTGACCGGCAAAAGGCTCACCGACAACCCAATGTCCCGGATCGGTCATGATGGACAGATAGTCCAGCAAGCCATTGGGAAAATTAAAAAGCTGCTGCTGCTCCGCTCCGGTCTGATGAATACGTACTTCAATGGTCACGCCACGAATCAGATAGGCCCGTGAACGGCACATTTCAAACAGCTGTTCTGGCCGAAACAGGGTATCGTCAAAAATTTCCGGATCAGGCTGAAATCGTACCTGGGTACCGTGGTTGCGCGTCGAACCAATCCGTTCAACCGGACCGTCAGGCCTGCCGCGACTGAAACATTGTTGCCAACGCCCTCCATCCCGCTCCACCACCACGGCCATCCGCACAGACAGTGCCGCCACGACAGAAACACCCACACCATGCAAACCACCCGCTGTCGCATAGACATGATTGTTAAACTTGCCACCGGCATGAAGCATGGTTAAAACCACCTCAAGTGCTGACTTATCCGGATAACGAGGGTGAGGATCAACAGGAATACCACGACCATTATCGTGGACAGTGATCGCACCGTCAGCATGCAGGTCAAGTGTAATGCGGTTGGCGTGTCCGGCTACCACCTCGTCCATGGCATTATCGAGAATTTCTGCCACCAGGTGGTGCAAGGCCGAGCTGTCTGTGCCACCGATGTACATGCCAGGACGACGACGAACACCCTCCAGACCTTCAAGAACTTCGATGTCAGATGCTTGATAAGACGACATACGCGTCTATTTATGCCGGTAGGAGATGCGTCCCTTGGTAAGGTCGTAGGGGGTAATCTGAACAGTCACTTTATCCCCTGGCAGGATCCGGATGTAATGCTTGCGCATCCTGCCAGAGATATGGCACAGCAGCTTGTGCTTGTTATCCAGCTCTACCCAAAACATGGCATTGGGCAGGTTTTCCAGCACCGTACCGTCCATCTCAACAACATCTTCCTTGCTCAAAGAGTCACTCCTCTCAGGGGTTGAACAACCATAGGCGAGGGAGCGTAGCAGAAACTAATCCTCAACGCAAGAGTGCCCCGACATCCTGGAGCGTATCCTCGTTAAAATTCTTGGAAAAATGGCGCGCCTGAATATCGCCGACAAACATCTCCGAGACATGACCGCGATTGAGAGGACTGGTCACACGAGCCAGTGATGGACGCACCAGACCATCTGGATAGGTGATCAAGCCCTTATATTCAATACGCTTGATGAGAGCCCCCCTAGCGTTATACTGATCCTCCTGCAACGGAATAAACCGCTGACGATCAACCTTCAGCGCAATATGATTAGCGATGGAAGCCGGATCACGCGCCTCAAGCAACAGGCGATAGCTCTCCTGATCTTCCGACACCAGCGTAGCATCGTACTCGGATCCATAATCGGTACGCAACACGTCGCTGTTGTTCACCACGCCTCCGCCGAAAGATGACTCAGGCAGACCGGATTGACGAGCGGACGGTCGATCGGGGTCCTGCACCAGCACCCGACTACCATCGCGCAACACGGCCCGTTGCCGTAGCGACTCAGGCTCAACCAACAAGGCCACTTGGCGATCATGCTCCTGTTTGGCCAGATAGATCACGACAGTGGGATCCGGTTTGCCAAACCGATAGTTCTGGATGCGGATGTACTGTTCACAGGAAACAGGCGACAGGGCCCGGTCAACACGGCGCAGAACCTCCTCACCGCCGATGCTGGTTGACCAGCCATCAGAAGTCCAAGACATGGCACAGAACGCGAGGACCAAACTGGATAACATCGAAACAGCGCGAGATCGTGATTTCATTTCACAAGACTCCTCCGTGAGTTTTGATGACTTGTTAATCTGCCCTACCTTATCGTCTAAAAACGGTTCTATTGTAAGGGAAAACGGGATGGCTGTCATCGTTTTCTGGCCACAATATTCCAATAGGCTGAATTTCTGTCCGACACTGGAATCTCGGTTGTTACCAGGTAATGCTGTAATGCAACCACCTCAAACTGATGAAACAGATCCAGCAGATGCCCCCTGTCAGAAAAATGGACTTTTCCGGTATCAGCAAACGGACCTTCCTGATACCCGGTACGGGTCCAGATATCGTCTGCTGAACAACCGTTACGAAACTCGCTGTACTGGGTAGAAAACCAGTTGATACCATAGTAGACACCGCCCGTTTTCATCT
>JADGCH010000055.1 GCA_015229115.1 Magnetococcales bacterium
ACCCGCAAACCAAGGTTCTGGGCCATATGGGCCAGAATCGCACGCGCCGTGGCGTTATCATCGACTACCAGCAAGCGCAGATCGGTCATGGCATGATCGGCTTGGGTAAGGGTGCCGCCCGATTTATCCAGACCCAGCCAAGCGGTAAACTGGAAGGTGCTGCCTTGGCCGTGGCTGCTTTCAACCCAGATCGATCCATCCATCATGTCGGCCAGTTTTTTCGAAATGGCTAACCCAAGACCGGTACCGCCAAATTTGCGTGAGGTGGAACTATCGGCCTGACTGAAAGATTGGAACAGGCGCTGCTGCTGCTCAGGCGTCATGCCGATACCGCTGTCGCGGACACTGAAGTGGAGCTTGACCCTGTCTCCTTCGATTTCCTGTTGACGGACCCCGATCACGATGTCCCCTTGCTCAGTAAACTTGACGGCATTGTTACCTAGGTTGATCAGAATTTGTCCCAGGCGCAACGGATCGCCCATCAGGGCGTGGGGAACGTCGGCAGCGATGTCAAAATGGAGCTCCAGCCCTTTCTCTTCAGCCTTGAGGCCAATCAGGTTGGCCAGATTATCAAACAGCTCTTCCAGACGGAACGGCACGGCCTCCATGGTCAGTTTGCCTGCTTCGATCTTGGAGAAATCAAGAATATCGTTGATGATGCCCAACAGCGACTCAGCAGAACGGTGGACTTTCTGGATGTAATTGCGCTGGCGTGGATCAAGACCGGTCTGCAACGCTAGGTGGCTCATACCGATGATGGCGTTCATCGGTGTGCGGATTTCATGGCTCATGTTGGCGAGAAAGTCACTTTTGGCACGAGTGGACTCTTCAGCGGCTTCCTTGGCCTGCAGGGTGGCTGCTTCAGCCCGTTTCAGTTCATCAATATCCTGGCGAATGCCAACCATGCGTTGGGCCACGTGCTGGTCATCACGCTCGACTCCCCTGCCGATATCAAGCACCCATTTCCAGTCACCGGATCGGGTTCTCATGCGGTATTCAGCGCGATACTCCTCTGTTTCTCCCCCGATATGGGTTTTTAGCACCGCCAGTGTTGGATCAAGATCATCCGGGTGGACCAGGCTGGACCAGCGCTGGAAAGTTGCACCATAGCGCTGGTCCAGTTCTTCTTTACTGTAACCGAGCATTTCGGCCCAGATATCGTTGGTGACGACCTCACTGGAAGTAGCCCGCCAATCCCATAGTCCCAGATTGGCCCCCTTCAACGCCAGACCAAGCCTTTGCTCACTTTCGGCTAGTTCCTGTGTGCGTTCGGCCACCAATGATTCGAGATGGCTCTGATAGAGTGCCAGATTGGCGCGTGCCTGTTCGGCATCTTCGGCCAGACTCATGGCTGCCAGGCGCTGTTGACGCATCTCCTCACCGGCATCCGCCACCGCGGCGGGGCAGTCTGCTTCTGCCATGGGGTCGTCCGCTGCCAGGACATGGAAGAGTGGTGGTTGGCCAGATTGGCTCATCAGGTCGTTAATCTGCTGTTTTAGCTCCAGAATACGCTGTTCACGACCCAGGGCTAGGCGGTTGAAACGCTCCAGATCCTCGATTTTCTTGCGGTCTGACACATCAATGAAGGTGCCTATCAAGCCACCAGGGCTGCCATCGGCACGCAAAAAACCAGAAACAAAATAGATGGTGTCATGCAGCTTACCATCAGCGAACGGGATGGCCATCTCACGCTGCACCGAAGAGGCTTGGGCAATTACCTCTTCATCTTCGGCCTGATAGGCGGTGCGATCGCTTTCTGGCAGGTATTCGAGGTCCAGTACCCGTTTGCCAATCAGCTGTTCACGCTTGACGGCAAAGGTTTTTTCATAGGCTTGGTTGAACCCGAGAAAACGGCTGTCGGCGCCCTTGTAGAAAATGGGGTAGGGGATGGTATCCAGCAGCACTTTCTGGAAGACAAACTGATCCAGCAGGGCCGATTCATCGGCCTTGCGCTGGCTGATATCCTGTACCGTACCGACCATGCGTACCGCTGTACCATCGCTGCTACGTTCGACCAGTGCTCCCTGGGAGACCAGCCAATGGACGGAGCCATCCTTGGCAATGGCCCGATATTCCAGGGTGTAATGATCCCTTTCGCCAGCCAGGTAAGATCGACCAGTTTCCAGTACCATGGCGCGATCGTCGGGATGGAGGGTATCGACCCAGAATCGGCGGCTGATGGGCACAATCTCTTCCAGGGTATAACCCAGCATTTCAGCCCAGCGTCTGTTGACCACCATCTCTTCGGTGAGCAGGTTGACATCCCACAGCCCAAGGTTACCTCCCTCAAGGGCCAGATTAAGACGATGTTCCACCTGCCGGCGCTCGCGAATTTCCTGCTTCAGACGGCGATTCCAGTGAAGAAAACCCATGGTCAAAACCACACTGGCTATCAAGGGCAGCAGCCATTCCAGATGAAACATGATCACCGTCCCATGCGCGAGCCCTGCTGAAAACTGATATAGGAGAGCAATAGCAGCGGTCCGTAGAGTAGTATCGATAGGTCATTGACCAGCAGGATGACCGCGGCCAGCAGCAGAAAACCGCCGGTGACGGTGGCATTCTGGCTGCGAAAACCGGCACGCATGTGTCGTTCCAGCGTGGTCAGCGAATCGGGGTGGAGGCGCAGTTGCATCTGGTCGCGCACCAGCCGTTCCAGCCCGGTGCGAACCATCTCCGGCATGAGGCCCAGTGTGTGCAGCAGATCGGACGTACCCTGCTGGGCTGACCGTAACTTCCCCATCAATCCTAGATGCTCGCTCATCCAGTCGCGGATGAGCGGTTCAGCCAGCACCCAGATGTTGAGTTCAGGGTTGATCTCACGACCGACGCCCTCCAAAGTGATCAGGGTTTTTTGCAGCAACAACAGCTGCGGCTGCACTTCCATGTCGAACCGTTCGGTCACCTTGAACAGTTGCGCCAGCAGATTGCCGACCGAGATGTCCTTGAGCGGCTGACCAAAGATCGGTTCGCCAATCTGGCGACAGGCTTCCTCAAATTCATCGAGATTGGTATGGGCAGGGATATAACCGGCATCAAGATGGACCTGTGCCACCTTGCGGTAGTCGTGGATCAGAAAACCGTGCAGCAGATGGGCCAGCCACAGCCGTGTCTGCATGTCAACACGACCAATGATACCAAAATCGATCATGATCAGGGTGCCATCGGGTTGTACCAGCAGGTTGCCAGGATGCTGGTCGGCGTGGAAGTAGCCATCGCGAAAAACCTGCTTGAAGAAGATCGTGCCTATGTTTTTCGAGATCATGTCCGGATCGGGGCCACCGAGACCGTTCCAAGAGGCCAGTTCATCGATTGGTATGCCATCAACCCATTCCAGTATCAGGACCGAGGTCGAGGAGAGGGACCAGATCACCTCCGGTACTTTCAGTTCCGGATCGTTGGCAAAGTTCTGGCGGAATTTGTCGGCACGGGCGGCTTCGACCTGGAAGTTCATTTCGTTGCGGATGGTGGAGGCAAACTCATCAACCACTTGGCGCACCTTGAAACGGCGCCATTCCGGTACGTTATTCTCGACTAGGGAGGCAATGAAATAGAGGATGCGGATGTCGTCCCGTACCACATCCTCGATGTTGGGACGGCGCACCTTGATGGCGACGTGGCGACCCTCGTGGGTGATGGCATGATAGACTTGGGCGATGGAGGCCGATGCGACAGGTTCATCGTCAAAACGGCTGAAAAATTGCTGTAACGGCCCCTTCAGGCTTTTTTCAACCATCGGTTTGATCTGGGCCAATGGGCAGGGCGGTACATCATCCTGCAGCTTTTTGATTTCCTGACCGATATCATCGGGTAAGGCATCAACCCGTGTCGACAACGCCTGGCCAAATTTGATGAAGGTCGGGCCCAGCTCCTCCATGGCCATGCGCATACGCACCGCACGCGGGGTCCGCCTTTGGTGGCGCCATACCGCTGGATTGAGTGCTGCCAGCCAGCAGATCAGCCGGTAGAGAAAGAAACTTTCAGTAAAGGGTTCGATGGCGTGGCGGGCCAGGATACGAACAATCGCTGCCAGACGAACAACGGTACGATAGGTCGTCAGCACCGTTGATCACCCCATCCTGGCATGGCGGGCCAGGTTGATGCGGTTGGCACAGCGATTGAGGCTGTGCTCCATCTTATCCAGCCGCTTGGCCAAGGCTTCTGTCTCTTCCCTAATGGATGTCAAGCGGTGATGCTGGGGCCACTGCCGCTGCTGTAGCCATTCTTCAGCTTGCTGATCGACACGACGATGAAACTGCTGCCGCACCTGCTGCACCTGTTCGGCTGCTTTGGCCATCAGGGCGGCCATGGGCTGGCCCAACAGTACCGAGAGCTCCTTTTCCCAGTTGATCTCGACATTGTCGAGAATATTTTTAAAATGGAGACCGGTATCGGTTTCACCGGACATCTTCAGGGCGCGCGAAAAAAACAGCGCGTCAGGATCGGAACGATGAAACAGCAGCGACAGGAAGGCGCTACTGCTGCCGGCCATGGTGACATGGACCTCATCGTCGGCATAGGTATGAATGCGCACTTCACCACTTGCGTCGATGTGCATGAAAAAATCCTGGCCAAGATCTTCCACTTCAAAACGAAAGATCTTGCCCGATAGTTCACGCAGGCGCTCTCTCAGCTCTGGATAGCGGCGAAAAAACAGGTTGAGCGTGATAGCCAGAGAAACGGCTGTCAGCGGTTGGGGTAACCAGCGCAGGGGAGCAAGGAGAACGGATTGAAACATGATGATCCTCTTGGATATTCTTGAAAATCAGGTGCGATTTATCAAATTATACATATTATAAATCTATGATATACTAAAATATTACTGAAGTAGAATTGTATTGTTTCCAATTGGTCGCCATTTCCTGAGCCTGAATGATTTGATCTGCAGTCATACGGCTTGAAATTTGATTAAGTTTATTTTCTATAGGTATATTTGTGACTTTTATACGAAGAATATTTAACCACATCAGAGCTTGAACGAAATCATTGTTTCTGAAATATAACATCGCCAGATTGAACATGGCCGACGCATCATCATGGTTGGATGCCACTATAAACAAATCAATTGCATCCGTATGGTTACCTTCAGACACTTTGCTGATCGCAAGATCGCACAGGGTTGTTATGGGGACTGAAAAATTTTGTAAATCATGATCTTGACTATTTTTTGACGTAGCTACAGACCGACCGAGTTGGTCTTTTCCTGCGTGACAGAATTTTGCCCTTGTCAATCGGTATTCCCCAATGTACAGCGCATCCAGAAGTTCCGACCGTGCCAAAAACGAAATAGCCTGCTGTGGCGTTTCAACGATGGGTTCTCCAGGGCCATTGAATGAGGTATTGAGTACCACCGGTATGCCGGTATGCTTCTTGAATGCCTTGATTAAGCGATAAAATTGTCCACACTCTGGCGAGACAGTTTGTACGCGCGCTGTCCCATCAATGTGTGTAATGGCCGGCAATTGGCGGCTTTTGACTCGTGCCGTGAACAACATGTAGGGGGACGAACCGGGTACGCCATCAAACCAGTCCTGCATGTCTTCTTCCAGTACCGATGGGGCAAACGGTCGCCACCACTCCCGTCCTTTCAGCATGTTGACACGCTTCCAGTTATCAACGTACGTTGGATTGGCCAAAATCGAACGATGTCCCAAGGCACGGGGACCGACCTCGCTGCCTCCTTCAAACCAAGCAATAATGCGGTTTTGCGCCAGATCGTCAGCTGCTAGGCTTGCGGTGTTAGAACATTTTGACGAGACGACTTGCTGGTCAAACTTTTGAATAGCTACCAGGATTTCATTGTCGGAATAGATTTTGCCAAGATACTGGGAAAAAGGTAACTGTCCTTTTCTGATAGGGTAATGCAGCAAATGATGATAGAGATAAAGTGAGCTGCCGATGGCAATACCATCATCACTGCAGCTCGGATCGACAAAAACAGATTTGAACGATGTTTCATTATACAGACGCGTATTGGTTGGGCAGTTGAGTGCACTCCCTCCGCCTAGGCAAAGATTTTTCGTACTGATTCCGCTATTTAGTAACATCGAGTAACTGGCCTTTGCGATGGCTATGGAGCATTCCTCAAGTAATTTCTGCGTGCTTGCGGCAATGTCCGCATTGGTCTGTTCCGTGATGTACCGTGTTTTGGAAAACGAGTTCAGGGAATAGTTTAATTTTTGTAGTGAGTTTAAACAGTGGTACTTCCAGACCTTGATCATGTTATGAATACCAAATCTTTTCTTGTAATCATAAGCATTGCCAACAAAATCATTCTGAAAGAATATTGGACGACCATAGGGAGCTAATCCCATCAATTTGCCTGCGCTACCGACGCCGGTTTTATCTAGGTTTAGTGTTACTCCGATCGTTTCATACATTCTACCTAGATAGAGGTAATGGGGTTGTAGGGGGATGATGGTATTTGAAGATCCGTAGAAGATCATTCCGCTTTGGTACGGAATGGAATGGACTTCTTCCAGGTCGGGAATGACACCGCCATCCTGTGTGATAATGGCTGACTCATCAAATCCGGACAGAAAAAAAGAAGAAGCGGCGTGGGCAATGTGATGATTGATGAAATAACCCGGAACAGTACGCCCACGATAACTGACCGTCACTGGGTAATGAAACCCATAGCGAAAAGGAACCAGATTCAGGAGAGGGGTATGATCTATGCGGGCAATCTCCTGGACTGTTGCCCCCTTGTCCCAGCGCGCAGAACTTATGTATTGATCCAGCCATCTGATATCGCGAATATCTTTGTTGGAGCTGCCATCTAATCCATTTGTTCTTGGCGACAGCTGTGGAACGATATCAGGATATATATCATATAAGGTGTTTTCGGTTAGTTTATGCCTATCGTGTATTTCAAAGCGAATATCAAAGTCACTGATATATCCTATTAATAATTGAACACTCTGCGTTGATGTAATCGTAAAAAAATCGATCTCTTCCAACATGAGACCTGAACGCGACAGGGCCAAATCCAGTTCATCGTTTGTAATAGCAACGGCATGTTTTCGACGGGTTTGTCGTTCACGGGAAACGTAGGAGCAAACAATGCCATCCTTGAGCACGCATACAGAACCATCATGTCCAAAATTTATTCCAACAATATTCATATAGCACAGACTTTTTTTGTTGTATTTAGAGGAAACCCCACGCCGCTCCATTATGAATCATAAAGGGGTCAGGTGCGAGAAAAAAACGTCAACGGATTCATCCATCAGACCTGTCTCGAAGCAAGCACTGTCACCAGCTGTATGTTCGGTATATTGGGCCAGTTGTTCTGGTTGCGGTTGCACGGGTAGACCATTTTTCAGAAACAGCAGCCCCTCCTTGCCAACAGGCATGGCACGAACAAATAGATCAGCCTCCTTGAGGGCCTTACGCAATTTTTGTGATACGGCTGCGGCGTCAACTGGTTCGATCCGCTGCCAAAGCCTTATTGGTGGCCAGATCAATGATATGTAGCCGATAGCCGAACAGTTTGTCTGGGACTCGGGTTGCCGTCTCAACCATTGAATCATGAACTCTTTTTGACGTAGTAGAGCGGTGTCCGCTTCTGAAGCAACTGCGCCGGCCACGTGGCTTTCCGGAGTTTCTGTGCGCTGCCAGGAGCAATGGTACAACGACGCCACCTCGTCGGGATGCCTCGCGCCCAGAACCGAGTTTTTTTAATTGCTCGAAACCTCGCCGATCCATGGTCTTGTCGCTTTCTCTCCCCCTATACTACACCTTATAACCGATGTGGATGGCGGCGATGCCGGCAGAAAGGTTGTCGTAGTGGACCTGTCCCAAGCCATTTCTGGTCAGCATGGTGCTGAACTGCTGCTGATCGGGAAAACGACGGATCGATTCGACCAGATATTGATAGGCAGCACGATCGCGAGTGACCCAGTGGCCGATTTCCGGTAGCACGTTGAAGGAATAGGCGTCGTAGAGGGGCTGTAACAAGGGAATGGCCAAATGGGAAAATTCGAGGCAGAGGAACATCCCTCCCGGACGCAGCACCCGCACCATCTCGCTGATGGCCTGTTCGATGTGGGTCACATTGCGAATGCCGAACCCAATCGTAACAGCATGAAAATGGTGGTCAGGGAACGGCAATGATTCGGCATTGCCCTGTACCCAGCGCAGGCCGGAGACCAACCCGGTGTTGATCATCTTGCGCCGTCCCTGTTCCAGCATCGGGCCATTGATGTCACACAGGACAATCTGGCCCCGGTCATCCATGCTGTGCATCATCAGACTGGCCAGATCACCGGTACCACTGGCCACATCCAGCAGGCGCAGGCCCGGTTTGAGACGCATTTTATGGACGGCGTAACGTTTCCAGAGGCGATGGATCCCCAGCGACATCAGGTCGTTCATCAGATCGTATTTTCCAGCTACCGAGTCGAAAATGTGTCGTACACGGGCCACCTTTTCGGCCACCGGGATTTCGCTGAAACCAAAATGGGTTGTTGTTTCTTCTGTCATTGCTCTCTGTCCGTTGGGAAATATGGAACGGAATCTGCTTCAATGTGGAGTCTATCTCTGCACCCCTCACCTTGTCCTTCATGCCTCCCGAGGGGATAACTGGTTGTAAGGATGCCCATGAAACCATACCGTATCAACTGGAACCTGTTGTTACTGCTGACCCTAGTCAGCGGCTGTAGCACACAGCCGACACCGCCCCCGCGGGCAACCGTGTCACCATCATCGGCGGAAGAGGCCTACCGCATTCTGGAACAACGGACCCCTGCCATCGCAGATCGCTACGAAGGGCTGAAATACCGTTTGGGCGCCAATCCCGATTGCTCCAATGCGGCGGACTGTTCCAACTTGGTTTGTGCTGTTACCCGTACCAGTCTTGCCGGGACTCCGTATCGCTTCAACCCTTACTATATGGCTACTCCGGAGATCAAGGAAAACAGCGATGCCATTCCGGCGTCATCGACGCGACCGGGGGATCTGGTCTTCTTTCGTCCCACGCCATCGAACAAGCCGGACAAGCGCTATAACCACGTCGGTATTATCACCAAAAAACGCGGCTCTGTCATCTATTTCTCTCACGCATCATCAAGTCAGGGTGTGATTGAGACTTCGACAGCGTCAACGATATGGCAGCGCTACTGGTCGCGCTATTTTGACTCTTTTCGGCGCTGGAAGCCAGATCTGTTCAGCTGGGGCCATAAAAAAGGCGGAGAGCAAACCTATAAGACGGCCTGCTCACGCTAGACGCATGCACCTTCCAACCTCACCCACCTAGCCTCCCTCTCCATAAATGGCGAGGGAGGGACATGATGGAGAGGGGTTATGGGGGGAGGTTTTGTAAGATCAAGAAGCTCAGGCTGAAGTGGAGGACGTCTCAGTTGATTCGCCAACAAGGCGACTGACGGTGGCTGGGTCCATCGGTTTGAAGGGAGGATTCTTGAAGTCGACCGGCTGATTGAGCAGAGTGTCAAGCACCTCCTTGACCAATGCGTCGATGGCTTTGTTGACGCGCTCTGGCGCAGCCAGCGTCACGGCATCGCCGCTATTACTCCCAGCCGCAGCGGTTGCTGTAGCATTGACCGATGTTGCCACCGAGCTGCCAGCGGAGCGGACGCTGATGCTGTTGCTACGACCATCGGCTGACCGTGTTGTGGCAGAAACTGCTGGATTAACGCCATTCATGATACACCTCTTTGTTTCAGTTCAGTATAAAATCGATACAGGAAAGAGCGCTGCCGCTGGTAAAGATCCTCTTCCATAGCACCTTGGAACAGCTCCAGCCGTTGCAACATCTCCTTGACCTGGTGACAAAACGAAAAATTGGGCTGCAGATAGGGGTTATTGTAATTCGGATCGCCAGGCTGATAGCAGGCTATCGGCTCACCGTTCAGGTCATAACGGGTGTTGAGGGCACCGATCCAGGCCAGAAAAGGTCCCATGGCATGATGGGTCGCCAGCGAAGACATCGACGCCGTAGCGGTATTCCAGGCTGCCAACACCCCCTCTGCCGCTTCGGGTGGGGGGTAACTGCACAAGGCCCCTCTCTCCTGGGATAAAACTCCGTGACAGGGACCAAACTGGTTCAGCAACTGGAGGGCATCGGCTTCGCTGAGTGTTGCGATATCCGGACACGCTCCCTGCAGTCCCTGAATGGTGCAGAGCAATTGCAGCTCCTCGTCAGATAGGGTTGCCAGAAAAGCGACGGCTGAGCAGCTGTCTTGTTCAAGGCGCAGGCGATAGAGGATCGAGGCAAAATTCTGAATGTTCTCTTCACTGAAGTGGTACAGTCGCAGGCGGGCGATGGTCCAGCCGGACAGGATATCGGCATAATGGGTTGTCGGCTGTTCAACGCCATCCAGCAGATCCATGAAACGGTTCATGCCCTCTGTCGACATGACCGTGGTGGAAAAAAGAGCTGGATTATCGGTTTCATCCGCCTCATCATCCATCTCATCCCACCATCCATCCGATAGCAGGAACTGATCGAACCGGTCGAACTCGTCCAACTCATCCAGCGCCACCTCTTCCTCATGGGCTTGGTGAGAAAAGAGCACGGCAGCGGACAGACGCGAAATCGACGCAGAAGACAAAGCAAGACTCATTGCAACACCTCTCTACTTCAAACAACACGGTAGAAGAGACCATGTGTTATCAAATGAAGCAAGAAGCAGGCCATTTTTTTGATTATTTTTGTGCCAGGACAATCCGTGGCTGGTGGCTGTAGTCTTGCAGCAGGGTAACGCTGTGGTAGTCGTTTTGGCGGGCAATATTTACCACGGCATCACCCTGATCGGAACCAATTTCGACCGCTACCAGACCGGCTGGGGTCGACCACTGCTGTGCTGCAGAGAAAATACGATGGTAAAAAGCCAGTCCCTTGTCGCTGGCCAGCAGGGCCAGGGCGGGTTCCCACAAACGGATTTCCGGTTGCAGGGTGGGCCAGCTTTCAGGGCAGACATAGGGCGGATTGGCCACGATCAGATCGAAGCAGGGTCGCGGTGTGAGACTTTGTAACGGCTGGTATAGATCACCTGCCAGCAGGGTAGCTCGTTCGATCAGACCGAACTGGATGGCATTGGAGCGACAGCAGGCCAGGGCGGTATCGGCGATGTCAATACCAACACCGAGGGCATGGGGCCACTCGTGCAGCAAGGTCAGCAGCAGCGCACCACTGCCGGTACCGAGGTCAAGCAGTCGCCAGGGGGCAGAACGGTCGGGAAAATGGGCCAGCACGGCCTCAATGAGGGTTTCGGTTTCAGGTCTGGGAATGAGGACACCGGCCCCGACCTGGAAGGTCAGACTCCAGAACTCGCGTTTGCCAAGAATGTAGGCGACCGGTTCACGGGCAGCACGGCGTTTGATGCGCTCCTTGAAGGCTTGCAACTCGGCGGCGACCAGTGGCCGATCGGGGTCGAGAAACAGGCGGATCCGCTCAACCTGCAGGGCGTCGGCCAGTAGCAACTCGCTATCGAGACGTGGGCTTTCGACTCCCTTGTTACTCAGCCACTGACTGCTCCAGCGTAACAGCCGGCGTATGGTCCACAGGGCAGGGGAGGTGGCAGCGTCAGCCACGTCGTTGCGGCACCCGTTCCATGACCGCCTTGACGATAAGTGGCCAAGCGATGGTGGCATCGGTCAGCACTTCGGCGTAGCGCCCCCCTTCCTCTTCCGGGACGAATTTACCCCAGCTGACGCCCTCGCGATAGCTGCAGCCCGAGAGTCCTCCCAGATGGTCAGGATCGGGACAGATACGAATGCCATAATGAAACCGTGCCGGACGTTCCAGACGGATGCCAGCGCGATGGTCCAGGATCTCAAGGTAGGGTCCAACCTGCTGGGCATAGTTGCGCGGCACACCACCGCCAATGGTAAAGATGCCGAGCCGTTGTGCTGTTCGTGCCCGCTCGGCATAAAAATCAAGATCGATGAAGGGATCGTAACCGAGGGGAGTCTGACCAGACAGGCGGCGTTGCCAGTTATGGACGGCAAAGTCGAGTCCCATTTCGGAATCGGACAGGGCCGGGATAATCACCGGTACGTTGCAGCGGTAGGCCGACAGCAGGGGTCCGCGTCCCTGTGGGTAACGCTGATGCAGCCAAGCCCCGATGGCCCGGGTCAGGGCATGACTCGACAGGGGTTGCGGCAGAGCACTGTCACCCAGCACCGCCTGAATCATCGCTGCTGCTTCATCGAGATTGCTTTCCGGCTCCAGGGTGTCGTAGACGCGGTTATAGCCGCGCTGGTACAGTTGCCGATCGTCGAGATCGGGGCGGTATTTGTAGTGATGACGCTCCATCGACTCGACCAGACCGTGGGTCATGAGCGCCCCGGTTGAGATGATGATCTGCACATAGCCCCGTTCGACCATCTCGCAGATCACCAGCCCCATCTTGGCCACGGTCATGGCTCCGGACAGGGTCAGAATGGTGCAACACTGGGGATCCTGCACCATCTGTTGCAACAGGTCAGCTGCCTCTCCCAGCCGCCTGGCACCGAAAGAGGCGTCGCGATAAGCGCTCATCAGCGCACTGACGCTGTTGGTATGATTCAGATCCAGCGGGCGAACCGGATCGAGTCCATCGCTTTCTGGTCGATGATAATCGGCCTCGCAGCGCATGAGTTACGGATCGGTCTGATTCTGACGACTGCTATTCATAGCCATGCGATAGCCGTTGCCCTGATCCAGCAGCGCGAGATAGCGCTCACTCTGTTTTTTGAAGTCGGCACGGTAACGATCCTGCAGCGCATCAGCCATGGTCAGCTGCACCGAGAGCGGGTTGACTGGCTGATCATTGACCCGCACTTCATAGTGTAGATGGGGTCCAGTGGTTAGTCCGGTGGTGCCGACATAGCCAACGACGTGGCCCTGTTTGACGCGCGAGCCAACGTCAATCTGCTCAGAAAATTCGTTGAGATGGGCATAGGCAGTGGCATATTTGCGGTTGTGCTGGATCACCACCATGTTGCCATAACCACCCTGCCAGCCTATTTCGACCACTTGACCATCGGCAGAGGCGCGTACCGGTGTGCCGACAGGGGCGGAATAGTCAACCCCTCTGTGGGCGCGATTGAAACCCAGCACCGGATGAAGTCGGGATGACGAAAAACGGGAGGAGACATGGGTGGAATCAATGGGAGTACGCAGGAACATTTTGCGTAGCTTCTCCCCTTTTTCGGTGTAGTAGTCGGAGACACCCTGCGGATCGGTATAGCGCACGATGCGGTAGGATTGCCCCTGATTGACCAGCTCTGCCGCAATGATCTGGCCATCGTGGGCCTTTTCCCCATCCAGCAGATATTCCTCGTAGGCGACCGAGAAGCGGTCACTCTCTTCCAGGTCACGGGCCAGATCAACGTCCCACTCAAACAGGCTGATCAGACGGCGCGCCATGTGGCGCGACAGACCGGAACGACGTATCGACTGCACCAGGGAGCTGTTGACGGTTCCGGAGACGGTACGCAGGCGGACATCGTAGATGACCGGTTCCAGTTTGGCAATCAATCGCCCACTGGAGGAGCGGCTCATGCGCAGCTGCTGATCGTTGCCGATTGGGTGCACCAGCGTTGTCAGGGCACCATCGCTGCCAAAGCTGAGACGGACTGGACTATCGTGGCGCAGGCGACGTGACAGGTCGTAAATCGGGCGCGACGCCTCAATAACCTCGCGAGCGGCATTTTCCGTCATTCCTTGACGGGCCAGCAATTCATCGATCGTTTCCCCTGGCGCCACAGATTCGCGTACCGTCTGACCAGCTGGCGTCGAGGTATCCTTGACCATGATCGGTTTGCGCACCACGGGAGCTGTTGCCGGCCAAGCGGGCAGGTTGACCTCAACACTTTCGGGAGTCATTTCCAGAATGGCCCGCACGACCGGAGACACCTCCGGAACCGGGATGCTGTTCTCGCTGAAATCGTCCCGGATCAACGGACCAATCACCGGCAGGGCAGGCAGGTTGTAGGACAACTCTGTCTCCTCGCCATTGACGGCATCGATTTGGGAAGCACTTTGCTCTGCCACGTTATCAACGGCAAAAGAGTGGGTAATCGGCATGGGGGATACGATAGGCCAAGCCGGATGGCTACTCTCTATGCTGGCACGATTTTCGCATGGAACGGCACTACCGATGAACTCCAGCGCCTCGTCAATCGAGGTAGGCTGAACGATGTCGCTTTGCGCCGTGGTGGGGGCTTCCTGTGCACCACTACCGGCCGTCATGGCCTTGAGCAGGGAGGAGAGACTGGAGCCAACCAAGTCCAGTAGCGAGCCGCCAGCGCTGTTGTCGTCGCGCTCATCGCGACTGTCGTCGTCCAACTTTTTGACCGCTGCACTCTTGTGTTGCTTACCAGAGTCCTTGTCCTGCCAGGGAGTTGTCTGGGCATCAAGAACACGATTGGGGGAAATGAGCAACACGCTGGTGGCGGCAAGCACCATGAGATAGGAGCGGTGTCTGTTCGGGCGTATGGGATGGTTTGGATTGGCAGACAGAAGCGATCGACAGGCCTGTTTCAACAACATGATTCCTCGCAAATCCTTGATCAGGGAACTTAAGTCTTTATGTTTTGTGCAAGTCTTTCCGACTTTGTTCTGTTTTACAGCATCAATGGCCGATATTCCACACGGACAACAACGGCATGTCCTCTTTAATGGAGATCACTAGTTGTTGTCAAGGAAATTATTATATTCTTTCGCAGGAAAGTCATTTTTTTGTTCAAGAGAGGCTATCATGTCATCTATTCGTAGTAGGTATGATCGACAAATATCCATGGACCACACAGCCAAGGCGGCCCGTTACCTATAAAAAGTTACCCCGTGTATGGACATAAGTTTCTGATGTTTTTATTAAAATAAATAATCTCAATATTGTTTATATTATAATATTCATGGCCGATAGCAGTAGGGCCTGTTTTTGTGCTTGCTTTTATTGGCGCCAGGTGTAGTATGAGAACGTCCCGAATTGCTAAGTTCAGCTAAATCTAGTATGGGGGTGAAACGGTTTCGACGGGGTATGAAAAGGTCTGAGAGGCGACTCGGCACGGCACCGCCGCAATGGGCTAAAAACACAATCGCCAATGACGAATTCTACGGCGAGGTTCGCGCCGCCGCCTAACCGCGACGTCGTGTAGCCTTGGGTCCTGATTCGGACCTGGAAACAGAAGCTTTCGCAGAATCAAGCCGGAAATGATGACGGCCGGTTAAAATCCAGGGGATCCCAGTGCTCCGAGGTAACGGAGGTTCCAAGGCCAGCCTGTCTGCAACGGCTGCGGAACTCCATGACGGGCAGATGGTCGTAATTCCTACAGACGGAGTACATATTTCGGACGCGAGTTCGACTCTCGCCACCTCCACCATTAAAAATCCGCTAGTCTTTCTCGTCATTAAGGCCACCTATCACGGTGGCTTTTGTGCTTCTAAAAACTCAAACAATTTCAATGGTTAGCACACATAAATACGTCTAGTTGTTTTCGTTCTCTCTGCCATTCCATATGGTTTTCCATGGTCTGTGCCTCTTTTTCTCTTCTCTTGGCCAACGTTCTCCAAAAGCTGTGGACCCGCTGCCA
>JADGCH010000056.1 GCA_015229115.1 Magnetococcales bacterium
AAACCAGCGGCGATTTCAGCAGGATCTCGATGGCCGCCACCCGACCACCGCCAGCCTTGGGCAACAACCGCTGCGAAATGATCGCCTTCAAGTTGAGCGATAGATCCATCAACAGCTGTTGCCGCTTCTCGGATGGGAACATGTTGATGATACGATCAAGCGTCTGGTTAGCATTGTTGGCATGCAGGGTGGACAAGGCCAAGTGACCAGTCTCGGCAAAATTGATGGCGTGCTCCATGGTTTCCTTGTCGCGGATCTCACCAATCAGAATGACATCCGGTGCCTGACGCAGGGTGTTTTTCAGGGCACTGTGCCAGTCCTCGGTATCGACGCCAACCTCACGCTGGGTAATGAGACAGTTCTGGTGCGGATGGACATACTCGACCGGATCCTCAATGGTGATGATATGACCATGGCTCATCTTGTTGCGATAGCCCAGCATGGCCGCCAACGTAGTCGATTTACCGGAACCGGTTCCACCCACCACCAACACCAGACCGGTCTTGCTCATGATAACATCCTTGAGCACCGGCGGCAGCTTGAGAGCATCGAGATCAGGAATGTCGGTGGTGATGGTACGCAGCACCATGCCGACACGACCCTGCTGGACAAAGGCGTTGACACGGAAGCGACCAATGCCGGGCGGGGCGATAGCGAAGTTGCATTCGCGTGTCGACTCGAACTCCTTGTTCTGGCGGTCGTTCATGATGGCACGTGCCAGCATCTGGGTCTGCTTCGGCGTCAGGGGATCTTTGGTTAGAGGAGTCATTTTGCTGTGCAGTTTGATGGCTGGAGGAAAGCCGGCAGTAATGAACAGGTCCGATCCACCCTTGCTCATCATGGCCTTCAAAACATCGAAGATAAACTGTACCGACTGATCCTGTTCCATAATCGTGCACGACTCCTTATTCGGGTGTGTTCAGCAACATCTGGGTATTATGGTCCATCTTCATGCTGAAATCGCTGGAAGCCACCGCGACCTGATCAGAAAGACGGATTAACTGGGTATTGACATAAAGTTGACTTCTGGCCACCGAGTAACTCCCCACCAGAATAGCCTGGGCCTTGAACTGGTTGGCCATCTGCGTCAACTCGCGCGACAGCAGGAACTCTCCGCCATGTTTCCGCACCAGCATGCTGTGGCGCACCTTAGCCTCTACCACAGCAAAGCCATGCTGGGTCAGGCGTGATGCGACCTGCTGCGATAACAACCGCCCCAAGGCCGAAGACTGGTTCAGGTTGTCGAGGTTGACAAAGGTGGCTGGCAAAATCTTGGCATCCGGCCGTAATTTGTTGACAGCCTGCGGCGCCATGAAATTGGCAGCGTTATAGGTTAGCTCATTCACGCTGGTAGAAGGTTTGCTAGATAGTGGTTGCGACACCAACGGATAGGAAGGTTCCGGCTGCTGCGTCATCAGTGAGCTACAACCGGCCAACAGCATCGCCGTAGTTGCCAGTGCTAATGCCAGACTGTTCATCGGTCCACCACCGGCATGACTTTGCCGCCGCCTCCAACATCACGCAATAAATCGTGGGTCACCAGCCCGATCGGCAATCTGGCGTCCACCGAAGCCAGTACCTGCTGATTCTGCACCCGGATCATACGGGTGGTAAAATCAACCATGCCATAGCCCTGGGTATAGGTACCCGTCACAACGGCGTAGATTTTGTACTCCTTGGGCAATTTATCGGCATCGCGCGACAGCACAAAATCACCCTGCTGTACACGCAAAGCCACCTCGCGTGTCAGCTTCGGCTCCAGCACCGTAAAACCCTGCTGGGTCAGACGCGAGGCAACATGATCGGCAATCAGCAATCCCAGCTCCGAACTGCTGTCCAAGTCACCGCGCGTGACGAAACTGGCCACCAGAACCGGATTGTTCTGCTGCAGAAAGCCCGGATAGCGCTTGATCAGTTCCACCGCCAGCGCATCGGCCATTTTATGGCTCATATCGACCAGATCGACATCCTGTCCCTTGGCCTCGACAAACTTGATATCCGTTTTGTCAGGCTTGAAAAACGACAGGATGCTGCTGCATCCGGTCAAAGCGCTGGTCATGCCGATGGTCGTCAACGCCAGTGCGATACGCAAGGCCCGGTATCGTGCTGGCCCCGGTGCTGTTTTGTGCATAAAGGTTCCCTATTTATTAAAGAAGTCCTTGTTGTTGGCCTTCTCCTTGGCCTGTTCCAGTGTAACCACACCTTTTTGCACCATTTCCTGCAAACCCTGTTCCAGTGTCTGCATACCGGAACCACGTCCGGTCTGGATGGCCGAGTACATCTGGGCCACCTTGTTCTCACGAATCAGGTTACGAATGGCCGGCGTGCCCACCATGATCTCATGCACCGCCACACGACCACCACCTTTCTTCTTCAGCAGAATCTGCGAAATGACCGCCCGCAGCGATTCGGAAATCATGGTGCGGATCATGTCCTTTTCGGCTGCCGGGAAAACGTCGACAATACGATCAATGGTCTTGGCCGCCGAGGTGGTATGCAACGTACCAAACACTAGGTGCCCGGTCTCTGCCGCTGACAGGGCCAGACGGATGGTCTCCAGATCGCGCATTTCACCAACCATGATCACATCCGGATCTTCACGCAAGGCCGAACGCAGGGCATTGTTGAAACTCTTGGTGTCGCGGTGGACCTCGCGCTGGTTGATCAGGCACTTGTTGGACTGATGGACAAACTCGATCGGATCCTCAATGGTCAGGATATGGCCGTATTCGCTCTTGTTCTTGTAATCGATCATGGCCGCCAGCGTGGTCGATTTGCCCGATCCGGTCGGTCCGGTCACCAGCACGATACCACGTGGCGTATCGACAAAATCACGGAAAATCTCGGGAGCGTTGAGCTGTTCCAGAGATAGGATGGTCGAGGGAATGGTACGGAACACCGCTCCAGCGCCACGATTCTGGACAAAGGCATTGACACGGAAACGCGCCAGACCCGAGATCTCGAACGAGAAATCGGCCTCCAGCGTCTCCTCGTATTCCTTGCGCTGCTTGTCGCTCATGATGTCGTAAATCATGTCTTTGACTTGGTCATGCTCCAGCGCCGGAATGTCAATGCGACGGATATCGCCATCAACGCGGATCAGCGGCGGCATGCCGGATGACAGATGAAGATCGGAGGCCTTGCTCTTGACCCCGAATGCCAGCAATTCCGCAATACCCATTTTCTGTCCCTGACCCATGTTGGTTCCTTTCTAAAAAAATCTCTCTTGGAAAAAATTCCTGAACTTCAATGCTAAGTCACTACCACACCGGCGGAGAAAAGTCATCCCCATTCCTCAGTACGCCATAGCCAGCGTGGATCAAAACTGTGGGAGGCCAGCAAGGTGACAACAACCACAGCGGCAAAAAACAGTGCCCCCGGACCGGGTTCAACACGGGCAATGGCCTCGAATTGCACCATGGAGGTCAGGATAGCAATCATGTAGATATCCACCATCGACCAGCGGCCGACGGCTTCGACCAAACGATAGATACCGGCACGCTGACGCGCGCAGCAGGACCAGCGCCGTTGTACCGACAGCAACAACACGGCCAGCCCGATCAGCTTGAGCAGCGGTACCACGATGCTGGCAAAGAAAACCAGCAGCGCCAGCGGCCACAATCCCCCCTCCAGCAACCGAATGACACCACTGACAATGGTATCCGGGCTGCCCTGGCCAAAACGCTGTACCGTCATGATCGGCAACAGATTGGCCGGTATGTAGAGAATGGCAGCGGTGCAGACCAAGGCCCAGGTATGGGACGGGGAGGAACGCATCGCGCCGCGGCTACCGTCCCAGATCGGGGGCCAGTTGCTCCTGTAATTTCTGGGCCACATCCTGACCCAAGGAGACCGATGTCTCGGACACCACCTTGCCACGACTGGGCACCGTCACCGCCTGCGGATTGTTGACCAGACGGGTATCGCTGCCCTCACCCATGGCACTGAACGACGCGATCACGGCATGGCTTCTGGCATCGATCAGGCTGAATTCGGCCATCAGCTCCAGACTGAGGCTGTGCGACCAAGTAGGACGGGCCGATTGGTCAACCGGGTTGGACTCCTCGCGAAACTCGATGCTGTTGATGACACCAAACAGCACATGGGAGGCACCCTGATAGACGCCCTGCTTGACACGCGCCAGAATGTCAAACAGCTTGTCCTGCTCCTTGCTTTTGGCCGGACGACCCTGGACCAGCTGATAGCCCAGCTTGATCAACTCACCCTTGATATCGGCAACAAACTTGTGCAGCTCGCCACGGATGATGTAACTCTGGGTGCCCGAGACCACATGGGTGGTGGCCTGATGATCCTGATAACTGCCGCGCTCAAAACTGTCGCGCTGCCTGGTACGACTCTCGGTGACAGCAACCCGGAACTGGTCGCGTACCTGCTCTTCGTAGGTCAGATCGGTCACGGCAAGGCGAATGGGAGGAGCCGCATCGGCAACAGCGCCACAGGCTATCCACACAAGCAGAAGCAATAGCAACCTCGCTACCGTTACTTTATCCGTTCGTCGCATGACCAGATTCCTCATCAGTGCACCGCCGTCTTGCGAATCTCTTTCTCGTCGGCCCATTCGATGACGCCCGATTCGTTGTTGATCAGCAGCAGACTGAATTTATAGTAGACATCGTGCAGATCGCGTGTCCGTTTGACGATGGAAGCGATGTTACCCTCAAGACGATAGTCGGCCCCTTCCATCTGGCCAATCTTTTTTGATTTGCTCTTTTTGTAGAGACCAGTCTGGTTCTGCCGTCTCAGCTCCTCGGTCTGGGTATCCATGGCGTTGGTATCGACGGCAAAACGTACCGCACCACTCTTCAGCAGCTGTGCGCGAATGCTGTCGGTGATGGAACGGGTGTCGATGTACTCGCTGGTCTTGTTCTTGACCTCGGCAATGGTCAGCAGCGGCCGGTTACCGCGCACAATCGGTTGCGACTGCAACAGCGAGCGAGTCATGGTCTCGGCAATGCCCTGCAGATCGGTCGATCCAAATTCGTTGGTGACCGTTTCAACAGCACGGCTATCGCCATAAAAAACATTACCGGCAGAAGGAACCGTGGGAGATTGCGTCGAGGCACAACCGCTCAGTACCAAGGGCAACAGCGCCAGTGTCAACAACGATGCACGAACGGGCCGGACACGAACAAGATAGGCTATACGTTTCAACGGCTGATCCTCTATTTGTTGGTAAACAGGTCAATCGGGGTGGCGTTATCCGGGCTGTGCATCTCGATGCGAAAATCAGTCGCCTGGGGCGTTGGCGCAACGGTGGTCAGCCATTTGCGTTGCTGTCCCTGAATCAGCACCGGCTTCCAGCTCTCCTCTTCCCAAGCCAGCAAGCCCGCTTCGTTGAGCCACTGGAAACGGTAGTACAGCGACTGGGCCCGGTTGGACAGGTTGATCACCTCAGCCTGGATGTTGAGCAGGCCATTACGCCGTACCACATGCACCTCCCCAGGCTGCAACTCGTTCATGATGCCCAGCTCGTCAATGCGGCTATTGATCGGAGCCTCAGAACGGGAGGTGGTCTGGCAGGCCGCCAGACCCACGGCAATCGTCAGCAGAGCAACCACCTGCAACAGCATTCTGATCATGGCACAACTCCCACGGACTGATGGTCCAGCATACGGATTGGAATGATAGCATAACGGCCATTCAAGGCAACAGCAACGGTTTGTTGCTGACCACCGGCAGCCGTCACGGTAATCTGGTGCGACCCGGATGGCACCATCGCCCGCGCCAACGAAACCTGGGCCGGCAACAGCCGCCAGCCGCGCTCATCAGCACTTTCAGTCGCCAGAGTTGCCAAGGTAACGGCCAATCCCAACAACGCATGTTGGTCGTAAGAGGCCTTCTGGGCTACCCCCTTGGTGGCAGCACGAATGGTACTGCGCAGCAAAATGCCTGGCATATCATCACGCAAGGCGCGCCGCGCCATGGCATCGATGTTGGTGACCGAGGCCAGTGGCAAGCTCTGCTTATGATCGATCAGCAGCGTCTGGGGTCTGACCGATGGCTGGGAAGACAGCACCGGAAAGGAGAAGGAGACCACCCCAACCCCGGGCACCGGCAACGGCAGCATCACCGATTGGCGCGCTGGGGCCCAGCCCGATTCGACCACAAACAGCACATCGGTCATGCCAGCCGCCGGCTTGTTGTGACGACTGTCGAGCTGTCGCAGCGCCTCGGTCAGAAACGGCACATCCGGACGCAATTCGATGGCCTGACGGTAACCCGGGGCTGCCAGACTCGGTTCGTTGAGAGACTCATAGACAAAGCCAGACAGATAATGACTAAAAGCGTTCTGATAGCCGTTTTTCAGGGCCATCACCTCCGGATCATCCAAAGTGGCGACCGGGTAGCCCTGGATATCCTGAAAGGCGGTACGCTGCGACCGTTTCTGCGCCTCTTCCTCAACCTGCGCCATCTGCTTGGCCTGCACCATGGCGATCACGGCCTCCCGCTCGTGCGTCTTCTTGATCTCGGTGCGGGCAGCAGCCCAGTCACCCTGAACGACATGGTTCATGGCCATACGGGCAGTCAGCAGCACCTTTTCGTAATCCTGACCCTGATAGGGCAGCACCTTATCGTTGATCAGAACAGCACCGATGGTGTTGATGACCTTGTTCGGGTCCAACCGCGCCTGCTCCTCCCACTGACGCACGCGGCGATCAGCCTCCAGCCAGACCTCCTGACTCAGGGCAAACTGCTTTTGCAGCCGCAACAGCTCCCCCTTCTCGAAGTAGTAGAGCAGATCCTTGTCCGTGCCATCGTTGAGCTGCTCCAGCCGCTGCAGGGCAGCTCCCAACTGGTGCGATCGCGTTAAATCACTGACCTGATTGAGTTCACCCTGATAACTGCGCAGGGTACCGGCACAACCGGAGATGATCGGCAACAACAGCAACAGCAACAGCGCTTTGGGCAGTGGTCGAGCCACGACCAGCTGCGCCGCCAAGGTCAGCACCACAATCATGGCCGCCAGGGCATAGAGAGCGACGCCGGGCATGGCCTCAGCCTGATGGGCCAGCTTGACCAGCGCCACCAGCGCCCCGAGCAGGTAGATACCCGACATATTCCAGGGGGCCATGAGACTACGCCAGCGCTGGATAGCCACCATCGGACCATCGGTCCGGACCAGACCCATCCCCAGCAGCAGCACAATATCGAGCAACGGCACCACAAAGGCAGTCACAGCCACCAGCAACGCCAGCAACGGTTGTCCCTGCTGTGCCAGAGCCAGCACGCCATCCAGCACGGTACCCGATTGCAGCCGACCATTGAGGCTGAAGGTCATAATGGGGTAGCTGTTGACGATCCCAAACAGAATCAAGGCCGTGACGGCCAGGGCCAGCACCGTGCGCTGCCATCCGGTTGCAGCAGCGCCGGTGTCGCCATCGGCTGGCAGAGGCAGATCACCCTCACAACGACAACACTGCAGCCGATAGCTAATCGGTGACTTGTGAGGAACGGATGGTATAATATAGGGTCGTTGCTGCAATAAATCGCATTCTGGACAGACGACGGTCGACACAGAAGATCTCCTTTGTTGCTGGCACCCTCTGCTTTAGCCCCTCACCCCCTAAAACCCCCTCTCCCACAGGTGGAGAGGGGGCCATGAGGTAGTAAGGTGAGGGGTATGGAAGGCTCATCCTCATTACTTGTCGGGAGTATAGATCTATTATGGCCACCATGCAAGAATTTCGCTATGCAGATATTTTAGCCCCTGTTGAGGACACTACCAGCGAGTATCGCTGTCTGAGCCGCGATTATGTCAGCCGTGTTCCCTGGTCTGGTGGCTCACTGGTGAAGGTTGAGCAAGAAGGATTGACTTTACTGGCGCGCGAGGCATTGCGCGATGTCACCCATCTGCTGCGCAGCAGCCATCTGCAGCAGCTGCGCCAGATCATCGACGACCCGCAAGCCTCCGACAATGATCGTTATGTGGCCCTGGAGCTGCTCAAGAATGCCAGCATCAGTGCCGGCATGATCCTGCCCGGCTGTCAGGATACCGGTACCGCTATTGTCTCCGCCAAGAAGGGCGCTGCCATCTGGACCGTCGGTGGTGGCGATCGCGCCGCCTTGGCACGCGGCATCTTCGAGACCTATCGCGACAGCAACCTGCGCCACTCGCAAATGGCCCCGCTGACGATGTATGAAGAACAAAACACCGGCACCAATCTGCCAGCCCAGATCGATATCGAGGCCGTTGATGGCGACCGCTATAAATTCCTGTTCATGGCCAAAGGGGGCGGGTCGGCCAACAAGACCTTCCTGTTCCAGCAGACCCGTGCCCTGCTCAACCCGGCCACCCTGAAGCAGTTCCTGCGCGAAAAAATCGCCTCACTCGGCACCGCGGCTTGCCCACCCTATCACCTGGCCATCGTCATTGGCGGGCCATCGGCCGAGTTCACCCTCAAGACGGTCAAGCTGGCCAGTGCCCGCTATCTCGATACCCTGCCATCCCAGGGCAATGCGCTCGGTCAGGGCTTCCGCGATCGCGAGCTGGAGGCCGAGGTGCTGCAGATTACCCGCGACATCGGTCTGGGAGCCCAGTTTGGCGGACGCTATTTTGCCCACGACGTGCGCGTTATCCGCCTGCCACGCCATGGTGCTTCCTGTCCGGTTGGCATCGGGGTCTCCTGTTCAGCCGATCGCAACATCCTTGGTCGTATCGACGCCGATGGCATCTGGCTCGAAGCGCTGGAACGCGACCCAGCCCGTTTCCTACCCGATCTGTCCGCCGAGCAGCTCAGTTCATCGGCGGTCACGATCGATCTCAACCAACCGATGGAGCAGATTCGCGCCACGCTAAGCCGTTATCCCATCACCACCCGACTGATGCTGACCGGACCGATGGTGGTGGCACGCGATATTGCCCATGCCCGTCTCAAGGAACGTCTCGACCGAGGCGAGCCGCTACCCGACTATTTCCGCAACCATATCGTCTACTACGCCGGACCGGCCAAGACTCCACCCGGCTACGCCTCCGGTGCCTTCGGCCCCACCACGGCCGGACGCATGGACAGCTACGTCGATCTGTTCCAGTCCCAAGGCGGCTCTTACGTCATGCTGGCCAAGGGCAACCGCAGCCCGCAGGTTACCGCTGCCTGCCAGAAGCACGGCGGCTTCTATCTCGGCTCCATCGGTGGTGCCGCTGCCCGTCTGGCGCAGGAGTGCATCCGCAAGGTCGAGCTGATCGACTTTCCGGAGCTGGGCATGGAGGCGGTCTATCGCATTGAGGTTGAGAATTTCCCGGCCTTCATGATTGTTGACGACAAGGGCCATGACTTCTTTGCTTAATCAGTCCACCCTTTCCGCCCTGATCTGGTCCGTCGCCGATCTGTTGCGCGGCGACTACAAGCAGTCTGACTATGGCCAGGTGATCCTGCCGATGACGGTGTTACGTCGCCTCGACTGTGTCCTTGAGGCGACCAAGGCCGCCGTGCTGGCCGAACATGAAGAACGAATCCGACAAGGCATCAATCCAGAACCGTTCCTGCTGCGCCAGGCACGCCAGAGTTTCTACAACACCTCACCGCTCACTATGGCACGGCTGATGGGCGACCCGGACCACATTCGCCCCAACCTGCTCAGCTACATCCAGTCCTTCTCGGCTGCCGTACGCGATGTGTTCGAGCGCTTCGAGTTCCATAGCCAGATTGAACGGCTTGCCAAGGCCAATCTACTCTATCAAGTGGTGGAGAAGTTCGTCGGCTTCGATCTCCACCCCGACAGCATCAGTCACTATCAGATGGGGCTGGTGTTCGAGGAGCTGATCCGCAAGTTTGCCGAACTGTCGAACGAGACCGCCGGAGAGCACTTCACCCCGCGCGAGGTGATCCGGCTGATGGTCAACCTGTTGTTCATCGAAGACGATGCCATGCTGTCGCGCCCCGGTGTGGTGCGCACGCTCTATGACCCCACCGCCGGAACCGGTGGCATGCTGTCGTTTGCCGGCGAGTATCTGGCCGAGCACAATCCCCAGGCCAGACTGACGGTGTTTGGCCAAGAGCTCAACCCTGAGTCCTATGCCATCTGCAAGGCCGACATGCTGATCAAGGGGCAGGATGTCGCCCATATTGCGTTCGGCAATACCCTGTCCGACGATGGTCACCCGCATCAGCGCTTCGATTACATGCTGTCCAATCCCCCTTTTGGCGTCGAGTGGAAGAAGGTCGAAAAGGAGGTGCGCAAGGAGCACGAAAGTCAGGGCTATAACGGCCGCTTCGGTCCGGGCCTGCCGCGTGTCTCCGATGGCTCGATGCTGTTTCTGCTCCATCTGATCGCCAAAATGCGTCCGGTGGCCGATGGTGGTAGCCGGTTCGGCATTGTGCTCAACGGCTCGCCGCTGTTCACCGGCGGCGCAGGCAGTGGCGAGAGCGAAATCCGCCGTCACGTGCTCGAAAATGACCTGCTCGAAGCCATCATCGCCCTGCCGACCGACATGTTCTACAATACCGGCATCTCGACCTATATCTGGATCGTCAGCAACCGCAAACCGGGCCAGCGCCGAGGCAAGGTGCAGCTGATTGATGCCAGCAACCTGTGGCAAAAGATGCGCAAGAGTCTCGGCAGCAAACGCAAGGAGCTGTCCGACGATCATATTGACCAGATTACCCGCCTGTTCGGCGCTTTTACCGAGGCCGAGCAGGATGGCAAGCCCATCAGCCGCATCTTCAACAACCACGACTTTGGCTATCGCACCATCACCGTTGAACGCCCGGAGCGCGATGCCGCCGGCCAGCTGGTGTTGGGCAGCAAAGGCAGGCAGAAAGGCAAGCCGGTGCCCGACGCCAAGCTGCGCGACACCGAAAACGTGCCGCTCAGCGAAGAGGTCGAGCGCTATTTCCAACGCGAGGTGTTGCCGCACGCCCCGGATGCCTGGATCGATCACGACAAGACCAAAATCGGCTACGAAATCCCCTTCAACCGCCATTTCTACGTGTTTCAGCCACCGCGCTCGCTGGAGGCGATTGATGCCGATCTGAAGGAAGTTGTGGGCCGTATCCAGGCGATGTTGATGGAGATTTTATGATGGGCTCTGAAAAAAAGCTCCAGATCCGCAACAGCACCGCTGAGTTTCTGATTTTCACTGGCCAAGAAGGTGATGACAGCATCGAAGTCCGTGTGATCGATGGAACGGTCTGGCTGACCCAGAAGCTGATGGCCGTGCTGTTCGGTGTGAATATTCGGACCATCAGCGAACATCTAGGCAACTTGTTTGACAATGAAGAATTAAAGCATGATTCAGTTGTCCGGAAATTCCGGATAACTGCTGCTGATGGAAAAACCTACAACACGCAATTTTACAACCTTGATGCCATCATTGCCGTTGGATTTCGTGTGAATTCCACCCGTGCCATCGAGTTTCGACATTGGGCATCTGGTGTGTTGCGCGATTTCGCTATTCGCGGTTACGTTCTAGACAAGGAACGGCTCAAGAATGGATCATTCCTTGGTGAAACATATTTTGAAGATCTACTGGCTGAAATTCGTGAAATTCGTGCCAGCGAGCGCAAGTTTTATCAGAAAATCACTGATATCTATGCTACGGCCATGGATTACAGCCCGGAGGCAGAAACTACGCAGACATTCTTTGCCACCGTCCAGAACAAGCTACACTTCGCCATCCACGGTCACACTGCCGCTGAATTGATCGTGGCACGAGCTGACAGCAACAAACCTAACATGGGGCTGACCACCTGGAAAAATGCACCCCAAGGGAAGATCATCAAAACAGATGTTGTTATCGCAAAAAATTATCTCACAGAAAAGGAACTCAAGTCGCTTGATCGCTTTGTGACCATGTACCTCGATTATGCTGAGTCTCAGGCTGAGCGCAACATACCGATGACAATGGCAGACTGGGCCACTAAACTGAACGCTTTCCTACAATTCAATGAGCGCGATATCCTTGATCATCCCGGCAAGGTCAGCCAAGCGGTAGCCAGGGCGTTTGCCGAAAGCGAGTTTGAGAAGTACCGCATTGTGCAAGACCGGTTGTTTGAGTCCGACTTTGACCGCCATATCAAAAAATTTATGGTAGGCGGTGACGTATGACCTTTCCCCCCTACCCCACCTACAAAGACAGCGGCATCGAATGGCTGGGCGAAGTGCCGGAGCATTGGTCCCTCAGCGCACTAAAGCGTATTGCCTGTCTAAGGAGTGGCGACACAATCAATTCTGAGTGTATTGAGGATACCGGAGAGTATCCGGTATACGGTGGCAATGGATTGCGCGGTTACACCAATACCTTCACACACGATGGCTTGTATCCACTGATAGGACGACAAGGCGCATTATGTGGAAATATAAATTATGCCAATGGAAAATTCTGGGCGTCGGAACACGCTGTCGTAGTTTCGCCGGTTCAGGCCGTGGTGCAATGTTGGCTTGGTGAGCTATTGAGAGCGATGAATCTCAACCAGCATTCGGTTTCAGCAGCACAACCAGGATTGTCGGTCGAGATTATATCAAATTTAACTATTCCAATTCCCCCTCTTCCCGAACAATCCGCCATTACCGCCTTCCTCGACCGTGAGACCACCAAGATCGATGCCCTGGTCACCGAACAACAACGCCTCATCGAGCTACTGAAAGAAAAGCGCCAGGCCGTCATCTCCCATGCCGTTACCAAGGGCCTCAATCCCGCCGCACCGATGAAGGACAGCGGCATCGAATGGCTGGGCGAAGTGCCGGAGCATTGGGGGGTGAAACGTGCTCGCTTTGTTGTGCAGATGAATCCTTCAAAGGTAGAAATTGTGACCCTTGATCGTGATGCTGACGTGTCATTTCTACCTATGGAAGCTATTGGGGATAACGGCAAAATCGAGCTTGAACGCACCCGTTCCATCAAAGAAGTTGAATCCGGATATACTTATTTTCGCAATGGTGATGTCACCATCGCTAAGATCACTCCGTGCTTTGAAAACGGTAAGGGAGCAGTCATGCAGGGGCTCATTGGTGGTATCGGTTTTGGCACAACAGAGCTGATTGTGGTCAGACCTAGACCAACACAATCCATAAGTTCCTACCTATTTTGGCTTTTTACCTCAGTTCCATTTCGTAAACTTGGCGAAGCATCAATGTACGGTGCTGGAGGCCAAAAGCGGGTACCTGACGACTTCGTCAAGGATTTTGCCATAGCGTTCCCCCCTCTCCCCGAACAATCCGCCATTGCCTCATTCCTAGACAACGAGACCGCCAAGATCGATACCCTGATCGCTGAAGCCAACCACGCCATCGAACTACTGAAAGAACGCCGATCGGCCCTGATCTCTGCTGCTGTCACCGGCAAGATTGACGTGAGGGGGATGGAGCTAGGAACAACAATGGCCACTTGTTTCAGTTCAGATGAAGCACGTGCATGGCGAATGCGTTTAGCGGAACGCAATCTGGGTGATACCGTGGAAGACGTTCGACAGGATCGGGCAAGATGATTATGGATCCCCGCTTCCGCGGGGATGACGATCAAGGGCAAGGATTTCAAGGTAAGCGCGGTGTAACCTGATGAACGAACAAAAACTTCAGCATTATCTACAGGAAAGATTCCCAAAGGAAAATTCCGCCTGTGAGTGGAAGGAATTCAAGAATCTTCGTCATGCCGTTACTGGAGACAAAGGCAACGATATCATCAGTCACGTCTCAGCAATCGCCAATATGGAAGGGGGGGGTCTGGTTATAGGTGTTGCGGACAGTAATCTGGAAATTGTCGGAATTCATGAATTTCACGACTATACACCAGAAAATCTACGCCAACGATTATTGGGGCGCTGTTCCAATTTAAGTTCTGAAGGGTTGCTGGTTGAACCCTTCCGCACCGATGATACAGAAAAAACCGTTTGGATCGTTCACATTCCAAAACACCTACCTCGCCTACCAGTATATGCCCATGACAAAGCATGGCAACGACTTGATGATGTGTTGGTGGAAATGCGTCATGAAAGATTGCAGTCCATCCTTGCCGAACCGATTGAATCGATCGACTGGTCAGCTCAGACGGTCCCAGGGGCTACCATCGACGATCTTGATCCTGATGCCTTGATCGTAGCACGCAAAAAATTCAAGGAACGTAACAACAACAAGCCATTCTATGATGAAATAGATGATTGGGACACCCAACTTTTTCTGGACCGATCGCGCATGTCGGTCAATGGCCTGATGACACGAACAGCCTTACTACTGTTGGGCCAACCTGCCGCGTCCTATTTTTTGTCACCCCACCCAGCACAGATCACCTGGAAACTGGCAACCGAGGAACACGCTTACGAACATTTTGGACCACCTTTTTTATTGACCACAACCCAGGTTCTTCACCATATTCGTAATATCAAACACAAACTGTTTCCAAACAACCAGCTATTGGCCACGGAAGTCGTCAAATATGACACGCGCGTCATCCTCGAAGCCTTGCATAACTGCATCGCCCACCAGGACTATACTAGACAGGAACGGGTCCTGGTCACCGAAAAAACAGATCGCCTGATTTTTGAGAACGCAGGCCCTTTTTTTGAGGGAACAGCAGAGGACTATCTATCTGGTAGAAAGACTCCGAGCCGCTATCGCAACTCATGGCTGTCACAGGTGATGTCTCAATTGGGCATGATTGATATCATAGGGTATGGTATTTATTCCATGACCCTATCTCAGCGTAAGCGATTCTTTCCTTTGCCGGATTACAGTAAATCAACCTCTGACAAAGTCATACTGGAAATTTTCGGTCATGTCATAGATGAAAGCTACTCCCTGTTATTGTTGGAGCGGCAGGACTTAAGCATCGATACAGTCATTTTATTGGATAGAGTACAAAAAAACCTGCCCATTACCGACGAGGGCGCAGCCTACCTGCGCCAACACAAGTTGATTGAGGGACGCAGACCCAATTATCATGTATCAGCACAAATTGCCGCATCTACCGGCATGCAGACTTCTTACATTCGCAGTCGCGGTTTGACCAAGACGGCCCAAAAGCAGTTTGTTCTGGACCATTTAACAGAATTTGGCTCAGCCAGCCGTGCAAAACTGGATAATCTTCTGGTAGACATGCTCCCTGCAGGACTGACTACCCAGCAAAAAAGAAATAAAGTCATCAACCTGCTTATGGAAATGCGCATCAAAGACCAGTCCATTATCTGCGAAGGCAGAGGATTAGCTGCACGATGGCAGATAGCACGAAACAATTAAACGACTTTTAAATGACTTCTAAACAACTCTAAACGATCCATGCCTGTTAACCATCAAAATGATAATACGATTTTATGACTTAAAACAATATGTTGTATCAATAAGACAATCTGATCATGCAATCAATCATTGTTTAGAATCGTTCATTTTTTAAACGACTATTAAATGACTCTGTAAATGACTCAAAAACAATGATCGATCTGATAGCCACAATTTATGATAGAAATTCGTAAAACACAGCTCTTTTCCGACTGGATGCACGCCCTTCGTGACCATCGCGCCAAAGCAAAAATCGCCGCACGGATTGACCAGATGGCTCTGAATCATCCGGGTG
>JADGCH010000057.1 GCA_015229115.1 Magnetococcales bacterium
CTGCCGGCATGGCCGTGATTGGCAGCAGCACCAAGGTCAGGACGATCGAGACATGCACAAGTAAACGTACCAAAATTCGCTTATTCATTAAAAATTCTCCTGTCTGTTGCAGTAATCCTCCTCACCCTAACATTAACAACAGCACTATTCGTACCTGTTTGATCACAATCATTATAATTTAATAAAATCAATATTTTATGGTTTTTTGAAGTCATCATGGTCCATTAAGGGTGGTCGCATTATGCGTCCATGCCGGCATCAAGATAACCTCTCTTGGAAAAATAATATTTATATTTCAATGCTTTTGCATAGAAGTAACTTTTTGACCACAGGTGCTGATTGTAACCAGAATAGTTGATGTGATTGAAAAACAATTATTTTTGCAGGTGTTGCAAACAACTGGCCAACTCTGTTAGTATCTGGTGTTGGATCGTGCGCACTCTGGCCAGAATTTCCGTGGAGAAACCATTGTGATGGAAGATCAAGGCAACAAGTCGACAATCCTGATTGTTGACGACATGGTATCCAGCATCCTGGTGCTTGATGAGGTATTGAAGGATGCCTACCATACCTTCTTTGCCACAGATGGACAATCCGCCCTGAATAGCCTGTCTGAGCTGAGGCCTGATATGATCCTGCTCGATATCCAGATGCCGGACATGGATGGACTGGAGGTATGCAAACGCCTGAAGTCTGACCCCAAACTGGCACGGATCCCGGTGATCTTCATGACGGCCCTTTCGGAAGATCAGATGGAAACCGCAGGCCTCGAACTGGGCGCCGTTGATTATATCACCAAGCCTTTCAATCCGGCCGTGATCCAGCTGCGGGTCAAGAACCAGCTGCTGTTGAAACAGTACCAGGATCATCTGGAAGATCTGGTGCAACAGCGGACGGCACGGTTACAGGAGACCACGGCCAAGCTGCAGAAGGCCATGGAAACCGTCGCCGCTTCCGATCGGGCCAAGACACGGTTTCTGATGATTATCAGCCATGAATTGCGTTCACCACTGAATGGCATTGTCGGTTATTCCGACCTGCTCACCACCATGCTGGAAGAGGGTGACTCGCTGGAATATGCCCAGGGCATCCTGACAGCCGGTCATCGCATGACGGCCATTGTCAACGATGTCTTTGAGTTTGTCCGGCTGGAAACCGGCATGGTACAGCTGGTGCGCCAGCCCTACGCGATACGCGACATGATCGCCAAGGCCGTGAAAGCGATCCGGAAACAGTACCGGGACAAGGAACTGGCTTTTTCCAGTGAGGTAGCCGAGGATATCCCGGAAATGGTCGAGGGTGATTTTGGCTATACCCGGCAACTGCTGACCCGGATACTCGATAACGCCTTCAAGTTTACTGCGGCAGGTTCGGTACATCTGACGGTTACGCTGAGCCAGGACAGCCCGCAGGGACAGCGGCTGCTGTTTTCAGTTCGGGATAGTGGCGAAGGGGTCACGCAGGAACGCCAGGACGAGATATTCGGCCATTTTACCTACGGCAACAACGACCTGATGACCCAGCACCGGGGTGGTATGGGCATGGGTCTGGCCATTTGCAGGCAGATCGTGGCTCTGATGCGTGGCCAGATCTGGCTTGCCAGCAGCAGTGCTGCTGGTAGTGCGTTCTGTTTTGCCGTGCCCTGTCAGGAGGGTGAACGGCCTGAGTCATCCGGGGCGGTGGCACCGTCTTCAGAGTTGCCTGCGTCATACACGGGGACTGCACCGCCACCCAATCGGCTCCAGCAATTACGCCATGCACTGGTCAACAACAATCTGGCGGCCATCAGACAGCTGTCCTCCCTGCTGCCTCAGCTGCCGGACAGCTGCCGGTCCACGGAAGGGCGTCAGCTCAAAAAAGCTGTTTTTTCACTTAACTATAAGGATGCCACTCAAATTGTTGACAGGATTATTGCAACCTATCCGCACATCTGAAGGGATTATCATACGGCCATGCCCAGGCAGAACAGTCAATTGAAAATTCTGGTTGTTGATGATGTCCCCAGTAACCTGCGCATCATCCAGACCGTTCTGGAAGCTGACTACGATCTGTTTTTCGCCACCGATGGCCCCAAAGCACTGCATCTTGCCCATACGGAACAGCCTGACATGGTGCTGCTCGACATCATGATGCAGAACATGGATGGCTACGAGGTCTGTCGCCGGTTGAAAGCCGATCCTGTGACCAGGGCCATCACCGTTCTGTTCATCTCCGCCAAGCATGACATCATGGATGAGGCCAAAGGGCTGATGCTGGGGGCATCGGATTTTATCCTCAAACCGATTGAACCAATTCTGTTGAAGGCTCGGATCATGGAACACGGGCGCAGAATAGCGGCGTCGCAACAGTTGCACAACCGCATTGAGGAACTGGAAAACCGCCTGACCCATGCGGCGTTGCTGGTTCAGAAGGTCGCCCGCGGCAACAGTCAGGCCTTGCCTGAACTGATGAACCTGCTGGGCGTGACGAAACCGTGATTCAGTCCTGCGGCTGTGGCGCAGAGGCAGACGAAAAGTCATCCATACCCAGCTTTTTTGCCAGATCCAGCAAATGGTCGTGGGCATGATCAAAGTCGAAGTCGTTGAGGTAGCGTTCGATATCGATTAATGTGTTGCGAATCGTGCCAATACCCGTTAACGTAGCCCTCAAGGCACCATAGCGCTGCAACGCCTTGTTACTGCAATCCAGCATCAGTTGCTCAACCTCGGCCAGGCCAGCCCGCACCGCTTGCCGGTCCAAAGCGTCGATTGCCCCCGGTTCGGTTGGCACCCCATCGTCCTCTGCTGTGGTCTGTTCCTCCCTGACAAAAGGGGCCAGTCCCGCCAGAACCTGTGCCATAGCCTGATCCAGGTTGGCCCACAATAGCGACCACTGTTGGCTATGTTGCTCAATAATGGCCCGTTCAAGTCTTTTGGCATGATCAAGAACCGCCTGCGCCGCAATGTTGCCGGCAATCCCTTTCAGCTTGTGTACCAGATTGGCTGCCGACTGCGGGTCATCATGACGTCTGCCTCCAAGAAAAGAGCGGATCCTGGTGGTCACATCGCCAAAATCACGATAAAACTCCTTCAGCAGAATTCGCAACAACACCTGGTTGCCATCGATGCGACCCAGGACAGCGGCAACATCGAGACCGGGCAGCTCCGACAGCTCACTTGACCCATCCTCATCAGGCAACGGCTGCTGCACCGGCTCAGCCACAGGCTGCGACCGCTGTTGCGGCGCCACCCACTTCACCAGGGCCGCAAACAGCTCTTCCCGGACAACCGGTTTGCTGACATGGTCGTTCATGCCTGCCGCCAGACACCGGTTCCGGTCTCCAGCCATGGCATTGGCGGTCACGGCAATAATCGGCAGTTCAGCCAGCCGCTTCTGACTGCGAATCTGGCGCGTTGCAGCATAACCATCCATGACGGGCATCTGAATATCCATTAAAACAACGTCATAGTGAGATAATTCCAGCCTGTCGATCGCCTCGATACCATTCTCGGCACACTCGACCACCAGCAGGGCCCCTTCAAGAATTTCCCGCGCTACCTGCTGGTTGATGACGTTATCCTCCACCAACAGCACCCGTGCTCCACCGATCTGGTCAATCACCTGCTGCAGATCGAAGCCATCCCGGTCCAGCCGCAGCACCTTTTTGACCTCCTTGCCAAAGGCACCCATGATGCTATCGAACAGCTGTGAGCAGCTGACCGGTTTTTCCAGGCAGGCATCAACCCCCACCATTTTCCCATGCGACCGCAACAGCCCACCTTCCCTGAAAGAGGTCAGCAGGATGCTCCGGGGCCTTTGATCTGGCGGTAGCAGGGCACTGATCTGACTGATGGTAGCCACACCATCCATCCCCCTTGGCATGGCATAATCTGCCAGCACCAGCTGAAAGGGTCGTCCAGACCCGATGGCCTGCGTCACAACAAACAGCGCCTTCTCTCCCGAATCGACCGCCGTCACCTCCAGATGAAAAAGACGAAGAAGACTGCTGACAGCCCGTCTTGAGGCCAGATTATCATCGATCACCAGCACAGGCAGTCCTTCCATATCCTCCGGCAGCAACATGTCCTGCTCTTCAGCCGCTAAAACACGCTGAAAAACGGCTGTAAAGTAAAACCGGCTACCCTGTCCGGGCGTACTGGTGACCCGAACTCGTCCTCCCATCATCTCCACCAGCTTGACACTGATCGACAACCCCAGACCGGTACCCCCATATTTGCGGGTCACCGAGTTGTCCGCCTGGGAGAATGGCCGAAACACTCGTTCAATCTGCTGCTGGGTCATGCCAACACCGGTATCCCGCACAGAAAATTCCAGGGTTACCCGGTCGGCTGTCTCATGGATGGTCGTAACCTGAACCTCAATTTCCCCCTCATCGGTAAACTTGACCGCGTTGCTGATCAGGTTCAACAACACCTGCTCAAGACGGAAGGGATCGCCGTGAATTTTATAGAGCCATTCCTGCGACAGACAGAGGATGAATTCCAGTTTCTTCTGGGCAATCCTGTCGTTGAATTGCATCCCGAGGCGATCAAACACATCGCGCAACAGGAATTCCGTCTGTTCCATTTCCAGTTTTCCGGCTTCGATTTTGGAAAAATCGAGGATGTCGTTGATCAGGCGCAGCAACAGTTGGGATGAAGTGGCAATCTTGGTGAGATAATCGCGTGTCTTGGCCGCCAGATGGCCTTGCAGTGCCAGATCGGTGAAGCCAATAATGGCGTTCATGGGCGTGCGAATCTCGTGACTCATGTTGGACAGAAACTCGCTTTTTGCCCGGGAAGCCTCCTCGGCAGCCCTTTTTGATTCCTGGATGGCGTTCTCGGCCAACTTGCTCTCGGTGATGTCCATGACAACACCATAAACGTTGGTGGCACGGCCCTGGGCATCCCGTACCACATGGCCCATGACATGAATCCAGACGATACGACCATCGCTGGGGCGCTTGTAAGGATGGATCATGTCATACTTCGATACGACGCCCCTACAGGCCGCCAGATAGTTGGACAGTGTCGCTTCAGCCACTGCCGGATCGACCGCCGCGATATTGACATACCAGTCGTTCATGATGTGATAACGCAAATTATCGTGAGGCGGATCACCAAAAATGGCTACGGTGCGCTTGGACGAGATGTAGTAGGCGTCACTCTCACTGAAGTCGATACACCAGTGACCTGCCTTGGCCAAATCGAGAGCCTGGTCGCTGAGGAACTGTGTCTGGGCGTTGGTAATATCCTGACTGATGCCTAGCAGACCAGTCACCTGGCCATCGTTGCCATATTGAGGTACGCCACGTGAGCTGATGGTATGGATGGATCCATCGGCAAAGATAACGCGGACCGTCATGTTGTAGGGGGTTCCCTGAAAGGATTGCTGCACAGTCCGGTCAAACTGGTACCAGTCATCCGGGTGGACTATTTGCCGGACTTCGTTGTAATCGGGCTCACCCAGCTCAGGACTGCGCCCCATCACAGCAAACATCTCTTTGGACCACTGCAAACGACCCGTGGCAATCGTATAGCTCCAGAACCCCAGTCCAGCGATGTGCTGGACCAGCTCCAGTGTGGTGTTGCTGGCGGTAAGATCCTGCTGGATCCTGACCCGTACCGTTATATCGTGCAAATAAACAACGACGAAGTCCATGGCATGGCTGGCAGACTCATCGCTGACCGATCGGCCATAGAGCTCCAGGACACGCCCATCGCGCAACGTCAGCTCGCCCTGATGATGGACCCCGGGGTGGTGGTATAGATAGGAAATTTCAGCCAGAAAACTGGCTGGATCGAGCAGCTGATCAAGAATATACCGTACAGCCACTCGATCGAAATGGGTGTTGACAACAGTGCCGGGAATGCGCCACAGATCGGTCATGCGCTGATTGCAGGCCACAATCATTCGGTCCCGGTCCAGCAGTATAATACCATCTGGAGAAGACTCCAGCTGGGCCGCAAGGAGACTGTTGTTGACCATCAGCTGCTGCCAGCCCTGCTGGGTCGCCGCATCGTCTGTGGGGATAAGTTTTAAAATTTTTTGTTCTTTTTTCAATATATTATGTTAATTAAAAAAGTTTTAATTCAAGCCATGGACATGATACCTTGAAAAAACAGGCCACGGTCGATAATCTTGTTCCAATAATCGTTATGATGCAAGTCCCCATGGAGTAAAAATTCATTTTCATCCATGTTATCATTCGGTTATTGTCGTTATTGGGGTGTCGATACAAACAGGGTGTCGCGATGAGTGGGAGGATGACTCTTTTGTCTCTGTCAGACTGGATGCACCATCCAGCAACGCCCTGGGGGGTGATGGCTTGCACCATCGGACTGACCGTTGCGGCCTGGTCGGTCTCGAACGATTCCGTTCACCGGCATGCTGTTGACCTCTTCCATGCACAGACTGCCAATCTGGTTGCAAACATTGAGCGACGCATGGATGGCTATGCCCATATGTTGCTCGGCGGCACGGGACTGTTTGCCGCCAACCCGACCGTATCACGCCACCAGTGGCATCGTTATGTCGATCATGCCGCCATTGACCAACATTTTCCAGGCATGCGGGGCATCACCTTCAACCAGGTGGTGACCGCGGCAGAGAAACAGACCCACATACAGCGGATCCGTGATGAGGGATTTCCTGACTACACCATTCACCCGGCTGGTGAACGGCCACTCTACACGCCGATTATCTATCTGGGATCCTTCTCTGGGTGTCGTTTATGCGCCTTTGGTTATGATACCTATTCCGAGCCTGTGCGTCGTGCCGCCATGGATCGTGCCGCCGATAGTGGCCAACCCGCCCTCTCCGGCATGGTTACGCTGATCCAGGAGACCAGTCAGGAATTACCTCAGCCAGGCTTTCTGATGTGCCTGCCTGTCTACCGTCACGATGCGGTCACAGAGACTGTGGCCCAGCGACGGGATGCGCTGCTGGGATTTGTCTGCAGTCCTTTTCTTGCCAAAGAACTGATGCAGGATCTGCCGGACATGGTAACAGAGATCAGCTTTGCCCTGTTTGATGGCGAACGGGCTGCTGCCGACCGGCTGCTGTTCAGAAGCGGACCAGAGCAGGCTTCCTGCCTGTTGCGTGACACCATTCACACGACCGTAGCAGGCCAGCCCTGGACCCTGGAAGTTTGCGACCGGCATGAATTCAGCATTTTTTCCCAGGAAGCCCAGCCGATACGATTGGCTATAGGAGGTGGCATCGTCAACCTGCTGCTGTTGCTGGCGATGACGGCCCTGCGCCGGGAAAAACGGGCCCGGGTGATGACTGAAGGCAGGACGCTGCAACTGCAACAGATGAACCACTCGCTGCAACTGGCCAAACAGGAAGCAGAGACGGCTAACCAGCACAAATCGATCTTTCTGGCCAACATGAGCCATGAAATCCGCACACCGATGCACGCCGTTATCGGTTTGACCGACTTGGCGCTGCAGGAGGATCTGTCCCACAAAACACGCGATTATCTCTCCAAGGTGGCCAATGCTGCGCAGTCGTTGCTGCGCATTATCAACGACATTCTTGACTTTTCCAAAATCGAAGCCGGTAAGCTGGAACTGGAGCATCGGGACTTCTTCCTCGTGACCATACTGGACCACCTGATCGTCTTGTTTGGTGCCAGAATGGGTCACAAACCCATTGAACTGGCGATCGGTTTTCACGCAATATGTTTCCAGGAGCTCAACGGCGATCCTGTTCGTCTGGAACAGGTGTTGTTGAATCTGATCGGCAATGCCCTCAAATTTACCGATGAGGGTGAGGTCGAGGTTCAGGTACAAGCCATTGGTGATCAGGCTGATCCGGTTGTGACCCTGCAATTTTCAGTGCGAGACACCGGAATCGGCATGAACGAAGCCCAGCTCGCCAAGCTGTTCAATCCATTCTCCCAGGCCGATAGCTCAACGACGCGCCATTATGGCGGAACTGGACTGGGATTGTCGATCAGCCATAAACTGGTCACGCTGATGGGCGGAACGATCTGGGCAACCAGTGAACCCGGCCGGGGGAGCACCTTCCACTTTACGCTTCCTTGCCAGCGCCGGCCGGGAAGCATGGCCGAGGAAATGGCCCTGCCGCCCTCCATAGCGCAACTGCACGTGCTGGTGGTCGATGATCACCTGATCACCAGGCAAACCCTGGTTACCCTGTTGAACCTGCTGCATCTAACCGTCACCACGGCCCATTCTGGCGCCAGAGCGGTAACAGCCATGACCAGGGCCAAGGCGGATGGTCATCCTGTTCAGCTGCTGCTGGTCGATGTAACCCTGCCCGACATGACCGGCATGGAAGCCATCGATCGACTCCTGCAGCTCAATCAGCCTGATGGCCCTGCCCCGAAAGTCATCCTGATGACCACAGCGACGCAACCTGTGGCAACCGTCCATGGCTGTATGACCCAACCGATTGGTTGCTTACCGCTGCGCGACACCATCCTGACTGTTTTCGGCCAGGCTGTCAGCCCAACACACCGGCACGATTCAGAGGCCATCGACCTGGCACACATCATTGAACGGATAGGGGGAGCGCGTGTATTGCTGGTCGAAGATAATAGCATCAATCAGCAAATAGCCTGCGAAGTGCTCTCCAAAGCGCGCTTGGTGGTCGAATGCGCCCACAATGGTGCTGAGGCCCTGCAAAAACTGGCTCTGTCCGACTACGATGCCGTGCTGATGGACTTGCAAATGCCGGTGATGGATGGTTATACTGCCACCCAGCAGATTCGCGGCCAGTTCCGATGGGCTCATCTGCCGGTTGTGGCCATGACAGCCAACGCTATGACAAGTGATCGGGACTCCTGTCTATCGATCGGTATGAATGACCACGTCAGCAAGCCGCTGCTCAAAAAAGAACTGTTTGCAACCCTGATGAGGTGGATCCAGCCACAACACAGGCCACTCCCTGACCCTCAACCGATTGAGGAGGTAGCAGCAGCATCCTCTGGTGCATCCGGGGCAACCATCATCCCGGATGGGCTCCCTGGTATTGATGTCGCCGCGGTGTTACGCCGGATCAATGGCAACCGTCTGTTACTGCGCCTCTTACTGGAAGAGTTTCAGCGAGACTTCGGCCACACCGTATCGACCCTTGACCACTGGCTCAACAGTGGCCACCCGGACGATATCCAGTCGGCTGCCAAACTGTTGCACAAGCTGAAAGGCATTGCCGGCAATCTTGAGGCCGTCGAGGTGTTTGCCATCAGCAAACTCTTCGAACGGGCGATTCTGGAGCAGCAACACGACAGCTGGCCCGCCTTGCTGGCCGATCTTGATCGTGCCATGACACAGGTACTGACCAGTATTGAGGCCATGCCAGAAGAAATGGAGGATGAGGATGAGCCGTTGCCACGGGACAGCAGTCCCGCAGCCCTGGACCGGGAGTTGCTGCACACTACCTTGGCGGAACTTGATAGGCTGATCCAGCGGTGCAGCTTCAAGGCCGTCAAGCAGTTCAAAGCCGTCCGGACAGCCCTCGATCCCGTCGTTGAGCTCCATCCCATGTTACAATCTCTGGATCAGGCACTTGAAAGCCTTGATTTTGAAGAGGCGCAACGGATCCTGTCGGCGTTGATACAGATGTTAGAGAAGGAGCCCCCGTGATCGCACTGACAGACCTGATTGACCTGAAATCGGTCCAGACGATGGCCAATGTCCTCTATCAAGCCTCTGGCATTCCCATCGGCATTATCGATACCAACGGCACCATTCTGGTTGCAACCGGGTGGCAAGACATTTGTACCCGTTTTCACCGGGTCAACCCTGACAGTGCTGAAAACTGTCGCCAAAGCGATCTCCTGATAACAGAGCAGCTGGCCCAGCTGGCTCGGGACAAGCCGATCAGCCACAGGTGCTCCAATGGCCTATGGGATATTGCCGTACCCGTGATCTTGGATGGCGTACATCTGGCCAGCTGCTTTCTGGGTCAGTTCTTTTATGAGGACGAACAACCAGATCCTGCCTTCTTTCGCCAGCAGGCTGCCCAATTTGGCTTCAACGAGACCGATTACCTGGATGCCCTGGCTCAGGTACCGCGCTTTTCCAGGGAAAAAGTGCGCCACATCATCGAGTACAACCTCCATCTGGCTAACCTGCTCTGCTCTACCGGACTGGCTGCCCAGAACATGAAACAGGAAATTGCCCAGCGCAAGAGGGTCGAACAGCAACTGCAACAGGCCTATGAAGAGCTGAAGAAGCGGGCAACGACATCGTTACAGAAAAGTGTCTGGTTGTTGCAGGCGATCCTTGAATCAACCCGGGATGGTATTCTGGCTGTCGATTCTCATGGCATGGTCCTTCATGTCAACAACCGTTTCCGGTGGTTATGGAATATTCCCCGGGATTTTGTCATAGAAAATTGTGCTGTCACCACGCTGACGGATTTTCTTCTCGACCAAGTCGACGAACCTGTGGCCTTTGCTGAGCGCGTCAGAAAAATCCACCGGTCTGCCACCATTGCCACAGACATTCTGCGTCTCAAAGATGGGCGCATTTTCAAACGTTATTCAACACCGCTGCTGGATTGCAAGGAGACCAGCGGCCGACTGTGGGTTTTCACCGACCATACCAATCACGAAAAGGCTATTCTGGCGCTGAAAAACTCGGAAGCCCGTTTCAAACGGATCTTTGATGCCTTTCCCATGCCCCTGAGCTACAACGAGCACGGCTCCCTGATTGCCTTCAATCAGCGTTTTGAACAAACCTTTGGTTACAGCCAGGCCGATGTGCCAACACTGGAGCAATGGTTTGCACAGGCTTACCCTGATCCCGACTACCGGGACAAGGTTATCACAATCTGGCAACGCTATCTGCTCTATGCCAAAAATAACCAGACGGACATCCCGGCAGACGAATACCAGATCACTTGCAAGCATGGCGCTGTCCTGACGGTCTCAATTTCCGGCATCATCCTTGGTGGCGATGTGCTGGTCATACTGAATGACGTGACCGATCGCAAACGGATCGAGAATGCCTTGCGCTTAAGCGAGGTCATCCTGCAAAACATGGCCGAGGGGGTGGTGTTAACCAGCTCCGACGACAAGGTCATTCTCTATGCCAACCCCAAATTTGCCCAAATGCTTGGTTATGACCGCAACGACTTGACTGGCATACCTATCAGAACCCTGCTGACAACCACCATGGATCAGTCCCCGGACGATCAGTTGGCCACCATTACCAACGTGCTCAAGCAAACCGGAGTGTGGTCCGGGGAGCTGTGCCGCCCAAAAAGCGATGGCAGCCCGCTGTGGTGCTCTGTCACCGTGTCCCTGTTCCAGCATCCGACACTGGGCGAAGTCTGGATCTCAATCAATCAGAACATCACCGAGCACAAGCAGTTAAAAGAAGAGATGGAGCAGTTCTTCACCAACTCCAACGAACTGCTGGCCATTGCCGGTGTGGATGGCTATTTCCTGCGGCTCAACCCGATGTGGGAAGGCGTTCTTGGCTATACGATCGCGGAAATATTGCCTCACCCATTCCTGTCTTTCGTGCACCCGGATGATGTTGATCTGACAATACAGGCGATGGCTACACTCAAAGAGGGCCAAAATCTGTACGATGTCGCCAATCGTTACCGTTGCAAGGATGGCAGCTATCGCTGGCTGGAGTGGCGTTCGGTACCGGTAGGAAAGGATCTGCTTTATGCCTCTGCACGCGATATCACCGCTCACAAGCAGGCCGAACAGGAGCTGAAAGAGGCCAAGGAACAGGCTGAGCAGGCTGATCGCGCCAAAAGTGAATTTTTGTCGACCATGAGTCACGAAATTCGCACACCGATGAATGCCATCATCGGCTTGACCGATTTGGCGTTGCAGGGCGATCTGCCGATCAAAATACGCGATTATCTCAAGAAAATAGCCGACTCATCGCAGCTGTTGCTGCGGCTGATCAACGATATTCTCGATTTCGCCAAAATCGAGGCTGGAAAACTGGAAATGGAACAGACGGAGTTCCTGCTGCGCGAGGTGTTTGAGCGGCTGATCACTCAATTCAATGACCAGATGGTTCGAAAACACATTGAGTTTATCCTGTGCCTGTCCCAGGAATGTTTCTACGAGTTGACAGGCGATCCCTTCCGTCTTGAGCAAGTGTTGTTGAATCTCCTCAGCAACGCCATCAAATTCACGGATGAAGGCGAAATAGAGGTTCGGGTCAGAACGTTGCTGGAGTCTCACCATCATGTAACCCTGGAGTTTTCGGTACGGGACACCGGCGTCGGCATGACCGATCAGCAGGTGGCGAAGCTCTTTACCGCGTTTTCCCAGGCAGACAGCTCGACAACACGCAAATATGGTGGCACAGGTCTGGGGCTGGCCATCAGCCTGAAACTGGTGGAAATGATGGGTGGCCACATCTGGGTCAACAGTGCCCCTGGCTGTGGCAGCACCTTTTTCTTTACAGCCTCTTTTCCGCGCCGGATGGAAGAGGAGCAACGGGGTATGCTCCTGCCCGACGAGATGGAACGGCTGCCTGTTCTGGTCGTCGACGACAATCTGGCATCGGCGAAGGCATTGGCCCATGTTCTACGTCTGTTCAATCTGGCCGTTACTGTAGTCAGTTCAGCCGTGCAGGCTGTCACGGCCGTAACACAGGCGCTGCATGCCGAAAAACCTTTCCAGCTGTTACTGGTCGACCACTTCATGCCAGGTGGCCCTAGTGGTCCGGATACCATTCAACAGATAGCCGCCCAATGGCCTCCGGAGCAACGACCCAAGTCGATTCTGCTCATTGCCTCCAACCAGAATCAGCTGCCCCAGCTGCATGGAACAGCGAACGCAGCCGATGCCTATCTGGAAAAGCCGGTGAGCTGTTCACGGCTGTTTGATACCATCATGACCGTGTTCGGCAAGGAAATCGGTCCATCTGCGCTACCAGGCAGGCATCAACTGGATCTGCAACATGTTGGCGCGCAGATCGGCGGTTCGCGTGTGTTACTGGTTGAGGACAATGCCATCAATCGTCATGTTGCCAAGGAAATCCTTGAAGGAGCCGGGTTGGTGGTGGAATGTGCCGAGAATGGCGTAGAAGCGATTAGTAGGCTGGAATCTGCTCGCTACGATGTTGTCTTGATGGATATTCAGATGCCCGTCATGGATGGCTATACGGCAACACGCCAGATTCGCCGTCAGCCACAGTTGGCCCATTTGCCAATCATCGCCATGACGGCCAACGCCATGAGTAAAGACCGCCATCAATGTCTGGAAGCAGGCATGAACGACTATGTCTGCAAACCGATTGACAAAAAGGAGCTGTTCAAAGCCTTGCTCAAGTGGATCCCGCCACAGCGGTCATCACAGCTGTCGAACCAGCCCGCTGTCAACGTGTCGGACATGTCCACACTGAACCAGCCACCCGCTACCGGGGAGCTACCCTCTCTGCCAGGCATTGATGTCGAGGCAGTGCTGCAACGCATTAATGGCAACCAACGGCTGTTACACTCACTACTGGTTGAATTCTATCGTGATTTCGGCAACATAGCTACCAAGATCCGTTACCTGCTGTTGCAGGGCAAACGTCGTGATGATCACGCATCAGCCGCCAGTATGGTCCACAAGCTCAAAGGCATAGCCGGCAATATGGCCGCAATGGGTCTGTTTGATGTGGCCAAAAACCTTGAAATAGCAATCATTGAGGATCGGAGCGAGTCCTGGTCAACGTTGCTGACTTCCCTGGAACAGGAAATGACGCAACTGCTGGCAGGTATTGAGCCGCTGATTGCGACGGAAGAGCTCGTACCCCAGCATGATCTGCCAACAGATACGGCGCTACCGGATGCCCCGCTTGATTGGGCAGCGTTACAGGCTGATCTGACGGAACTGGATCAACTGATTCTCAGCTGCAGCGGCAAGGCCAGTCACCGATGTGCCCAGCTGACCGCTTCGCTGGCTGGCATCGCTGGCCTCCGCAGTCTGCTGGTTCATCTCCACGACAGTCTCGACTGCTTCGACTTTGATACCGCTCATCTCCACGTACTGCAACTGGCACAAAAACTTGCGCTACCCTATCCTTCATCCACCGAACAACCTTCAGAGGAGACACCCTGCCATGACCGGCCGTAAAATATTACTTGTCGATGATGTCCCGAGCAATCTCAAGGTATTGGCGGCCTATATCGACTCGGATTACGAGCTGTTCATGGCTACCAGCGGCCAGAAGGCTCTCAAAATTGTGGCTACCAACCCGCCAGACCTGATCCTGCTGGATGTCAATATGCCCGACATGAATGGCTTTGAAGTACTGAAAAACCTGAAAGCTGATGAAGCCAGCCAGTCTATCCCGGTCATCTTTCTGACGTCGAACGATGCCAGCGATGACATTGAACGGGGCCTGCAGGCAGGAGCCTATCATTATCTGACCAAACCCTTCGACGCCAACATGCTGAGGAGCATCATCGATAAAGCTTTGAGCTAGATTCAGCAGTTGCCCAACGGCATGCTAACCCATCATATTGCCTATCCTGTTGAAGCCTCAATCTGGTGGCGTCCTCCAGTGGGTGAGGCAAAAAAGCGCTTCGTGCAGTAGCTGGTCAAAAATGGCCCGGTTCTCAAATTCGGTCCTACCCTTCCAAGAGTCTGAGCGTTTCTTTTCGTTGTAGCTAAGCTGTAATCAGGGTAGAGATGGTATCATCGTTGACGGTGGGTGGCGTTACTGCTGGAGCAACAGGGGCATCGATAACTGCTGGTACTGGCTGAGACTCATGAACTTCCCAAAAGAGGCCTATGGTGGAGGTCACCTAGTGGATCACCGCCGAATCTACGGAACCCATAATCATCTAACCTATTGATTACAAACCAATCAATAGATGGTGGACCAAGTGATACCTGTTTCTCGATGTTCAAGTTTTCTGGCTTTGACTCTTGTTTTCGTCATTCCCGCACAAGCGGGAATCCAGTATTTCCTGTCGGTGCATCGCCATTACCCCTCACCCCCCAACCCCCTCTCCCACAGGTGGAGAGGGGGAGGCATGAAGGCA
>JADGCH010000058.1 GCA_015229115.1 Magnetococcales bacterium
TCTCTGATCAGTAGCAACAGTGCGACGGATAGCATCACGCTGCTGACCAGCGGAACGCTCATTTCTACCGGTATTGATTCAATTTTGAGTGTGAACAGTGCGACGGACACCATCACGTTGCTGACCAGTGGGGCGTTGGCAGCTTCGGGTCTTGATTCGATTCTGAGCAGCAACAGTGCGACGGATACCATCACGCTGTTGACCAGTGGGGCGTTAGTTTCTACCGGTATTGACTCAATCTTGAGCGTGAACAGTGCGACCGATACCATCACCTTGCTGACCAGCGGGGCATTGACGGCTTCGGGCATTGACTCTCTGATCAGTGGCAACAGTGCGACCGATACGATCACATTGCTGACGAGTGGGTCACTAGCAGCATCGGGAGTTGATTCGATTCTGAGCCTGAACAGTGCCACGGATACCATCACGTTGCTGACCAGTGGAGCACTCATTTCCACCGGTATTGATTCAATCTTGAGCGTGAACAGTGCGACAGATACCATCACGTTGCTGACTAGCGGGACGTTGGCCGCTTCGGGTATCGACTCAATTCTGAGTGTGAACAGTGCGACGGACACCATCACGCTGTTGACCAGTGGGACGTTGACGGCTTCGGGCATTGACTCTCTGATCAGTGGCAACAGTGCGACCGATACCATCACGTTGCTGACCAGCGGAGCGTTGGTCATTTCAGGTATCGACTCTCTGATCAGTAGCAATAGCGCCACAGACACAATTACGTTGTTGACCAGTGGAACGCTGATTTCTACTGGAATTGATTCGCTCCTGAGTGTGAACAGCGCGACGGATACCATCACGTTGCTGACCAGCGGAGCGTTGGTAGCCTCTGGTATTGATTCATTGATCAGTGGTAATAGCGCGACCGATACCATCACGCTGCTAACCAGCGGGGCATTGGTCATTTCAGGCATCGATTCTCTGATCAGTAACAACAGTGCTACGGATACCATCACCCTGTTGACCAGTGGATCGTTGGCTGTGAACGGGGTTGACTCTCTGATCAGTAGCAATAGCGCCACAGATACCATTACGCTGTTGGTGGCCGATAGTCTGGTTGCCTCGGGTATCGACTCCATTATCAATTCGGGTAACAATGACACGGTTACCCTATTGACCAGTGGTGCCTTGGTTGAAAGTAGTGTGGACTCATTAGTCAGTGCGAACAGTGCTACCGATACGATTACGCTGTTGGCAGGTGAGAGCCTGTTTGCTTCAGGTATTGATTCCATGATCAGTGCCAGTGGTGTGGTTGATACCATCACCTTGTTGACCAGTGGAAGCCTGATTGCCTCGGGCATCGACTCCCTGATCAGTAGCAACAGCGCTACGGACACGATCACGTTGTTGACGAGTGGAAGCCTGATTGCCTCAGGTATTGATTCGTTGATCAGCGTCAACAGTGCCACCGATACCATCACGCTGCTGACCAGTGGGACATTGGTCATCTCAGGTATTGATTCGTTGATCAGTGGCAACAGCGCTACCGATACCATCACGTTGTTGACTGATGGCAGGATTGTTGAGAGTGGTATTGACTCGCTGATTGCTTCTGGTGGAGTGGATACGATCGTGCTGCTCAGCGATACCGTTGGTAACGGAAATCTTGTCTACATCAGTGGGCTGACATCAAGCGATAAGATTGACTTGACATCACTGAGTGCAGGGTCTTGGACTGTTGCAACTGGTACAGCTGCGGTTGCGGGTACGAAGAGTGCGATCTTCGATACAGCGAACGGCTCCAAGCTTTATCTTGATATTGCCGGTGGCGGTGCCGATATGACTATCACTTTGGTCGGTGTGACCACCGTTACGGACGCTACGGGTGTGCTCACGTTGGCATGACGGTCCACTCTCCCACAGTTGGGAGGGATTGAGGGAGAGGGACGGTGGTGGGCTACGCCTTCTTGGCGGAACAGCTGGTGATGGCCTGCGCGATCATCGATACGGGAGGGTTGCGGTAGATGGTTGCCTTGCCGATGCCCTGCGGCAGCACGAAGCGGAACTGTCCCCCTTCGACCTTCTTGTCGCGTGACATGGCGTCCATCCATGCGTCGATCGATACGTTGGATGAGGTAGGGTTGCTTGGTCCGACAATGGGCAGACCAAAGCGCCGGATCAACGTGCGAATGCGGGTGACATCCTGTGCAGCGCAAATCTGTAGGGCAGAGGCCAGCTCGGCGGCCATGATCATACCGACGGCAACCGCTTCACCGTGCAGCCAGCTCTCGTAGTGGGTCAGCGTTTCAATGGCATGACCGAAAGTATGTCCCAGATTGAGCAGGGCCCTCTGGCCATTTTCACGTTCATCGGCAGCAACGACCTGTGCCTTGATGGCGCAGCAGCGGTGGATGACATCAATCAGCAGCGGATTATCGAGACGTAGTAGCCCTTCAACATGGGCCTCCAGCAGACTGAACAGGGAGGCATCGGCGATGATCCCATATTTGATGATTTCGGCATAACCGGCCAGCAGTTCCCGGCGTGGCAAAGTGCTCAGGGTATCGCTGTCGATGACCACAAGACGCGGCTGATAAAAAGCGCCGATCAGGTTTTTGCCGAGCGGATGATTGATGCCGGTTTTGCCACCCACTGAGGCATCAACCTGCGACAGCAGGGTGGTAGGAATCTGGATGAAGGGAATACCGCGCAAGAAGCAGGCTGCCGCAAAACCACCGATGTCGCCAATAACTCCACCACCCAGGGTGATAAGCACGGTCGACCGTTCAAAACGCTGCTCGATCAGGGTATCGAAAATCTGGTTGAGGCTGTGCCAGTTTTTGAAAGATTCCCCATCGGTCAGGATAATCGGTAGACTGCTGATGCCGACATGCTGCAGCGACTGGGTCACTCGTTCCAGATAGAGGGGAGCTACCGTGGTATTGGTGACGATGGCAACACGCTGTTGTTGCACCAGTGGCTGGAGTAACTGACCCAAACGGGGCAGCAAGGATGCTCCGATGACGATGTCGTAACTGCGTTCGCCGAGATCAAGCGATAAGCGATGTTCCATAAGTCTCCTCCTGTTGTCAGATTATGCCGTATAATGTTATCATTATCTAGGAACAGGATTGACTAAACAGCCATGATGCCGGGATTTTTCTGTGTGGAAGTTATTTAAGTGGTTATTTATACTTTCTTTTGTTGCTGCCATTGCCGGGGCGGGTGGGGTAGCAGCCATCTTCTGGCACTATTCACGCGATTTGCCTCCCCTCAAGAATCTGGCTGACTATCGTCCCAATCTTGTCACGCGGGTCTTTGCGCGTGATTATCAGCTCATGGGAGAGTTTTTTGTCGAGCGGCGCCAGTTTGTGCCACTGGCTGAAATGCCGGAGCTGCTGACCAGAGCGTTCCTGGCTATTGAAGATACCCGGTTTTATGATCATCCTGGTATTGACATCATGAGTATTGCCCGGGCTGCTGTTGCCAATCTGCGCGCCCAGCGCACCGTACAGGGGGCCTCGACCATCACGCAGCAGGTTGCCAAAACCTTTCTGCTTAGTTCTGAACGCACCCTGGAACGCAAAGTTAAAGAGGTGATCCTGTCTTACCGCATTGAACAGCGGTTTGCCAAAAGCGAAATTCTGGAACTCTACGTCAACCAGATTTATCTCGGAGCGGGCGCTTACGGTGTTGGGGCTGCCTCGCGTATCTACTTCAACCGTGATGTAACTGAATTGACGTTGGGTCAGATGGCCTTGCTGGCTGGATTGCCTAAAGCCCCGAGTCGTTACGACCCATGGCGCAACCCTGATGCAGCCAGGCAGCGGCAGAAACTGGTATTAGGACGCATGGCGGAAGCGGGCTTTGTCAGTCAGGAGGATGCAGACGCTGCTGCCGCTGCTCCGCTGGCACTGGCCCGACCCTGGACACCGCTGGAACAGGTTGCGCCCTACTATCTGGAGCATGTGCGCCGTACCATCATGGAAGACTGGGGGCAGGAGCTGCTCTACCGTGGTGGGCTGGATGTTTATACCACACTCGATCCCAACGCCCAGCGGGCGGCGCATGCGGCGGTACGCCATGGTCTGGTGGCTTATGACCGGCGCCATGGCTACCGTGGGCCGCTGGAGCGCTTAACCTCCATGGATCGGCTGAGTCGTGAGACGTGGCTGGCCAAACATCGATCCTCGGCGGCCAGCGCCAGCGAAGCAGCCGAGGGAACCAGCAGCACGGCCGCCATCGAGGCCTACTATAAGGCTCTGGTTCTGAAAGTGGCTCCGAACGAGGCGGAGCTGCTATTGGCCGATGGGAAAACGATCAAACTCAATAAGGAAGGCGTTAGCTGGGCACGCAGGAGGCTGGGCAAGGGCAAGGGCATGGCAGGCTCGGTCAACACCCTGCACGACGCGATCGCTGTCGGCGATGTGGTTCTGGTCGAAAGGAAGGGCAGCTGGCGTTTGGCCCAGGACCCTGACGTTGAAGGAGCCTTGGTGGCACTCGATCCTCACACCGGAGAAATCCTGGCGCTGGTGGGAGGTTATGACTTTGCCCGCAGTGAATTCAACCGGGCCACCCAGGGACAGCGGCAACCCGGATCTTCCTTCAAGCCTTTTGTCTATGCGGCGGCCCTCGATAACGGGTTTTCTCCGGTCAGTATCGTTGACGATAGTCCGTTGCCTGTTCCTTATCGCGATCCAGAAACCGGCCAGACCAAAATCTGGATGCCCCAAAACTACGAACATACCTTCATGGGGCCGACCACGCTGCGTATTGCTCTGGAGCATTCTCGCAATCTGGTGACCATCCGGCTGGTCAAGAGTGTCGGGGTGCCCGCCATAGGGGCTTATCTCAATAAATTTGGCCTGTCCGTTCCTGACTCACGCCTTAACCTGACCATTGCCCTAGGTACGGCCGGTTTTCCACCGTTGCAGATGGCTTCCGGCTACGCCGCCTTCGCCAATGGCGGCAAGCTGGTCAAGCCAGTCTATATTGCGCGCATTCAGGACCGTTTTGGTCGTACGGTCCATCGTCATGGGGGCGGAGACTGTCTGCTGTGTCATGTCGAGCCGGAGCGAGGCATGTTAAATCGGGGTGAGCAAGAACAGAAAAGTCAGTTTGGTACCCGTGCCATTCCAGCGCAGACGGCCTATCAGATTACTAATCTACTCAAAGGAGTGATCACCCACGGTACGGCGCAGGAAGCTAAATCGCTCAATCGACCTTTAGCGGGTAAAACCGGCACCACCAACGACTTTCGTGATGCTTGGTTTGTCGGTTACAGCCCGTCGCTGGTGGTGGCGGTATGGGTTGGTTACGATGATTATACCTCTTTGGGTGCCAAGGAGACCGGAGCACGTGCGGCCTTGCCAATTTGGATCGAGTTCATGCGCGAGGCTCTGAAGAGCCAACCTGTGACCGATTTTCTGGTTCCGGCTGGTATCCATCTGGAAATGGTTGAACCACACAGCGGTCGTTCCCCGGCACCGGGGGCAGGGCGGGTGGTGCTGGAAGCCTTCAGGGATGGGCAAGGGCCTCTGGCTGGACCGATAGCGGTAGAAACGACCACTCCTCGTGGTGGTGGAGATGTTGAGGAAGAGGCGGTGGGAGGTATGGAGACTAGTCCGGCCGGAGGCAATTCCGTTCCAGCTGGGTCTCCAACAACGCCTTCCTCGGGCGGATGGGGTGATGTGCGTGGTGGTGGTCGCCCGGCGGTGGTGGCCCCACCGCCATCGGTGCCATCGGCTCCTTATGGAACAGGGACTGGGAGAACGTCCAACCCAGCTCAGAAGGAGCCCCCGCCGCCGCGTGGGGCTGGACCGGGCCAGATGCCCCCGCATCAGGGTCATGTGGATGTTGGTTCGGAATACTGACCCATGATTGCCGTCCGCTCCGTGCTTTTTTTTGTGTTGTTCGTACTGGTCACGGTGGGCTATTCACTGCTGATCGTGCTGTCCTGGCCCTTGACTGACCTGAAACAACGGCAGGCCATCGGGCGTCTTTGGAGTCGGACGGTCAACGGGTTACTGGCTATTTTGTGTCAGTTGCGTTATCAGGTCGAAGGACTGGAGCAGTTGCCACCGCCGCCGTTCGTCATCATGGCCAAGCATCAATCTGCCTGGGAGACGGTGGCCTTTTATGCCATTTTTCCTCCGTTTGTCTGGGTTCTGAAGCGCAGTCTGGGTTGGATTCCTTTCTTCGGCTGGGCTCTGCACGCCACAGGACAGATTTTTATCGATCGAGGACAGATGACAGAGGCCTTGAAAATCATCCAGCAGCGCAGCCAGATCTACTTCCAGCAGGGCGTTTCACTGGTGGTGTTTCCAGAGGGGACCCGGGTAGAACCGGGAACCGTAGGAGACTACAAGGCCGGTGGCATTGTCATCGCCATGGCAGCCGGTGTGCCGATTGTACCGGTGGCCCACAATGCGGGTCAATTCTGGCGTCGGCGCGCTCTGCTGAAGTATCCGGGGGTGATTCGGGTGCGTATTGGTCCTGCGATCGCCACGGAGGGACTGTCGCGCACCGAACGTAAGGCCTTGTTAAGTCAGGTGCGTGACAGTATCGAAGGAATGATGCTGACCGAAGATGGGTAGCTGTTGGCCAGCTGAACAAACTCCGCCAGCGTCAAAGTCTCTCCCCGCCGTTGTGGATCAATGGCGGCATGGCCCAGCCATTGCTCACTCTGACTGCTGTTCAATCCCAGTACCATCAACGCATTGCGCAGGGTCTTGCGCCGCTGGCCAAAGGCAGCACGCACCACGCGGCGCAGCCACGGCTCATCATGGACCGGAAACAGCGGCTGTTGTCGCGGGGTGAGCTGTACCACGGTTGACAGCACCTTGGGGGGTGGATAAAAGGCATGGGCAGCCACATCCATCAGAGACGTAGCATGGCACCATAACTGGCAGTACACCGACAGCGTACCGTAGCTTTTACACCCGGCTGGAGCGACCAGGCGATCCGCTACCTCTTTCTGAAACATCAGTGTCATGGCCTGGATGACATGGCGCTGTTCCAGCAGGTGCAGCAACAGCGGGGTACTGATGTTATAAGGCAAGTTGGCGACAATCACTAACGGCCCCCCCAGCCGTGCACTAAGCTGGGTGAAGTCGTGCAGCAGGGCGTCCTCGTGCAGGACGGTCAGCTGGCCGAGTCCATGGCAGCGCTGTTGCAGCAGGGGCAGCAGCTGTTGATCCGGCTCAATGGCATGGAGCGACCCGGCCTGCTGCAACAGCCATGTGGTCAGTGCGCCAACCCCTGGACCGATCTCCACCACCCGATCGGTGGCCGTTACCCCGGATAACAGCACGATCTGCTGGGCTAGATGGGCGTCGATGAGAAAATGTTGCCCCAACCCTTTTTTGGGATGGATGCCATGATGACGCAACTGGGCCAGTATGGAGTCGGTCACGTCGGTAGCAGACGGTTGTGGGCCATCACCTTTGCCAAATGGAGGGCCTGCAGCAGCGATTCCGGACTGGCTTGGCCCCGACCGGCCAGATCGTGCGCTGTGCCGTGGTCGACACTGGTACGAACGATAGGCAGGCCGAGTGTGACATTGACAGCAGCACCAAAGGCCAGCATCTTGATTGGGATGAGGGCTTGGTCGTGATACATGCAGACGATAGCATCATAACCCTTGCGTTGCGAGGCATGAAACAGGCTGTCGGCCGACAAGGGGCCACAAATCGTTCCTGGTGGCCACTGTTGCGACAATTGTCGGCACACCGGTGCAATGATCTCGATCTCTTCGCGTCCAAAGGAGCCCTGCTCACCAGCATGGGGGTTGAGGCCGGTCACGGCAATACGGGGAGCCGACAGGGCAAAATCACGCTGTAGGGCTGTCAGGGTGGTAGTGATGACCCGTTGCAGACCGGATGGCTGCAGCGAGGCAGCAACCGATGCCAGCGATTGATGAATCGTTGCCGGGACTACCCGCAAGTCGCCACCTGTCAGCATCATCACTGGATGGGCGGTAGCGGTCCGATGGGCCAGATATTCGGTATGACCTGGGAAGGCCATACCAGCAGCATGGAGTGAGGCCTTATGAATCGGTGCTGTGGTGATGGCGGCTACTTCACCTGTCAGCGCTAACTGACAGGCCCTATCCAGGCACTCCATGATCACAGCGGCATGGGCCGGATCCGGCTGTCCTGGTTGAAAACGCCCGAGATCAACACGATGGTGGGTGGGCAACAACGTTAACCGCTGCCAGGGCAGTTCCAGATTGAGGTGGCGTGCACTCCATGTCAGCAGATCGGGATCGCCAATATAGAGCCATTCTGAACCATCGCTGGGGCGTTGTTGAACCGCCTTGAGAATCACTTCTGGACCAATTCCCGTCGGATCGCCCATGGTGATGGCGATCGGCTTCATCATGGTCGGGGTTCTTCGACGAATGCTCGTAGGCGCAAATCACGCAGCCACTGGCGATAACGGCTCTCTACCTTGGCGTCAAGAATCTGCTGACGCAGCTGATCTTTCTGGGTGCTGGGCAGATCCAGCGGGGGCAGGGCGCGTGGTTCCTGCTTTGGCGGGCTGGTGACCGTGGCAGGTTCATTCGATGAGGGCTCGTGGCGCTCGTAGAGCAGCAGGATGTGCCACCCCTGTGGTGAACGCAGGGGACGACTGTACTGTCCTGGACTCAGCGCAAATACCGTATTTTCCAGATCCTTGGGCATTTCCCCCCGTTTAAACCAGCCAATCTCACCGCCTTTTTTGCGGCTGACCGGATCATCGGAGTGCTGACTGGCCAGCGAGGCAAAGGGCTGTCCCTGTTCCAGCTGACTGAACAGCTGCTCCGCAAGCGTCTTTTTCTGCTGCTGCTCTGTGACGTCATCCCGACCCTGTGCTACCAGAATGTGACCAACCCGCACCTGCTCGACATCCACGGTCTCTTTTGGCTTGTGCGTAGTCTGGTTACTGGGCCTTCTGTAAGGTTGTCCCTGATAATAAAAAGCCTGCAATTCCTCTTCGGAGACACTGAGACCAGGACGAATCAGCTGATTGACCAGATGGATCTGGACGAGCTGATCGCGCAAATCCTGACGATAACTTTGCAGCTCAATGCGCTCTTTCTTCAGGGTGGCTACCATTTGTTCCGGTGAAATCTGGTTGTTGCGCGCGACGTTGGCAAACACACGGTCCACTTCCTGGTCACTGACCTGGATGCCCATCTGTTTGGCCTTTTGGCGTCGCAGGGTACGCATGATGAGATCATCCAGAATCTGGCGACGCAAGGCGTCCGGGGGAAGGTTGGCGGCAGCTGCCCCGATTTTATGGCTGACCAGCGTCGTAGCGGTGGCCACTTCCGACTCCGTGATCGGATCGCCATCGACCATCAGAGCAATCCGGTCGACCAGCTTGGCGGCCACAGCCGTTTCAGACCACAGAGGCAGAAGGACCAACAGCGGTTGCAACACGATGAGGGCCATCTTGATCATTCTATTTGATGCCATAACCACCCAGCCCCTGAAATGAGACTAAAAAACCAATAAAATTACCGCGGTTCTGTAACGGATCGGTTGAGACATGACGACCGGCGTTCAGCAGAAACGACCAGCACTCATGTTCATACTGGAGTCCTGAACGCCACGATTTCAGCTCACGCTGCTCCAGAGAATAGTCCAGTTGCTGCAGCCAGCGCCAGGAGGATAATAACCGCACATTACTCTTGATGGAAGCATCCTCAATTGCTTCGTCATAAGGCAGCTGGTGACGGTGGTAACCGATGGCCAGTTTGCCCTGCTGGGGTAACGTTGTCTGCATTTCGATATCGGTAGCACGCACCATGGATGCGTGCGGATCGTAGCGTATGGCGGAGAGAATGGCCCAGTTCTCATGGGGGAACAGATCCATGCCAGCGACCAGATCAGACAGGGCATAACCGCCCTGGTAATCGCGATCTCCCGATGGAGCCCAGCGTTGTCCGATGGCAAAAGTGGCCAATTCGCGTAACGAGCCAGAACCCTCCTGCTGACCAAACAGGCGACTGGTCAGACCATAACTGATCCATTGTCCGCCGCTGATGCGGTCAATACCCGGAAACTGGTTGATGGCGTACAGGTTGGTAATATTGAACTCACGCGGACGAGGTTGTGCTGGGTTGAGGTAATTCCAGGAGTCGTAATTGGGTAATTGGCTCTGATCGGTCACGTTGTTGATCACATACTGAACGGTCGGCTCAAGGGTGTGGCTGAGGGCTGCTTCCGGGTAGTGGCGACGCAGCGTACTGTTCAGGCGCAGGGAGGCCCACGAAGCCTCGCGGTGTCGGACTGAATCGTTTTCGATGGTGTCTGTAACAAACTCAGGCAGACCGCTGACACGATAGAATGTTCCTCGCACACCGGCAGCCCCTTCAATGGAACCGATGTGGAGGGGGTGCTGATAACGCAGGGTTGGAGCCACATCGAAACGTTGGGTATGGTCACCTGACAGCTGAAAGAAGTGATCAAAACGCAGCCCGTTTTCCAGACGCAACCGGCCATCCGCTGTCAGAGGACGGCTGTCCAGCAGGGTCAGATAGGGTAATTGCTGGGCGGTATGGTTCTCGTCCTGTCGACGCAAATCCTGAAACCAACGGCTGCCTCCCTCCAGGCCGGTATAACGGTCGGCCTGACTCCAGAGGCGGTTGAGCGTGACGTAAGACTCCAGATGGAGTGCGGAGCGCTCTACCAGTTCCTGATCAAAATCGGTGATAAAATTGCGCGTTCTGGTGCGTTCCAGATGGGCGTTCAGGCGCCATTCGTCGAGACGCTGACGATGATCGAAGCGCAGCAGCCCTCGCAACTCCTGGTCCTGGGTATCTTGGATGGCATGAAGATTCAGTTCACCACGGTAGTCCTGATCCAGATAACGATACTGGACTTTACCCAGCAGACCTCGTTGCGTGGTGGGGTGCAGTGTGAGAGTGGCATCACGATCAGGAGCGATGTTCCAGTAGTAGGGGATATCCAGTTCCAGTCCATTGCTACGACTGCTGCGGAAGGAAGGGATCAGAAAGCCACTCTGGCGGATGCGGGCGATGGGATGGCGCCACCAGGGTGTATAGGCAACGGGCACGCCCAGCAGTTCCAGGGAGGCATGATCTGCCGTGATCTGGTTGGTCTTGTAGTCAACACGCATCTGCTGTGCTTTCAAATGCCACGGGGGATCCTCACAGTCGCAGTTGGTAAAACTGGCCTGATCCAGCTGGAGTGTGGTGGGATCGACCACGGTGACTGATGCAGCCGAGGCATGGCCACCTGGTCCGGCCAGATCGATGTTGGCTGGTTCCAGTTTGCCTTGGGACTGGCCCGGGTTGAAATGCAGCTGCTCGCCGGTCAGTACCGAACCGCGCCATTGCAGGCGAATGGCACCACTGGCACGAATGGTCCGCTCAGCATCCTGTTCCAGCTGGTCTGCCTCAATTTCAATCGGCATCTCAGGGCGGTCGTCGTCGGCATGGACCGTTGCTGGAGTCAGCCACCACGATCCTGTCACCAAGGTGATAAGGGTGATCCTTTTCATGGCTGTGTCCGAGATAGCAGGTAAGATCGTACCGCAGCAACCAGATAGAGCGACCCTGTCACCACAACACGGCCATGACTTGGGCACGCGCTTAAAGCCTGCTCAAGGGCCTCTGTAGCGCTGGAGCAAGGTGTGGCAGCCGTGTGATAAGGTTGCCAGAGGGTGGCGAGCTGCTGGGATGACAGGCAGCGCGATTCTGGCTCCGTGGTCACCGAAACCGTCCAGACACGATCAACCACAGAGGCCAACAGACAGGCCATGGCAGCGACATCCTTGTCTTTTAATGCCGAAAAAATCAGGTAGGTGGGCGATCCTGGCAGGCTAGCCAAGGTCTGCAGCAAGGCCTGAATAGCGTGGGGGTTGTGGGCGCCATCCAGCCAGACTGTGACAGGGGCTTCATAACGTTCCATTCGTCCCGGCCAACGGGTCTGGGCTATGCCACGGTTGATAGCCTCTGTCTCGATGGGCCATTGCAGCAGGCGCAAGGCAGCGATCGCCAAGGCAGCGTTCTGGTACTGGTGATCGCCGATCAGGCCTGGAGCGGGTAGGGATAGCGTACCCTGTTGATCTTGGTAGTGCCATGTGCCATCCCGATGGATGATATAGTCGAATTGCTCGCCGCGCAGCCACAGTGGTGTGGACAGTTCACGAGCTCGTTGACGGATGACGGTGGTGGCGATCGCCGATCCGGGATCAGCAACAGCTGGCACACCAACTTTAAGAATGCCAGCTTTTTCCCGGGCCACCTGCGATAGGGTTGTTCCCAGATAGTCACCATGATCAAGATCCAGGGCGGTCAGGATACAGAGACAGGGCGTCACGACATTGGTCGCATCAAGCCGACCCCCAAGACCGGTTTCAAGCAGTGTTAGCTGTAACGACGGCAACGCGGCAAAATGACAGAAGGCGATCGCCGTTGTCAATTCAAAGAAGGTAGCCTCCGAGGGAATAGCCAGCACCTGTTGTAACAGGGCCTGCAGCTGCTCATCTGTAATCGACTGATCGTTGACGACAATGCGCTCATTGAAACAGTGCAGATGGGGAGAGGTGTAGCTGCCAACACAATGGCCAGCCTGCAGCAGCATGGTGCGCAGAAAGGCTATGGTAGACCCCTTGCCATTGGTACCAGCCACATGAATAAAATGGCCCTGCTGTTGGGGATTGCCTAAGGCAGACAGCAGTTGCCGCATGCGCTCCAGACCCAGCAACGGCTCGGTCTGGATGTTGCGTTGCGCCTGTTGTAACAGTCGGGTCAACGCAGCATCATTCATGGCTATTGAATTCACCCGAGAGCAACAGTGGCAGGTCGGGACCACCACGTAGGGATTGGGAAGAAGCAAACTCTCCGTAGTGCTGTTCGGGAATGGGGGTACCCGTCAGACGCGACAGCAGGATCGCCAGAGTGTCCCGGATTTCACTACGTTGACAGATGATATCGACGAAACCGTGTTCCAGCAGATACTCGCTGCGCTGAAATCCTTTCGGCAAGGTTTCCCGTACCGTCTGCTCGATCACGCGCGGACCGGCGAAGCAGACCAGGGCATTGGGTTCAGCGAGGATGATGTCGCCCTGCATGGCAAATGAAGCGGTGACACCACCCGTGGTGGGATCGGTCAACACCACGATAAACGGTAACCGCGCCTCTTCCAGTCTGGTAATAGCTGCCGACGTTTTGGCCATTTGCATCAGGGAGAGAATGCCTTCCTGCATGCGGGCCCCTCCCGATGCTGGAAAAACCACATAGCCACAACCAGCCTCCGCAGCAGCCAAGGCACCGTGAGCCACTTTGGCCCCCACGACCGAACCCATGGAGCCACCGAGAAATTCAAACTCAAAGGCGGCGACAACGACGGGGATTTTACGGATCAAACCCTTGTAGATACGCACGGCATCGTTGGTGCCAATGGCCTTCTGGGCTTCCCGTATACGGTCACGATAGCGTTTAGTGTCGCGAAATTTAAGGGGGTCGGTTGGATAGAGTGCTGGAAACAGCTCTTCGCGTGCTTCGGTATCCAGGGTAATGTCGATGCGGCGTTGCCCGGAGATGCGAAAATGGTGCTGACAATGACGGCAGACGTCCAGATTACGCTGTAGCTCCTGCTGAAACAGCGCCTGACTGCAGCCCGGACATTTGCTCCACAATCCTTCCGGTGGTTGAGACCGCTTGTTGGTATCCTTGATTTTTGGCTTGATGATCGAAGAAAGCCAGTTCATGACGTCAGATTTCGTCCCATTCGGTTAGATGGCAACAATCAAAATACCGCATGCTGCCTTATTAGTGGGTCAGTGTCAATCCCTGCTCTGTTTCCGTTCGGCATAAAAGACTGTAATCGCTTCGAACTGCAAAAAAATGCCAGATGGCTGTAAAAAAGGTTTAAGCAGGGGGGTATTTACTGCCGATAGCATGAGAAGAGGACGGGGATTTTCTTGCCCTATCGTCCGATTGCTAATGATACAATTGGTCTACGATTGAGACAACATCTTGATCAACCACATGGTGTAAGGGTAGACCATAAGTCAATTTAATTTTACATTCGATATGGAACACCGGTTGCATGCCGAATCAGTCTCTGGGAGATGGAGATTTTGATTGATCGCCATCGGTGGGAGGATTTTTATGCTTGTATTGTGGCGTCTAATCGTTTAACATGGCGAACAGATTTGTGTGCCATTGCCTACTATCAGCCAACCATCAACCGAGTTGCGTTGTTACAGTTTTTTTGTGTTAACGAGTATCGATTACCGGGCTGGTGCCCACACCGTTTTTCTTTGTACAGTCACAGTCTAGAAGACATCAGGAGATTAAAGTTATGACCACTTTTTCCCTCAATGGCGCTGCTGATTCCACGGCTTCCTCTGCGGTTGGAACAGCTGCCAAGACCACCGATTCTGTTACGATTTCATCCAGTGGTAGTTTAAGTGTTTCGTCCATTGAAACGATTACCGGGGCGGCCGGGACCGACGTCATCACCTTATTATCGGCGGGCAGTGTCGCCATTTCGATTGTCGAGACGGTAGT
>JADGCH010000059.1 GCA_015229115.1 Magnetococcales bacterium
GGTCTCCACCACCTCCGGAACGATATTCGGCAGCTGCAGCGGCTGTCCCGGTGAAATGACCTGCACCTTGTCCGGCCAGACACCGGAAACACTGCCCACGGCCTGTAGCACATGTTCCGCCTGACGCCAGTAAGGTTGCAGATAGGACAGCGTACCGGGTGGCAACAGACGGTCGGCAAACCGTTTCACCAGACAGAAGGTCAGGGCAATATGCGGATTCATGGCCGGGATATCGACCGGGATCGCATCCTTGCCCCAACACCAGCCACGAGGGCGGTTTTCATCGCTGGACAGTGGCAAAATCTCGGAAAGCTGTACCAGATCACGCTGGACGGTGCGCAATGACAATGGTGAAAATCCCATCGCCAACAGCTTCTGCAACAAATCCAGCGTCGACACCTTGCGTGGATAGCTCGGGATCATACGCAACATGGCCCATTGCCGCAGCAGTGGCAGATGACTTTCGACATGGTTGGCGACATGGTTGGCGACATGGTTGGCGACATGGTTGGCGACATGGTTGGATTCCCCGTTCATAAGCAGGCTACTCTCTCTAGTTGTGTTGCCAGGATAACCGTAAAAACGACATAATAAGTCGTTTTGAAACAGGGCAACGTAAAAATCAATGGATTTTCGTATAAGTGGCCGTTAGCATAACACCAGGAATCGGCCGCAGAATCAAATCAAAAATCTTGGTGATGAATGAAATGATTGGAATTCTTATTGTTTTACTGATGCTGCCCATTATGGCTATGGCTGAACCAGGAAAAGACAGTCTTCCATTCTGGGAGTGCACCAACAGCCATGGAGAAAAATATTTCAGGTATGCCCCTTGTGACATGACCGATCAGCAAGCTAACCAATTTACCAAAGAAAGCAAACTGGTTCATAAGTATAAAACCGCGCAGGACAATCTCGAAAGGACAATACGGGACGAAGTACACAAATTGGAAAATCTGATTCGTGAAAAAGAGGAAGGATTAAAAAACTATCCTAAATGTATTGAGAATTGCTCCCTTGGCTATTCGAGCTGCTCGGGATTAAGGCCTGGATTTATCAATCCGAGAATTGATGGCTGTTTCATTCAGGAACTAAAGTGTAAAGCACGTTGCAGAGACAAATATTGCAAGACATGCGAGGTTAAATACGAATGATGATAAAATATATTGTTTTAATAGTTTCAATATTTATGATTCGAGATCTGGAAGCAGACACACTGCCAAAGCCTAAACAGATAGAATGTCATTATACCTATAACGATCATGAACAAGATAGTAAAATTAACAAGATCATTGTTGGGTTTGGGGTCAGCACCAACCAGGTCGTTCTGTTGTGTAGAGACGCAGAAAAATATCTCGGGCTAAGCCGCATGCGCGTCAATCGTGATGAAAGTGAAATTATGAAGAACGATCGATTTATTAATAGAATAAATATAGTACATTAAAAAATTAATATTTTCACCTTTTCGTAGGATCTTTTGCAACAGCACAAAATATCGTGTACCATGGCCGAGCGTTGTCGTTCAAAGCAGTCAGCTAGTTCAACCATCCCTGGAACACCCCGAGCATGCACCCTTTCACGTTGCTACTGCTGTTGCCGGTCATTGGTGCTGTCGCCATCGGACTGCTGCCAAGACAAGCCGACCGTCTGAACAGCCGCGGACAGATTCAACTGCTGGCACTGGCCGCTTCCGGTAGCACGCTGATAGCGGCCTGGAACGTGCTGCTGGTGTTCGATACCGACAGTGCCGGGATTCAGTTTATCGAAAAAAAGGTGTGGCAGGCGCGCATGGGCAGCTATTATGCCCTGGGAGTCGACGGGCTTTCCATGCCGATGATCCTGCTGGCCACATTGCTTTTCTTCGTCGCCGTGATCGCTTCCGGGGCTATTCGTGAACGCGTCAAGAGTTATTATCTAGCGCTGATGCTGCTGGAAACGGCCGTCATGGGCGTCTTCATGGCCCAGGACTGGTCGTTGTTCTACATATTCTGGGAACTGACGCTTATCCCACTTTTCTTTCTCATCAGTCGCTGGGGAGGGCAGAACTGCCATCAGGCAGCACTGGCCTTTGTTCTTTATACCATGGGGGGATCCGTCTTTCTGCTCATCAGCCTGCTGCTGGCTTTCGATGCCTCGCCCAACCATAGCTTTGCCATGGATGAGATGATGCGCGGGTTGCAAGGATTGTCAACCAGAAACCAGGTAATCATTTTCATCGGCTTCCTGATCGGCTTCGGCGTTAAAATGCCTGTTTTTCCGATTCATGGCTGGCTGCCGCTGGCCCACGTCGAAGCCCCCAGTCCGGTCAGCATTCTGTTGTCCGGCATTTTGCTCAAGATGGGCTCCTATGGTCTGATACGGGCAGCCACCCTGCTGCCTGGCGCGGTGGTGGCGTTGCAACCCCTGCTGGCACTGCTGGCCGTCGTCACACTGCTGTATGGAGCGGTACTGGCCTGGCGTCAGAGTGACCTCAAGGCCATGATCGCCTACTCCTCCATCAGTCACATGGGCGTGGTGCTGCTCGGTATCGCCTCGCTGACGGCAGCGGGTCTGCTGGGAGCCATAACGCAAATGGTGGCCCATGGTCTGGCGGCCGGGTCGCTTTTTTTGCTGGTCGGTCTGCTCTATCAGCGCACCCACAGCCGTGACATCCACCATTACAGTTCCCTGATACGCATCGCGCCGCGTTTTGCCTTCTTCATTGCCTTGGCCTTCATGACCGCTGTTGCCCTGCCGGGAACTGCCGGCTTCATCGCCGAGCTACACGTGCTGATCGGAGGCATGCAACGCTGGGGCGGCTGGACCGCCCTGGCTCTGGGGGGGGCCATGCTGGTGGGGGCCGGCTATTCGTTGCGCACCGTCAGTCAGCTGTTTACCGGACCGGTACGACCGGAAATGGCCCACGTCACCGACCTGAGCTGGTCCGAGATGAGTGCCGCCAGTCTGCTGGCCCTGCTGGCCCTGCTGCTCGGTATCCTGCCCGCACCGATGCTGGACTTGATGATGGCATCAGTGCAACAACTCGAAACAGCATGGCGAGGATCCTTGTAACGTGCTGGACAGTCATCTTCTTTCCTGGCTCATCGCCTGGCCCCTAATCGCCTTTGTGCTGCTGTGGGGCTGGCCCTATCCCCACCAGACACGCATTGTGGCACCGGTGGCAGCCCTGGTAGAGCTGCTGCTGGCCGTGATCGCCGTTGCCATGGTCCGGCCCGATCAGACCGGCTTCCAGCTGGAAGAACAGCTCGACTGGATTCCCAGCCTCAACGTCTATTATCACCTCGGCATCGATGGCCTGTCAGCTCCGTTCCTGCCCCTGACAGCGCTGCTGTTTCTGGCCGTCACCCTGGTTTCCTGGAACTGGGTGCAAAAACTCCAGCCGTTCTACTTTGCCCTGCTGCTGTTGCTGGAGGGGCTGATCGTCGGCATCTTTACAGCACTGGATACCGTGCTGTTCTTTCTGTTCTGGGAAATGACGCTGGTACCGATCTACTTTCTCATCAGTCTGTATGGCGTCGGTCCGCAACGACGTCTGGCCGCCATCCAGTATACCCTGTGGATGCTGGCCGGCGGTGTGGCCCTGCTGGCCGGACTGGTATGGCTGGCACTGTACCATCCACAGGGACCGACCTTCGATCTGACGCAACTGCTGTCGCAGTCACGATCGCAGCCGCACGACCTGACAACGGTGCAACTACCGGTTTTTCTGCTGCTGCTGGTTGGCTTCGCCGTCAAGGTACCTCTGTTTCCCTTCCATGGCTGGCTGCCACTGGTAGCGATGGAAGGTCCCATCGCCCTGTCGGCTACCCTGGTTGGCCTCAAGCTGGGTGTCTATGGCCTAATCCGCATGGCCATTCCCCTGGCACCGCAGGCGGCGCAACAACTGCACTGGCTGCTGGCCGGACTGGGGCTGGTCGGTGTCGTTTATGGGGCCTTGCTGTCGCTGGTGCAGAGCAATCTGCGCCAATTGCTGGCCTTCGCCAGCATCAGCCACGTTGGTCTGGTGGTGTTGGCGCTGTTTTCCTTCAACATGGAAGGGCTCCAGGGGGCGCTGTTACAGCTGTTCAATTTCACCCTGATCAGTTCGATGCTGTTTATCCTCGCTGGCGTCATCCACCACCGTGTCGGCTCGAACGACTGGATCCATCTCGGTGGTCTGGCACGCCCGATGCCAGCCACCTCCACCTTACTGCTGCTGTTCGGCATGGCTTCGCTGTCCCTACCGCTGACATCCGGTTTTCCAGCTGAACAGCTGCTGTTGCTGGCCGTTCTTCAGAGCCATACCGGTGCCGCCCTGGCTGCTTTGGGGGGGCAGATCCTGGCGGCCGCCGCTTTTATCCACTACTACCGCCGCGCCTGCTTCGGTCCGCTTAACAGCTCCCTGGCGACCATTTCGGTCGATCTGTACCGTCATGAACAGTGGATCATCGGCTTATTCTGGGCGCTGGTCATGGCCGGTGGCCTGATCCCGTCTGCCCTGGTCGACTGGATGCGACCATCGGCTCAGGCTTGGCTGGCTGGAGTGATCACCCCTTGAACAATAGCCTCTACCTGCTCATCCCGCTGTCGCCCTGGCTGGCGGCGCTGTGGCTCGGTGCTTGTTGCTATCTTTTCGGCTGGAACCGCGGTGAAAGCGGCGAACGGCACAGTGCCATGGTCGCCATCGGAGCAACGCTGCTATCGCTGCTGCTGCTGCTGTGGCTGGATGGCAACTGGTGGTGGAACGGCAGTGCGCCGGGAGCGGTGCGGCTGGGGTCATGGCTCGATAGCGGTCGTTACCAGGTAGCGCTGGATCTGGCCCTGGACCAGACCGGATTGCCGCTGGCGACCCTGGCCAGCGTGCTGTCCCTGATCACGCTCCGCTTTTCGGTCAACTATCTCCATCGTGAGGCCAGTTTCCAGCGTTTTTTCATCATTCTGCTGCTGTTCATCGGCGCATTGCTGCTGTTGCTGCTGGCCGGCAATGCCGTGCTGGCCTTTGTGGGCTGGGAATTGATGGGACTCAGTTCCTACCTGCTGATCGGTTACAGCTTCGACCGTAGCACGGCCACCAGCCATGCCGCCCAAGCTCTGATTACCAACCGCTTCGGTGATGTCGGCTTCATCGCTGCCCTGCTGCTGTCACTGCTCTGGTGTCACAGCACCCGCTGGAGCGACCTCTCCCTGGCCCTGTCACACACCGATAACCTGCGCGTCACGGTGCTGGTCACCGGCTTCATCGTGGCGGCCCTGGCCAAATCGGCGCTGTTCCCCTTCTCAAGTTGGATCGGTCGCGCCCTTGAAGGGCCGACGCCTTCCAGCGCCCTGTTTTACGGCTCCTTGATGGTCCATGCTGGCATCTTTCTGTTGCTGCGACTGGCACCCCTGCTGCAACAGATGACCTGGGTCATGCCGGTGCTGGCGCTGCTGGCCTTGCTGTCGATCGGTTACAGTTTCTACAGCGGTCTGGTTCAAAACGACATCAAGAGCATCCTGATGGCTTCGACCCAGACCCAGATCGGCCTGATGCTGCTCGAATACAGCCTGGGCTGGTTCGACTGGCTGCCGTGGCACATCGGCCTGCATGCCATCTGGCGCTGCTGGCAGTTCCTGATGGCCCCGAGTGAGCTTCACCTGCTGCCCGATCCCTCTTTTCCAGAACAGAAAAGGATCGTGCTGCCCTCCTGGCTCTACCCCACCGCCCTGCAGCGTTTCTGGCTCGATGCCCTGGCCAACCTGCTGCTGGTGCAGCCCACCCGGATGTTGGCACGCGACATGGCCCGGCTGGAACAACGGATCTCCCATCACCTCTATGGCACAACCCTGATCAATCCAGCCAATCCTGGTGACAGCGCCGTCAGCCAGCTGCTGTGGCGACTGGCCGATTGGTGCAACAGCGTCGAACAGCGTCTGCTGCTGCACAACAGCAGCCTTGGCATGGAACGGCTCTGGTCCTACGTCACACGCCATCTGCTGCTGCTGGACCATCTGCTGGCCCAGCCGCGCTATCTGGTGCTGTTGATTGTCATCACCTTCATGATCATCCTGTAGGGTAGCGCCATGACCACCACCCTACCCTTACTGGCCCTGTTGCAACTGGTTCCGCTGTTATCGGCACCGCTGCTGTGGCGCAGGCAGCGCTGGTGCTATCAGCTGGCCGCTCTGCTGGCGACTGGCGAACTGGCCCTGGCGCTGGAGTTATACCGCCGTTTTGATCCGGCTGGAGCGCCGTTCCAATTTTCCGAGCAGTGGTCGACCCTGGCACCGTTCAGCTACCATGCTGCTGTCGATGGCATGGCGGTGCTGTTCATCCTGCTGACAGCCTTCCTCACTCTGGCATCCGTCCTGTATGGCTGGGCGCGTCAGTTCACGCCTCCAGGCCATTTTCTGGCCCTGCTGCTGGGTTGCGAAAGTGCCGTCATCAGCCAGTTGGCTACCCTGGATCTGCTCTGGTTCCTGCTGGCCTCGCTGATGCAGTTCATCCTGGCCGGATGGATGATCCATCGCTGGTCCAGTTCGCTGGACGAGGGCATGGCGTTGCGCCGCTTTGCCCAGTTCATGGGGGTCGGGCTGCTGCTGCTGCTGATTGCGTTGTTGCTGCTGGGATGGAATCAAGGCCATCACGATCCAGCAGCCGGATGGCAGTTCGACTGGATGGTGCTGATGGCAACCCCGATCCCTGACATGCTCCATTCGCTGCTGTTCTTCCTGCTGTTCTACGGCATGGCGCTGCGCATCCCGCTGTTCCCACTGCACGGCTGGCTACCCCTGATCGCCGAACATGGCACCGTCGTCCCGGCCATGGTCCTGCTGCTGGGCATCAAGACCGGCATTTACGGTCTGCTGCGTTTCGTGCTGCCGCTGCTGCCCCAGGCGGTCCAGCGCTGGCATCTGTTTGTGGTGGCCTTTGCCGTGACCGGCATTTTCTACGCTGCCCTACTGGCCCTGAAGCAGCGCAATCTGCGCCGCATGATGGCCTACGCCATTGTCAGCCACACCGGCATCATCACCATCGGCCTGTTCAGCCTCCATCTGCAATCGTTCCAGGGAGCACTGCTGCTGTCGGCCCATTTCGGCCTGGCCATGGCGGTGCTGTTTTTCATCATGGGACTGATCAACCTGCGCACCCACACCGTGTTGCTGGATCGGCTCGGTTCGCTGTTCGACCATCTGCCGCTGCTGGCGCTGGCCTTTTTTGTCGCTGGACTGGCCATCGTGGCCATGCCGGGTACCCCTGGCTTCAACGCCGTCCATCTGATGCTGGAAGCCGCCATTCATCGTTTCGGTGCCCTGCTAACCATCGCCGCCGCCCTTGGCAACGTCGCTTCGGCAGCCTGCCTGCTGTGGGCCTTTCAACGCATTTTTCTGTCACCGCCGCGTGCGACCGAGTTAGCCCAGCAATCGATCAGCCCTGTGACGCTGGTCGAGATGGCCCTGGCCCTGGCGCTGATTCTGGTGCAGCTGCTGGCCGGCTTTTTCCCCGAACCATGGCTTCGGCTGGTTGACAGCAGTGCCAGGATGTTATCAGACTATTATATAATTTCATATTAGGACAATAGTCATGAATGTTTTAAAGGTCCATTCCCAGGTTGTAGCCGATTACGCAACTTACATCCGCAGCTTTGTGAATATTGCTGATCCAACAATACGCGCTGCTGTGGAGGGGGAACTGGATCAAGGAAAATTGTGGCCAGAACCCCTGTTACAGTTTAACCCATCCTTCAGGATAGTCGGAACAGTCTCTGATTTTGTTCAGAACGGTAGGCTTCACCATGACATGGCGCATGTTCTAAAGGGATATTCGCTTTATCAGCATCAAGTCGATGCCTTCCAATTGGGAATGTCCGGTAAGGAATTTGTGGTCACATCCGGTACAGGTTCTGGAAAATCATTAACTTACATAGGAACCATTTTTCAGTATTTGCTGACCAATCCCCATACTGCTGGCGTGACTGCGATTATTGTTTATCCCATGAACGCTCTCATCAACTCGCAATTTGAGGAACTTAACCGCTACAAAAAAAATTACGAGGATGCCACTGGCCGACCCTTTCCCATCACTTTCGGACAATACACCGGGCAGGAAAAAGAGGAGGTCCGCCAGAAAATCCGTGATCATCCACCCCAGATACTGCTGACCAACTACATGATGCTGGAGTTGTTGCTGACTCGTGTCCGCGAACGATTGATGCGAGACGCCATTTACGCCAACTTGCGCTTTCTGGTGCTGGATGAGTTGCACACGTATCGGGGTCGCCAAGGCGCTGATGTGGCCATGCTGATTCGCCGGATCCGCACCAAATGTCGTGAATCCATCCTCTGTATTGGCACATCGGCCACCATGGTATCGAGCGGCCATAGGGCAACGCAACGTCAGCAGGTGGCGCAGGTGGCGACAACCCTGTTTGGGAGACCGCTTGCTCCGGACCAGGTTATCAACGAAACGCTCACGCGTTCATTACGCGACTCTGGCACCTTGCCAGATGGCACCCAACTGGCTGCCGCCCTACAGGAAGGCATCCATCTGGACCATGGCACAGAGCAGTTACAAAATCATCCCGTCGCCATTTGGCTCGAAAACAAGGTAGCGTTGGCACAACAACAGAGCGAACTGGTACGCTGCCAACCACAACGAATGGGTACCATCGTTGAGTCCCTGGCAAAAGAAGCAGCTGTACCCATAGAAACCTGCCACCGTTTTCTTGAAGAAATGCTTGCATGGATCAGCAGCGTCAACAAACGCTTGCAGGATGCTGGTCAGCGCTACACCCTGCTGCCTTTCAAGCTGCACCAGTTCATTTCGCAGACAGGTTCTGTCTACACCACTCTTGACCAGGATGATCAGAGATTCATAACGCTTGAACCAGGTGTTTTCAAACAGGATGATGGCGACAAGAAACCAATTTTCCCTAATGTCTTCAGCCGTACCAGTGGACAGGCCTTCATTTGCGTTACGCGTATCGACGACCGTTTAGAACCTCGGGAATTTCGCGCTAATTCAGAAGAGGATAGCGGTGCCACAGATGGCTACATCATCGTTGGTGAAAAGGTTTGGGATCCAACGGAGGATTTTGAACTGCTGCCTGATGGCTGGAAGCGCATGACGAAAAACGGGCCGGTGGCTGATAGCAAGAAAAAGCCGTTTCTGCCCATTCGTCTGCACTTCGATGAATGGGGTAACTGTTCAGAAAAAGAACCCATGAAAGGGTGGGGGTGGTTCATGAGGGCACCCCTGCTGTTCGATCCAACCAGCGGTACTTTTTATGATACCAAAACCAGTGAAGGGACCAAGCTGACCAAACTGGGCAGTGAGGGACGCAGTACCTCGACAACCATCACCGCTTTTTCAATCCTGAATCAGCTCAAAGATGCGCGCTATCCGCAAAAAGACCAAAAAATACTCAGTTTTACCGATAATCGTCAGGATGCTGCCCTACAAGCGGGGCACTTCAATGATTTTGTGCAAGTGGTGCGGTTGCGGGCGGCCATTTACAAGGCCCTGGAACAGGCCCCCAACCATACGCTCGATTATACCAATTTGGGGGAAGCGGTATTCAATGCGCTTGGATTACCATTTCTTGAGTTTGCCAATCGCAATGAAGAACCTGCCATCGCTACCACCCGACGTGATTACGAGCAGTGTCTGCAGGATTATTTGGTCTACCGCGCCGTCGCTGATTTGCGGCGCAGCTGGCGTATCGTGTTGCCCAATCTGGAACAGTGCGCCTTATTGACCATTGACTATCTTGATCTGGATGAGGTGGCATGCTCCGATGTTCTCTGGCACGATAACCCGTTGTTGAGCGTCTTATCCACCACTGACCGCAAAGAGTTTATTCGCACTATCCTCGATTTTTTCCGTCTTGAATATGCCTTGTTGAGTGAGAATTATCTGACTCAATCAAAAATCGGCGTGAATGAGAAACGGTTTCGTGAAAAGCTTCGTCCACCATGGAGCCTGGACAAGAAAGAGGAATTGCGCGAGCCCTTTTTTATTCGCTATGAACCGTTGCATCGTTCAGTCAGGATTTTTTCCAAAAGCATGGGACCAGCCAGTGCGGTCGGTAAATTTGTCAAACTCTATGTACAACAACGGGGGCTGGCACTTGACCTCAGGGGTGATGCCTATCACACGTTCATCCTGACGTTCATGCATAAACTCGAACAGGCCGATTATCTGAAATCGCAACGGGAACGTAGCGAGAATGATGGTGAAGTGCCCATCTTCCGGTTACGTCTGGATAAAATCATCTGGAAACTGGGTGACGGAGTCACGGTACGTGCTGATGTCATTAAACAGCGCTGCTATAAGGAACGATCACCACAGCCCAACGCATTTTTTAGCCAGATGTACCGCCGCGATTTTGCCGGTAGTAAACGGTTACGCGGTGAAGACCATACTGGACAATTGGATACCGCTACCCGTCAGGAGCGGGAAGATCGCTTTCGGGCTGATTGGTATCTGGATGAGGCAAAAAAAAATCCTGACCACAAACGCATTGGCAGTGAGTCGATCAGTGCCCTGTTTTGCTCCCCCACCATGGAATTGGGCGTCGATATCGGCGGATTAAGCGTCGTTCATCTGCGTAATGCTCCGCCTAACCCAGCCAATTATGCCCAACGTTCTGGCCGTGCTGGACGCAGCGGCCAGGGAGCCTTGGTATTTACCTACTGCTCCAGCTATTCACCCCACGACCGACATTATTTTCAACATCAAAGTGACCTGGTTGCCGGCGTGGTACAGGCTCCGCGATTGGATCTGTGTAATGAAGAGCTGTTAGTGACTCATCTCAACGCCCTGGCTATTTCAGAAATAGGCCTGCCCGGCATAGAGGAACAGGTCGGTGCTAAACCCTCCATAGCCCATTTGGTAGCCATGGAACAAACGGAGCTCCCCTTAACCGTAGCCGTTCGTGCTGGTTTGGAACTCTCCCCCAGCCAGAGGCAACAGATTGCCAGGCTATTCAAGCGGGTCATTGAAGATTTTGAGTCAGGGTTGGCCGATCGGGCCGCGTGGTTTTCCGATCAGTGGGTTGAGCGGAATCTGCATCAAATAGCCAATCATCTTGACCGGTCCATCGAACGCTGGCGTCACCTGTATCGTTCTGCCAGAACTCTTCTGACTCAAGCCACCCAACACATTGAAAGTGGTTTGTTACCTGCGAACAGTGATCCATACCGCCAGCACAAGCGCCATCAGGATCAAGCAACACGTCAACTCGATTTATTGCGTAACAATTCGGCTGGAAAGTCTAGCGAGTTATCGGAATTTTATCCTTACCGTTATTTGGCATCGGAAGGATTTCTACCTGGTTATAATTTTACCCGTTTACCGATACGGGTGTTTCTGCCGACCAGTGACTCATCAGGTGAATTTATTGCACGACCACGATCGATTGCCCTGCGTGAATTTGGTCCACTGAACATCATCTATTACAGTGGTCGTAAATATCGGGTCAACCAACTGGTGGTGCAGGATGTCCACGCGCTGCTAACCGATGTGGTCATCAGCAGGAAAGCTGGTTACCTCTTGCCACCCGAACAGAAAGATCGTGAAATCTGTCCGTTCACAGGCCTTAACCTCGGCGATGCGACCAACAGGATACGCCTTCATAACCTGTTGGAAATGGCCGAATCACGTACTGAGGAGATCGATCGCATTTCCTGCGAGGAAGAAGAACGGGTTTCACGTGGATATCATATCAGCACCTATTTTTCTATCGATGGAGGGAACCTGGATCGCGTGCGCAAGGCAACGATACGCACCGATGAGACGGTTTTACTTAGCCTGCACCATATCCCGGCAGCACGTTTAATGTATGTCAACAATCGGTGGCGTTGGCAACAAACAGAAGGCTTTCCGATTGGCCTGGTCTCGGGAGACTGGCACAGCTCCATACCAGAGCCCAACGATCGGGAAGAATTTCGTCTCGTCCAATTATGGACATCCAATTTGGCCGATGCCTTACTCATGGAACCTACCCAACCGCTTGGGTTGACCTCTAACGGGATTATTACCCTGCAATATGCTCTGAAACGAGCGGTTGAAATGGTCTTTCAGGTCGAATCAAACGAAATGGGTGTGGTGGCTGTTGGAGATCCAGCGGCACCCAACATTCTGATTTATGAGGCGGCAGAAGGCAGCCTCGGCATTTTGTCTCAATTCATTGATGACGTAGAGGTCTTTCACCAGGTGATTGAGCAGGCCATCCTCCTGTGCCGTTATGAGGATCAGCGTTACCAGGGACCATCGAGCTACGATGACCTGCTCAGCTATTACAATCAGCGTGACCATAAAATCATCGACCGCCACCTGATTCAGGATGCGTTGAATAAACTACGTATCTGCACCATCGAAGTTCAGGCCAATTTATCTTTCAGCAGTTACGAGGATCACTATCACTCTTTGCGGCGCATGATCGATTCCAACTCCTCTACCGAACAGAAATGGCTCGACTATCTCTACCAAAATGGCTTACGTTTACCCGATGCTGCACAAAAGCGCGTTGACGGGATCTATGTTCAGCCAGATTTTTATTACGAACCACGGATATGGATTTTCTGCGATGGCACTCCACACGATGACCCGGTGGTTCAAAGCGATGATGCCCTCAAGCGTGAAGCCATTATGGCGCGTGGCGATGAGGTATGGGTCTATTATTACCAGGATAATCTGGCTGAAAAAATAGCAGATCGTCCCGATATTTTCAGGAAGGTACGATGACGGCTCTGTTTCAACCTGGAAAGCTGGTCTCTCTGCGTGGCCGGGAATGGATCGTGCTGCCTTCTGAAAGCCAGGATTTACTGCTGGTCAGACCACTCGGTGGATCGGATGAAGAGATTGTTGGTGTTTACTTACCACTCAACCTAGCTACAGACCGTCCCGTTGATGCCTCTTTCCCAGAACCTACCCGGGACGATCTGGGTGATTTAAGCACGGCCCGATTGCTGTACGATGCTGCCAGACTGGCCTTTCGCAATGGTGCCGGACCTTTTCGCTCTCTGGCCAAGCTCTCCTTTCGACCACGATCCTACCAGATGGTACCGCTTATCATGGCGTTGCGACAGCCATCTGTGCGTTTGTTGATTGCCGATGATGTTGGGGTTGGTAAAACGGTCGAGGCCCTGCTCATTGTTAAAGAGCTGCTGGAGAGACGCCAAATCAAGCGTTTTGCGGTCCTGTGCCTACCCCATCTGTGCGAACAATGGCAGGAGGAAATCCGTGCCAAGATTGATCTGGAAGCGGTGATCATCCGCTCGAATACCCAGGCCTCTCTTGACCGGCATATTCAGGGAGACACCAGCGTCTATGATTATTATCCTTTCCAGGTCATTAGCATCGACTTCATCAAGTCTGATGCCAGGCGTCACCTGTTTATTGAGCAGTGCCCGGAATTGGTGATCGTTGATGAAGCGCATAGCTGTGCCCGTCCAACGGGTGCAGCAGCCAGTCAGCAGCAACGCCACCATCTGGTGAAACAAATAGCTCAAAAAGCCCATCAACAATTGATTCTGTTGACCGCCACGCCTCATAGCGGCAAGCCAGAGGAGTTTCATTCGCTGCTGGGTTTGCTGCGTCCTGAATTTGAAGCCATTGATCTGCTTGATTCCAGCCAGCAGCAACGTCGCGAATTGGCGCGCTATTTTGTCCAGCGCAAGCGCGGTGATGTCGAAAAGTGGTTGGGCGATGACACTCCTTTTCCCGAGCGAGAAACCTTTGAGCAGCCTTATAAGCTCTCCACCAGTTACGAAAAATTCTTCATCGGTATACTCGGATTTGTCCGTCAATTAATTGTTCCCGATGCCACTAGTGGTAGACCACGACGGGTACACTACTGGACCGCGTTAGCTTTGTTGCGCGGGGTGATGTCAAGTCCAGCGGCAGGCCTTGAAATGCTGCGTACCCGTCAAGCCAATCTGGGAAACGATGCCGCTTCAGAACCAGTAGGAGACAATCCGGTTGGAGATAGTGAGTTTGGTTTTGCCGAGGATCATACCCCGACCCAAGTGGTAGATCGACATCGGTGGAGTGGCCACCAGCGGCAACAACTGAGGGAATTTGCCCAAAAGCTGGAACATCTGAGTAACCATCAAGAGGATCGAAAGTTGGCCTCTGCCGAGTTGATTCTGGCGGATTGGTTGCAGGGGGGCTTCCATCCAGTCATTTTCTGTCGCTACATTGCAACCGCCAACTACATAGGAGCTCAGCTGGTTGCTCCGTTAACAAAGAAATTTGCCAAACTGGATCTGCGTGTGGTGACCAGTGAATTGCCGGATGAATTGCGCCGGCAGCACATCAACGAGATGGGTAGTTCACCACGGCGTATCCTGATCGCCACCGATTGTCTCAGCGAAGGGATCAACCTGCAACAGCACTTTACTGCCGTATTGCACTACGATCTGCCCTGGAATCC
>JADGCH010000005.1:0-59547 GCA_015229115.1 Magnetococcales bacterium
GCTCATTTAGCTTTATGGTTTGATCCATTTGTATCGCGTCTGGAATATAGATCAGGACCGATAACATCATGCCAGGAGATAATGGCGGCGCACCAACACCACCAACCTTGTAGCGCCTCTCGAACCGACTCAGATCCATCCCTTCCACCACGTCAAGAATCAGGTGGGCTATATCGTCTTCCGGAACCCACTCCGTCATGTCAACAGGTAGAAGATACCTTTGCTTGCGATCAGGCTCACGAAAAAATCCCGCCATCTTTCCCTCCAAAATGGGTAGCCAACAACGGCTATTCTACCATATCATGAGCCCATTCTGCGACAGGCTCATAGAGGCTGGGTTAAAAGACAATCCGGCTGCAGAACGTAAAGAAGGTCAGAAAGGCAGGGTCAAACAATCAGTGGCCTACAACTTCTTGAAGCGGTTTGAGACTTACAAAGACGGTGTCTTACGGTTTTTGCATAATTTGGCTGTTCCTTTCGACAACAACGAAGGTGAGCGCGCTGTCCGAATGCCGAAAGTAAAACTGAAGGTGTCAGGATGTTTCCGAACGGGTGACGGAGCTCTATCATTTGCAGTTCATCGAAGCTATATCGATACTATGCGTAAGCAGGGGTACGGTATACTGGAGTCACTTACCGGTTTGTTTACCGGTTATCCCATCACACCATCTATGGCGTAACAAAGGAAGCCAGCGTCGTTTTCCTCGTTTTGCTTTGTGGTGTTTTGATCCTGCTGTTAAGATAGGGCTGAACAGTTACGGTGCATGTTTGTTGCTGATGATTTTGATGATATTGATGAGGATGCCCGTTTTGAAGCCAAAGTGGTGATCCGTGCTTTGGCAGATACAAAAGATGGTCAGCTACCAGCAGAAACAGAAAGCGAGGATTTTTTACTCTGTTTCGGTGATAGTACTCCTGCCATCAAGTCAAGCAGTGGTCAGGAATTTGTGACCTTGGCGCTGGCAGCCAGCTCAATAGCTGCTGATCTGTCCGGTTTTGATAAGATACGGGGGATCAATCGTGACAGGCAGGGTTATATCAGCTGCCGTGGGTCAAATGGCAGTGGCCGCGTCTACGTTCCGGAATTGTTGGCAGAACTGGCTAATGATTGGATTGATAGGAAAGGTGCACTGGGACGTTGGCGTGTTCCTATTCGTGCTGATGGTTCACGAGCTGGAGAGTTTGAGTTTATTCCGGAAACGGTCAATGTAGATGCCGATTCAGCCAAGCGATTCCGTAAGGCAACTGAAAAATTTTCTCAGTGGATTCCAGCAGAATGCGGTCCGCTGGGTCGGCTTTATCTGGATGATACCGTCATTCATGAATACGTCATAGCTGCCATGGAATGGTGGAAGGATGCCCACCCCACCGCTGCATGGATTCAGACTGTTGAAGTGTGGATGATGGGTAGGGCAGACCGACCTATTGGCTTGATTGTATTGCCAACTCATCCATTGAGGGTGGCATGGCAACAGGCTTTCGATCTGTTGGTGCGCCAATATGTTGATCGTCCAAAAAATGACAAAAATGCCATTATTAAATGGGTGGAACCACTGAATGGGAGTAATTATCCAGCCATGCTACCGGGGTTGGCTCCCGATACTGGCTGGATTTTTGCCGACATGCTTGGCTTCCATGCTGTCGCCATGATTGACACTAGCGATAAGGAACCACAGGAGACGGTTTCCTTACTGGCGCAGCTGTTGGACTATCGTAACAACAAGGGTACCATCGTTGTTCCTTCTGTTGGCAAAGAGGCTGCTGTATTGCTGGGAAAGGAGATTAGTCGTTATCTGTCATGCCACCCAGAAAGCAGGAGTATCCATCTACATGCCCTGCATCCAGGCGATGCCATGCCTGTTGCTCGTGCTCTACATCACGCTTTGGAAGATGTGAAGCAAGCAGATGATGATGAAACTGAGATGGACTCAGAGAATTCATCGGGTCAGCAACAAATGCAACACTACCGCCATGTTTTTAACCTGGGGCTTTACTCAGAAAGGGAAACCCTGAACACTGGGCGGTTTCTGTCTCTCACTGCTGCTCGGCAACGCAGTCGTGGTGGTATACCGGAAGAAGATCGATGGTTTTTGGACAGTGTCACCCGTCTAGGCGATACGACGCTGTCACGATTGTCCTGGTCGCGCCATTCGGGTCAGCCAAACGCTCCAGCTCATTTAGCTTTATGGTTTGATCCATTTGTATCGCGTCTGGAATATAGATCAGAAAAAAGTATTGGTGCGGGAACGCTGGAGGTTTATGGAATAGCGTTGATTCCTGACCGACGTTTCTATTTTGATCCCGTGCCTCGCTGGTTATCCACCATTCCTTCACGTTTCGATGGTATCAAACACCCCGAAGCTCGGAAATTTTCTGAGCGATTGATTGAACTGCATGGAACCCTGTTGCGCATGGTTGCCAAACATCTGGGAGGCAGTTCAGAGGACTGGCCTGTCTTGGTGACTGAAATTGCTCCAGGACAGGAAAAGGTCATGGAGGGTTTGCATCGGTTGTGTGATTGGGTGATTACCATGGATCGCCATGCGGGCATCGAGTATTTCGATTCACCACTGCAGCGGCGCACGATTTATGATGCCTACCTGATTGATTGTGTTCCGGAACGGGATGAATTGGGATTTTTACAGCTCATCACCTCCACCTCTTCACTGGACGAAATCCTGCGGTTACTGGATACAGCTTTGGGAGAAATGGGGCTATCTTCCAGTTCTCGTAACTGTCATTTCCTGCTTAATGCTTTACGGGCTATCAGTGGTCGGCTGGCTATGCGTCTGGTTCAGCCCGGAACAGTTGTTCAGGAGATGATTGCCTTAGCTGCCATACAACTCTACTGTTCCAGCAGCAGACCTAAACCGGAACCTTGGCAAAGTTTATCGTTAAAGGATGGTTTTCTTGTTCCATTGGATGATGTGCCTGAGTTGCTAGGGTCAGCAGAAACAGGAAAAAGGAAAGGTGATGACTCTACCCGTCAACGTGCTGATCTGATCTATATCACAACGACGAAATCTGGCCTGAATATTACTTTTATTGAGGTGAAATACCGTCGTAACCTAGCAACAGCGCGGGATTCATCTTTAATCGAGCAAACCAGTGATCAGCTTGAGAATTCTGTGCGCCAATGGGATAGTATGTTTGGTTCTGATAAGCATCCATTGGTCAAAAGCATCCAACGTGCGCGTTTGGTGCGGATACTCCGTTTTTATGCGCGCAAAGGACAGCGCCATACCATGAGTGACGGTGCTTTTGGGAGGATTAATCGTGAGCTAACCAAACTGGCTGAAAATTGGCAGGACTACCCCTTGCCATCTGGGCAAGATGTCACTCGATTGGGCTTTGTTTTTTGTCCGGAGAATGGCGCGCCGGATCCTACACACATTGATCAGCAGTGCTGGTTGTTTGGTCAGCAGATAGTGGTCGAAGCCCGTTGTGATACGACAACCGAGACACCAGATTCAAACAACACGACTGATGTCGCTAATATGGAAATGGCTGATACGCAGGCAACTGTGACTACGACACAAGATGCTGGTATGGCTGTGATACAACAGCCAGAGCATCGTTTGGCAGTCAACCATCCGGTTGAGTCGACAGTAATCGACAAGACGGCAGAAATTCTATTGGGTCATGATCGTAACGGTGCAGCTGTCCACTGGTCGGTACAGATTGCTGGCAATCCCCATTTGCTGATGGTTGGATTGCCTGGTATGGGAAAAACCACCAGCTTGATTCAGATCTGCCGACAGTTTATGCGGTATGGGGTGGTACCAATTGTTTTTTCTTATCATCAGGATATTGATGATAAACTGGCAGGACATTTTGGTGGCCGACTGCATAAAATTCGTTACGATGGACTGGGCTTCAATCCATTGCAGGTGGTCAGTGGCGAACCATCCGCTTACCTGGATAATGCTGCTTTGCTTCGGGACAATTTTGCGGCGATTTTTCCTGATCTGGGAGATGTACAGCTGGGGTCTATACGGGAAGCATTGATCAAAAGTTATCAGGATCGAGGGTGGACAAAAAAGGGAAATACAGGAGAAATCCCACCTCTGTCGGCATTCTATGATATTTTACGTTCAGAATCAAAGCCGGATAAGGGGCTCATGACACGTTTGACTGAACTGGCTGACTACGGATTGTTTGACACCGTATCGGACAGCTCCAGCTTGTTGGATGTGCAGATTCCCGCACTGATACAAATCCATGTTTTACAAAATGAAGCATTGCAACGCGCTTTTTCTATCTTCATGTTACAGAGCATTTATCAATCCATGTTTCAGAGGGGGCCGCAAAAACGCATCACTCACGCGGTCATTTTTGATGAGGCTCACCGTGCCGCAAAACTGAAACTGATTCCAACCATGGCTAAAGAATGTCGGAAATATGGAATTTCTCTGGTATTGGCATCTCAGGAGGTCAAGGATTTTGATTCATCCTTTGTTAACTCCGTAGCAAATTATCTGACATTGAGAGTCAATGATACGGATGCGCGTATCATGGCTAAAAATTTCGTTTCGTCAGATAAGGTTAAATTTTATACAGATCGTATTAAACAGACTCAAAAGCATAAAGCGTGGTTCCATCAGGAAGGAAGGGCGATGCCGATAGAGATCTCTTTGGTTGATGGAAATACCACCAGTGTACGAAGCTAAACAATCACGTGATGAGTATGATATCCCGTGGAAAGAAGTTATAGAAGAATTTCTACGTGAGTTGTTGGCTTTGCTGTTGCCAGCACTGCATGACAGCATTGACTGGTCCCGTACACCGGAATTTCTCGATCAGGAGCTGGCCCGTATTCTGGTTGATGCGGCCACCACCAACCGGCGGGTCGATAAGCTGATCAAGGTATGGCTCAAGGATGGCAGTGAGCGCTGGATTCTGCTGCATGTTGAGGTACAGGGAGATCGTGACCCTGAATTTGAAGAGCGCATGTTCCAGTGCTATTACCGTATTTACGACCTGTTCCGCAAGATGGTGGTGGGCATTGCGTTGCTCGCTGATATGAGTGACAGCTGGCGTCCTGTGGAGTACTGTTCCGGCCAGTTTGGCAGTCAGATCATCTACCGGTTCAATGCTATCAAACTGTTGGATTTTATGGGCCGTGAGGATGAATTGAGGGCGTCGAACAATCCCTTCGCTGTTGTCCTGCTGGCCCATCTGTACGCCAAGAAAACCCGAGGTGACACTGAGCGGCGTTATCAGGTCAAGAAGGAGATTATCCGTGGGTTACACCAGAAGGGATTGGATCATCAGAAGATTCGTCAGCTGCTGCGTTTTATCGACTGGATACTGCAGCTGCCAAAAATCGCTAACCAGCAGCTCGCCCAAGAGCTGGCAGAACTTGAAGGAGAAAGTAAAATGCCATCGTATGTGACCAGTTTTGAACAGATTGGGATGGAGAAAGGCATGGAGAAAGGCATGGAGAAAGGCATGGAGAAAGGCATGGAGAAAGGCATGGAGAAAGGCGTGGAGAAAGGCCGCAAAGAGGAGGGATCATCCATGTTGCTCCGCCTCCTGCGCCGTCGTTTTACCGATCTCCCAGGTTGGGTTGAGCAAAAAGTCATCAACGCCAACCTGGAATTATTGGAGGAATGGGCAGACCGGTTTGTTCATGCCCATTCTTTGGAGGATATCTTCGGTGATGAGGCACAAACGGCCCACTGACAGGGGCTATTACTGAATCATCCCCATCGACCGAGGCAACCAGAGTGATAGGGCAGGCCAGTAGGTCACCAGCACCAGGAATACCAGCATGGTGATCAACCATGGCACTGTAGCCACGGTCACCTCGGTCAGGCCCTGCTTGGTGATGCCGCTGGCGACGTAAAGATTCAGCCCGACTGGTGGTGTCAGCATGCCTACTTCCATGTTAACGGTGATCAGAATGCCGAAGTGGACCGGATGAATGCCCAGACTAAGGGCCATGGGAAACAGGATCGGCGCCATGATCAGTACAATCGATGTTGGTTCCATGAAATTACCGGCCACCAGCAGAATCAGGTTAACGACCAGCAGAAACGTAACGGCATTCAGACCGCTGTCCAGCATCCATTGGGCCATCTGCTGCGGAATGTTTTCGTGGGTCAGCAGGAACGAAAACAGCATGGCATTGGTGATGATATACAGCAGCATGGCGCTCATGTTGGCTGATGCCAGCAGGACGCGTGGGACATCCCGGATGGATAGGTCACGGTGGACAAACACCGCAATGATAAAGGCGTAGACAGCGCTGATAGCAGCGGCCTCGGTTGGGGTAAAGACGCCGCTATAGATACCCCCCATCACCACGACGATCAGCATCAGCCCCCAGACAGCCTGTTGCAGGGCGTGCCAGCGCTCATGCCAGCTGGCGCGGGGTTGGCGTGGGTAGTTCAGACGTACGGCACGGTACCATGTGGTGAAGCCAAGCATGGTTGCCAGCACGACTCCAGGCAGAATACCAGCCATAAACAGGGCCCCGACCGATGTGCTGGTGGAGACAGCATACATGACCATGACGATCGAAGGTGGGATGAGAATCCCCAAGGCTCCTGATGCCGTTACCACGCCGGTACCGAAGCGGAGAGGAAAGCCAGTTCGTACCATCGCTGGAATCAGGATGGCACCGATGGCAGCCACGGTGGCTGGGGATGAACCCGATACTGCCGCAAACAGGGCACAGGCCACCACACCCGCCAGTCCCAAACCTCCATGGAGATGACCGACCATGGAAGTGGCAAAACGGATCATACGTCGTGCTACACCCCCATGGGTCAAAAAATTACCGGCCAGGATGAAAAAGGGGATGGCCATGATCTCGAATTTTTCAATACCAGTGAACAGTTTCATGGCTACGGCTTCGATGGGGACGTGCGTCATGGTGAACAGGAACGTCAGTACGGTCAGTCCGAGCGCAATGGAAATCGGCATGCCGGTCAGCAGCAGTACGGTCAGCAGGGCGAAGATGATCAGGGCGCTGTTCATGACGGTCAATCCTTTTCCTGCTCGACGTGGTGCACGATTGCTTCCTGTTCCAGGTCGTGGACGTCCATTCCTTCCACTTCAGTATCATCGTGGTGGGGCAGTTGGCCACTATGAATAAAACGGCGTATGACCTGGATGAAACGGAAACACATTAACCCCGAGCCAAGCGGCACACACAGGTAAACCAGCCACATCGGCATTTCCAGGTCAGCGGAGGTTTGATCGGTATGGAACAGCTTCCAGACCAGATAGCCCCCTAAACTGCCAATGATGGCGGTGAACAGGACCCCACCACTCAATCCCAGCACAATCACCCGATTGCGCAACGGGTTTTGCATCTGGTTGACGACGACATCGACCCCGACATGAATGCCGGTGCGTACCCCGTAGGCGGCACCAAATTTAGCCATCCAGACAAATAGGAAGATGCAGAGCTCTTGGGCCCAGCTGGTGTTGAAGGCAAAGAGATAAGGATAAAGCGCGGGAACTCCCATGGCATATCGATGGACAACGGCGACAAAGATGATCAGCGTCGCCATGCCCATCAGCACGGTAATGACCCACTCCTCCAGACGGTCCAGTCTGTGCACGGCAGCACCTCTCCTTCCATTCAGGCAACCCAACAACACAATCCCAGCAAGTTGACATAAGGATGACCAACAATGCAAGGCTTGAATAACAGGTCGCACAAAGTTACCATGACCCAAGGACCGGTTGCGTTGATGGTCGATACGGGTAGATGGAGTGTTTCTTGAGCCTGAAACTGAAAATCTCATGGGCAGTACTGGCGGCCATCTTGTTGTATGCAGCTTTGGGGTTCTGGATTCACGACCAGGTCCTGATGCCAAAATTTATCGATCTTGAGCAGGAGAGCGCTCAGCGTGACATACGACGGGTGGTTGAGTCGTTCAAGCGTGAGTTGCGTCAACAGGAACAGACCACCATTGATTGGGCGCGATGGGATCCTATGTATCACTTCGCGATCAACCACTCCAAGGATTTCACGGCCGACAGTCTCGATACCAGCCTGTTTCAGTCAGCCCATTTCGATGCCATCCAGATCTATGACACCGACCACCGGCTGATCTGGGGGCAGATGCTCAATCGGGATGGAGGCGAGGTCACCGTATGGCCTGCTGCTCTGGATGGAGCATTGCCGCCCCAGCTTTGGCATGGCCACAAGGATAGTGTCCACGCTGACATCCTGCTCGATAAGGTGGTCGGACCGCTGCTGGTTTCATCAGCGCCGATTATCCATGTGGATACCTGTAACGCCATCGGCGGTACTTTGGTCATGATCAGGCGTATCGATGCCAACATGATCCAGCAACGGATCAACGAAACCGGGGTACAGTTTGAGGTGTTATTGCCGCCACCCTATGGAGAGGCTGCCCCGTTCCAGACCGGTATGGAGCGGCTAAAACAGGAAATCACGGCGCTGGACAGGGTAACAGCCGATACGATTCATGGTTATGCCCATTTGCCCGATCTTGCTGGTGCACCGGCCATGCTGTTGCGTGCCAGTATCGTGCGTGATATCAGCCAACAGGGCGTGCGTACTACCCAGATCAGCGCCATGTTGCTGGCAGCAGCCAGCTTTACGGCCATGCTGGTTCTGATGGTCATCATCCAGCGCATTGTTATTATCCCCCTGACCCGTCTTACCAACAGCATTGTCAGTCTGGTGGGTACGGAGAACCAGGACACTCTGTTGACCCACACTGACATGAATCGTCGTGATGAAATAGGTCTGTTGGCACGCCAATTTGTCCACGCTACTCGGCAAGCTCTGTCGCGCCAGGAATTGGCGCAGAAGCACGATCAGGCCTTGCAGGCTTCCAGGGCTAAAAGTGCTTTCCTGGCCAATATGAGCCACGAGATTCGCACCCCCATGAATGCCATTATCGGCATGGCACACCTGGCCCAGCGTACCGAACTGACGGTGCAGCAGCGCGGCTACCTTAACAAGATCGGCTATGCTGCCCACTCGTTGCTTGGACTGGTCAACGATATTCTCGATTTTTCCAAAATTGAGTCAGGCAAGCTGGAGCTGGAACTCAGGGTGTTTTCATTGAGGGAAGTTCTCGATCACCTGTCCGATATTGTCGGTATCAAGGCAGCCCAGAAAGAGATCGAGATTGATGTGATCGTTGCTCCATCGACTCCCAACTATCTGGTCGGGGATTCCCTGCGGTTGGGACAGATTCTGATCAACCTGGTCAATAATGCCGTCAAGTTTACCGACAAGGGCATCATCGTCGTGACCGTAGCACCCGATCTGCTGGAGACTGCGTCGGTATTGCTACGGTTTTCGGTACAGGATAGTGGCATCGGTATGACCGCTGAGCAGTGCTCAGCGCTGTTCCAGCCCTTTTTACAGGCTGATTCTTCCACAACGCGCAAATACGGTGGCACCGGTCTTGGTCTGGCGATCAGCAAACAGCTGACCGAGATGATGGATGGCACCATTGGCGTGGTCAGTCAGCCAGGGCGGGGTAGTACCTTTACCTTTACCGCTCGGCTTGGAGTAGCGCGACGGGACGACTGGTTGCAGCAGGAGCAGGTTCCGGCCGACCAACGAATACCGGCCGCACATCTAGCCGGTCGCAGGGTTCTACTGGTTGAGGATAACGCTATCAATCGTGAGTTGGTGACAGAATTGCTGACCGACCTGGGGATCTCGGTTGCCATGGCTGTCAACGGTCGTGAGGGGGTGGATCGTGCCACCCAGGAGCCCTTCGATCTAATTCTGATGGATGTCCAGATGCCGGAAATGGATGGACTGACAGCAACCGGCCTGATTCGCGCTTATGAGGGTTGTCGTACCTTACCCATCATCGCCATGACCGCTCATGCCATGCGCGGCGATCGTGCCAGAAGTCTCGCTGCCGGTATGAATGACCATATCACCAAGCCGATTGATCCTAACTTGCTGACAGAGACATTGATCCACTGGATGGGGATAGCGCCATCGCCACAGCCGCTTTCTCATGAAGCGATGCCACAGGTTGTTGCCCACCCTGATTGTCTACCGGATCAACTCCCTCCCTTTGATCTAGCGGTCGCATTGGTGCGTGCCAATGGTAATGAAATGCTGTTGCGCCGGTTGATCCTACAGTTTCGTGATGGCTACGCTGATGTCATGGCGGAATTGCAGCGCCTGTTGGTCTCTGGTGAGCACCTGGAAGCACAACGGCTGGCCCATTCACTGAAAGGCGTGGCAGCGACGCTGGAGGCGCAGGCCCTGTCCGAGGCCGCTTTTGCGGTGGAACAGGCTCTGCGAGATGGCAGAATAGCTGCGGTGCCCGCCCTGATGGAGACGATGGCGCAGGCGGTGGCGCAGGCTATCTCTGCTGCCGATGCTCTAGAACAATGGCAGTCAAAGCAAGTGGAGGCTGTACCATCGGTTTCTAGTAGATTTCGGCAGGATCACAACAGGGAATGGGTTGCCATTTTGACTGAATTACGTCACAATGTAGAGGCTAACAATCTGAATGCACGCAAGTTGTTTCCTCAACTACAGGCAACACTGGCTGGATGGGATGTCGACAGTGAAATCGATCAACTGGCGCAGCATCTCAATAGGCTGGAGTTTCAGTCTGCTTCGATGGTTTTGGATCGGTTGTGTGGCAAATTAGGCCTACAGGAACAGGATCATGACCAAACCACCACCACCACGTATTCTGGTGGTTGATGACGAGCCGATCAATATTGAGCTGATTGCCGATATCTTTAGTGAGGGCCATGAGGTTCTGTTTGCCATGACAGGCGAGAAGGCTCTGGAGATTGCCACAGCAGAACTGCCGGACGTCATTTTGTTAGATGTCATGATGCCTGGTATCGATGGTTATGAAGTATGCCGACGGTTGAAGGAGCAACCAGCTACCAGTCGCATTCCGATCATCTTCATCACCTCCCTGGATGATGTTGGTTCAGAGACCCGTGGGCTGGAACTGGGCGCCATGGATTATGTGACCAAGCCATTCAGCCCAGCCGTTGTCAAGATGCGTGTGAAAAACATGATTGGTCTGAAGCAGGCCTGCGACAGGAATTTAACAGAGCTCAGCCGTACCTGTGAACAACTCAATAACCTGACCGTCATTGATGATTTAACCGGACTATCCAACCGCAGCCACTTTGACCGTCTATTGGCCAAGGAGCATGCCAGACTGATTCGTTCCGGTGCCAAGTTATCCTTGATCCTGCTCGATATTGATCATTTTACCGCTTTCAATCACGCCTATGGACCGATAAGCGGGGATAGTTGCCTGAGACAGGTGGCCCGTGTCATCGATGACGTCATTGTTCGTGCCGCTGATACCGCCGCTCGTTACGACGGGGAGAAATTCGCTTGCATTCTACCGGAAACCGGTCTGGAGGGTGCCTTGGTGATTGCCGAGAAAATTCGTCGGGGTATTTTGCTGCGCGCTATTCCGCACAAGGAGTCCATGACCGCCGGTTATGTCACTGCCAGTTTTGGTGTCGTGACGGTCCAGTGTGCCGCTAAAAAATCAGTTGCCTTCATCCTTACCCAGGCCGAAACACAGCTGGGGAAGGCAAAATCAACCGGACGCAACCGGATCTCGTACGACCAGATCGATTGAACTTCAACGCAGAAAACCAGCAACGATCGACGCTGCAGAACAGGATGGTGGGGCCAGTTGCTGGCGGATGGTCTGAAATCCAGCCCGCATAAGGTCTGAAACGTCAGGATTGTGCAGGATACGTAGCAGGTCTTCCGTCAGTTGGTCGGGGTTGACCTGTTGTTGCAATCGTTCCGGAACCAGTTCTCGTCCTGCTACCAGATTGACCAGCGAGATAAAGGGTACCCGTATTAAACGTCGTCCGACGGCATAGGTCAGTGGATGGACCCGATAGACCACCACCATCGGTGTACCAATCAGGGCGCTTTCCAGCGTCGCGGTACCGGAAGCGACCAGGGCGGCATCGGCGGCATGGAGCAGGTTGTAGGTGTTGTTATGACAAATGGGGATCTCTGCCGGCCAGTTATGGTCACAGCAAGCCATGAGTTGATCACGACCCAGTCCCTCTGCCAAGGCCAGAGCGGAACGAACGGGGGGATTTTGCTGGCTCAACCGCTGGGCTGTTTGCAGCATGGTGGGTAGCAGACGCTGCAGCTCACCGATGCGGCTGCCTGGTAACAACGCCACCAAGGCTTCGTGATCGGCAATGCCCAGTTGACGACGTACCTCATCCCGTTTCTGACTGGGTACAGCCTGCTGCACTAAAGGATGACCAACAAAGGTGACGGGCAGACCGCTGCCAGCGAAAAGCGGCGCTTCAAACGGGAACAGCACCAGCAAATGGCGGTACAGTTGCGCCAGGGTCTGAATGCGACCGGTACGCCAGGCCCAGATCTGCGGTGAAACGTAGTGGATGGCCGGGATATTAAGCCGGCGTGCCTGACGTGCCAGCAACAGATTGAAGTCAGGTAGATCGATGGTCAGCAGCAGGTCAGGACGCTGTTGCTTCAGGGTTTGTACCAGATTACGGTGAATCTGCCACAGTCGTGGCAACCGTCGTATCACTTCGGCCAGGCCAATAATGGCCAGATCGTGGATATCGAATGGACCACGGGGCAATCCGGCAGCATGTAGCTGCGGTCCACCCACCCCCATGACGGTTAGATCGGGAATCATCGACTGTAATTCCAGCAGCAGGTTGGCACCGAGCAAATCACCGGAGGCTTCTCCAGCCACAATCATCAGTTTTGTCATGCTATTTTCGACCTGTGGAGGCCTGTTTCCAGTGACGGGCCATCTCCTGGGCCTTGGCGATCTGCTCCTGGTTCATCTCTCTGGCGAGATCATCCCGTGCCTTGATGGCGTTTTTATTGCCCCGTGCCGCAGCCAGCAGAAACCATAGGCAGGCATGGACGTTGTCTTGTGGTAAACCCTCACCCAGACGGTACATCATGCCAAGGTTATTCTGGGCATAAACATCGCCCTGATCGGAGGCCAGACGGTACCATTTGGCCGCTTCCTTGTAATCCTGTGCCACGCCTTGTCCCTTGCGGTAGCGATTGCCGAGACTGTTCTGAGCACTGGCATGGCCTTTTTCAGCCGCCTTACGGTACCATTTGACCGCTGTTTTATCGTCTTTGGGTACACCGATCCCGTCAGCGTAGAGGTTGCCAAGATGGAACAGGGCGGTGGCGTGACCCTGATCAGCGGCGAGGCGATACCACTTCATCGCTTCCTTGGGGTCTGCCTCCATATCGCCAGCGCCCTGGCTGTACAGCACACCCAGACTGACCTGGGCGGTGGCATGGCCTTGATCAGCCGCAAGGCGGTACCAATGGATGGCTTGCTGGTAATCCTGCGGTACGCCAATACCCTGGCTGTACAGAACACCGAGGTTGGTCATGCCATGGCAATCGCCCTGATCAGCGGCGAGACGATACCACTTGAGGGCCTCCTGATGATTTTGCGGCACACCCTGACCTTTGTGGTATAGGTTACCCAGGCTGATCTGGGCGGTAGTGTGGCCTTGGTCAGCTGCAAAACGGTACCATTTCATGGCTTCCTTGTAGCTTTGGGTGACTCCCTGTCCCCGGTAGTAAAGATGACCGAGATTGATTTGAGCGTTGGCGTAGCCCTGATCAGCGGCAAGACGGTACCACTTGGCGGCTTCAGTATCGTCCTGGGGTACCCCGCAACCTTCACGGCATAGCTGGCCAATGTGGAACTGGGCAGCGGCGTAACCCTGTTCAGCAGCCTTGAAATACCAGTTGAAGGCCTCATCGTCGTTGCGTTCCACTCCTCGACCCAGGCGGTACAGATGACCCAGGTGCAGCTGGGCTTGTGCCACGTTCTGTCTGGCAGCCAAACGATACCACTGAGCGGCCTCTGCGTCATCCTGAGGCACGTCTACGCCATTCTCGTAGAGGATGCCGAGTTGTAGCTGTGCCTGGGCATCTCCCTGACTGGCTTTGAGAACGATATGTTCGATTTCCTGCGTGTCCATCGATTGACCACACTCCTGTTTACCGGTTGCTCAATCCAGTACGATGCGTTAATGTAGCACAGGGTATGAGTCTATCACGCAATGAGAAAAAACGCACCCGGTCCGTATGGCTGGGTATAGGCGCAGGTCAGGTTGGAGATGGCCCTTTGATACATTCCGGTACCGTATTGGCACGACAGCTATTGGCTCAGGGCAGCCTTTGTCAGGCACAGGGCCAATTCAGGGACGCCAAAATCTGCTACCAGAAGGCACTGGCACAACAGCAGCATTTTGCCGAAGCCTACTGCAATCTGGGAGTTCTGGCGATTATCCAGGACCGCCTTGCTGAAGCGGAGGGTTATCTGCGACAGGCGATCCATGCTGACATCAACCATGCGGAAGCCCATTATAATCTCGCCGTGGTCCTGTCAAAGCAAAAGTTGTTGGCACAGGCCGTCACACATTATGAGTACGCTTGGCGTTTGCGTCCTGATAACGTGGCTATGGGCCATCAATTGGTTGCGTCGTTAATGCAGCTGGGCGATCTCTACCACCGGCAACAACGGCGCGGCCCGACTTCTGAGCCTCTTTATCGACGTGTCCTAACCTTGCAACCGGATCATGCCGAGGCACAAGTCCGTCTGAGCATTCTGCTGATTGGCCAGTGGCAACTGGAACAGGCCATGGCCTGCAGCCGTAATCTGCTTGATCTGACCGATGTGCCAGTCGATCAACTGTTGCAGAAAACCAGTGGCTATCTGCAGCAGAATCGTACCAACGAGGCCATCGTGTGCCTTGTCAAGCTCATCCTGGTCTACCCACAACAGGGTAGTCTATGCAATCAGCTCGGGGTGTTGATCAAAGGCAAGGGCTATTATGATGAGGCCATAGTCTGTTATCAGCAGGCCATCCGGATCGAACCGAAACCATTGGCCTACAGTAATCTGGGTATTGCCTTCTACGATACCGGGTGCTATCAGGAGGCGGAGGCTGCCCTGCAACAAGCCTTGGCGCTGGAGTCCAACTCGTTCAATACGCTGCGTTCTCTGGCAGCCGCCTACGATGCCCAGAACAAGCTGGTTGAAGCGGCCGATTGTTACAAAAAAGCCGCGGCAATCAATGATGATGTTTATTGTAAATATTTCTACGATTTAACCCTGTTGTTGATCCTCAATACCGAGGGAAGATCGGCCGAAACACGCGGAAAATGGCTGTCGTTGGTCTGTGACACAGCCCATACCCAGGTGGTATTCAGGGATAATGGCCTGAGTGACAAGATCGTGTCGTCCATTCAGGGCCTGTTAAGCCATCCGGTTGATTGGCAGGGCAAGCACGTGTTGATCACCACCGATCTGGAGGCCTTTGGTGATGCCATACAAGGGATGCGCTATATTCCCTATCTAGCCCACCTGGGTGCGCGTATTACGGTTTCGGCTGTTCCGGCACGGGCTTCCCTGTTTCAGGCGATGACCGGAGTTGAACGGGTCATCCGCATTGAAGAGAACCGATCCCTGACGTCAGTGGATTATTGCATTCCATTGGGTGCCCTGGGCTCCATTCTGGAGATAGCCTATGGCTGCACCCTGGAGAACAGGCCCTATCTGCGTCCGGATCCGGATAAGGTCGAGAAATGGCATCGGATACTCGGTTTTGATCACCGACCTGACACGCTTAAAGTTGGACTGGTTTGGGGAGTAGGGACCAGACCTCCTTTCGACCGGGGCAGGGCCATTGCCCACGTTGAGAAATTGTGGCCTTTGTTTGACATTCCAGGGATCGACTGGATCAGCCTGCAGATGGGTGAATGGACCGATTTGATGGAGCGCTTCCCTCCTGGTAAGGTACGTGACCTTCGTTTGAATGATCCGGACATTCATCAGGATTCCATGGATTCCGCCGCTATTCTGCATCACCTCGATCTGTACGTTTCGGTGGATACCGGTCTGCCTCATCTGGCCGGCGCCATCGGTTGTCCGGTTTGGTTGCTGTTTGCATTGGTTCCGGATCATCGCTGGCCTCGTGACTGTGATAACGGCGATATCTCACCATTCTACAGCACAACGAGGCTGTTTCGGCAACGTCGTCTGGGTGACTGGGATGAATTAATCGCCCGGGTTGCGACAACGCTGGTGGCAGAAAGGGAGACCCTGTTGGCCAACAGGAAGGTCAGACAGGCAGCCCTATCGCTGACTTGACCCGGTTCATGATGCCTGCAGCCCGCTCTTTGGCTCGGGTGGCACCATCGGCCAGCAGGGCCTGCAGGGCAGCCGGGTCACGGCTGAGCTGATGATAGCGCTCGCGTACTGGTGCCAGGAGTGTGATAACCGCATCGGCGGTCTCGTTCTTGAGACGACCATATTGGTGATGGCTGAAATGGTCCAGCGCGGTTGCGCGGCTATTACCCGTTGCGGCACACCAGATATCGAGCAGATTGGCCACTCCGGGCTGTTCGGTTTCATGGTAACGAATGGTTGCCAGGCTGTCCGTCACCGATTTGCGAAATTTTTTCAGGATGGCATCGGGTTCATCCAGGATCATCACCTTGGCCAGATCGGATGCAGCCGTTTTGGACATCTTTTTGGTTGGTTCCTGTAGATCGCGCACCCGGGCTGCTTCAACGGCAATCAGGGGATCGGGCAGTCGGAACAGGGGACCATAAGTACTGTTGCAACGGATGGCGATGTCGCGCGTCAGTTCGAGATGCTGTTTCTGATCCTCGCCGACCGGTACCCGATCGGTATCGTACAGCAAAATGTCGGCTGCCATCAGCACCGGGTAAGTAAACAGGCCGGCATTGATATTGTGATGATGGCGCTGTGCCTTGTCCTTGAACTGGGTCATGCGCTCCAGTTCCCCGATCTGGGTGAAGGTGGAGAGCAGCCAAGCCAGCTCGGCATGGGCCGGGACATGACTTTGAATGAAAACAGTACTGCGGGCTGGATCAATGCCGCAGGCAAAGTAAAGTGCCGCCAGATCGTAAATGTTCTGCCGCAGTTCGTTCGGGTCCTGACGCACCGTCAAAGCGTGCAGATCGACGATGCAGAACAGGCAGTCGTGATCCTGTTGCAGGGTAACCCAGTGGCGCAGGGCACCGAGATAGTTACCCAGAGTCAGCTGACCTGTAGGCTGGGCACCGGAGAAAACGATTGGTCGACGGGATGGTACTGTACTCATGGAACCTCAATCATCACCTTTCAGGGTTACATCCATCTGGGCCAGACAGCAGCGCGCTGCCGCATAGGGGTCGGATTGTGCCAGAATGGCACGAATCATGGCAACTCCATCGGCACCGGCGGCCAGTGCTGCCGTTATGTTGGTCTGATCAATACCACCAAGGGCCAGTACCGGTCCATGGATCATGGTGCGCCAACTGCGGAATTTTTCTACGCCGATCGGCGTGGCATCGCTATGGGATTGGGTCGTGAAGAGTGGCGATAGCGTGACATAATCGGCTCCTTGGTTCAGGGCCTGTTGGGCCGTAACCGGGTCATGGCAGGAGCGGCCCAGTAAACGGTTCGGACCAAGTCGATGGCGCGCCATTGCGGTGTCCAGGCCCTTTTCTGGTAGATGCAGACCGTCGGCTGCAACCGCCAGAGCAACATCAATATGCTGATGAATCAACAATAAGGCCCCTTGTTCATGGGTACGCTGGCGCCATCGCTGCGCCAGTGGCCTGAGATCATCGGCAGAAAGACCCGGTTGACGTAGCAGCAGGTGGCGGATCCCAGCCGAGAGCGCAGCCCAGATTGCCTCCTTAGCCGGTTGGTCGATCGGTGTAGCTGTTGAAATCAACAGCAGACGCGGGATGGAATGGGTCAACTTTGGGGTTGAACCAACAGTGGTACGTTCGATAGCTGGCTGCCAATGGACATTTCTGTCATTTTTAGATCATAGTCGGTCTGGAGATTCAGCCAATATTGCGGAGACTGGTTAAAAGCACGGCCTAATAACAGGGCAATTTCTGCTGTGATCGGACTAGAGCCTTTGATAATACGCGCTATGCGTGTAGGGGACACCATGATGGCCTTGGCAAACTCGGTCTTTGAAATACCTGTTTCGTCCAGTATTTCACACAAAAAGGCACCGGGATGAATGGCCGGAAGCCCATTCTTGACCATATCATTGTCTCCTTTAGTGGTAATCAACGATCTCGACATCATGGGCATCGCCATCCTGGAATCGGAAACATACGCGCCATTGATCGTTGATACGGATGCTCCACTGACCGTGGCGGCTATGCGCCAATAGTTCTAGTCTATTGGAGGGTGGCAGACGCAAATCCTCAATGCACTGAGCCCCATCCAGCTGTATAAGCCGCATGGCCGTACGTTTTAAAATTTCAGGGGGAATACGACGCGATTTGCCGGTTGTGAAAAAGTGTTCTGTTTCAGTGTTGGCAAATGAGCGAATCATGACCTGAACTGTAGCAAGGATAGGCCGATAACCTGCTGTTTGTCAATCATCATGATGGGTCGGTTCCCCAATCAGTACACAAACCGTGTTCTTGTTTCGATACCGACCTGCTCTTTTTCAGTAGCGGTCAAATAGCGTTTGCGCAGCATGACGATCATGGAGTCGATGGCCCGGGGTTGTCGGATGATCTCTTCCTGGGACATTTGGCCGGAGGCCTGTAAGGTCTGCCCCCATGCACTCATGATCATATATTTTTCAGCAGGATCAAAACAGGCTTCGTTCCAGCCCAAGTAGGCATACAAGGTTGTGAAATAGGTCCAGCTCTGTTCGTTGAATCCTCTGACGTGAGTCGGATCCTGCCAGGCACCCAGAGACAGGTCGTAGGGAACCGATATGCGAAACAGGCCTCCTTCCTGAAGTAGATTAAGGCAGTTAGTCATCAACGGTACCAGATGAACCACATGCTCCAGAATATCATAGGCGACGATTTCGGTAAGACTGTCCCTTGTGAATTGGAACGATCCAAAACGCTGGGTCATGAAGGAGCGTGACAACAGCTCAGGATCGCTCATATCAACCGCAATGTCCGGATTCCATCGGGGGTTGATATCGACATTGATGCAATCGATGAACGATTTTCCGCCACAACCTAGATTGAGTTTGACCGGAACAGCCATTTTATCCGACATGATCACGCCTCTGCAGGCAGAGATTGTATCAGCTGTTCCGCGGCACTGTTACCGGGATCCCGTTGCAGGATGCGTTGGTAAAGATCCCTGGCTTCGGCGACACGACCGCATTCCTGTTCCAGTTGCGCCAGGCGTAGCATGACGACCAGATCGTCGCCGGCCATGGCCAGATAGCGTTGATAGGTGGCAATGGCCTCGTCGCGTCGTCCGAGAATGCGCAGCAACGAGGCGTAATGCGGCATGCGGGTAGGGGAAAAGGCGGCCAGTTGTTTGAGATGCTCCAGTGCTGACGGGTATTCCTGGCGGCGCAGATGGATGGTGATTAGGTGGGCCAGCGCCTGCTCCTGAAAAACTGGCAGCGTGACGCGACCAAAGGCGGCCAGGGCCGTTTCATCGTTGCCAGCCATTTCAGCCAGATAGCCTTCGATCATATCCAGATAGACTTCACGGTGATCAACCTCGCTTTGGCGCAACCCATCGGCCAGTGTGCGCAGACGCTCGCTATCGCGTTGCTGGAACAGTTGCTGCATCTTGCTGCGTACCGTCAACGGATGACTCAGCTTGCTAATGTGTTTGCGGTAAGGGTTGTCTTGGGGATGGAGTTGCAGCTGGAACTGCTGCTCCAGCTGCTGAAGTTGACTGGCAATGGCCGTGGGCAGATCGCCTGGGTTCCAGCCATGGCGGGCCAGAAAGAGGTGACAACGTCCTGGTTGGCCGCTGCGCTGCCAATGTGTCAGCAGCTTTTTGAAGTTGGGGCGATCCTGTTCTTCTTCGATGCGGCAACGGACATGTTCACGTGTGGTATCAAGCCAGTTGAGCACAGCAGCGGCATTATTGCGATAGACGCGGTAATAATGGTCACCGGCCTGCTCGATTTCAGCGTCACTCCATTCACGTTCCTTATCGACCCGGACCAGTTTGAGAAAATCGATCAGGGACCAGCGTTTGACCAACAGGCTGAACATTTTATACTCACTGTCGAGAATCTGCTCAATGTCATCCATACGGTGTTTGAAGCGGAAATCAGCCGGTTTGCCTTTGCGGCCAAACAGCTTGGCGTTGCAATCCAGCGCTTCAGCTGTGAGCCGATGGATTGCCTGGACTTGCTGGCGTGCCTGATTCAGTTCCTCTAGCACAGCCCGACAATGGGACAGGCGTTGCTGACGGCTGTCCTCTGGCAGGGCCCGTTGCAGACGGTCATGGACCGGTTCTGGCAAGGGCGATACAACAATCTCCTCCCAGGGTTTGTAGGTCACACCGGTCACTTTGGCGGCCGCTGCTGCCGGGTTAACCAGCTGGCAGCCGTAGCGGGGCGCCATGGTGGCCAGTTCCTGCAGGTTGCTCAGGGCAATGTAGAAGTCGATACGGGTGTCGGCCATCCAGCCGCCATTAGTCTCGACGTGGTAGTCGGTCTGATCCATGAAAGGTCCCATGCGGCTTTCAACACTGCCTTTAACGTGGGTAAATCCCTCGCGACTGAAACAGAGATCAAAGCCACACAGCACCACCTGGCTGCACCCCATTTCAAAGGCGACGCCCAGTGCCTGATGGGATACGGTGATGCCGGGAAAGTTGTAGTTGGGCAGATTGAGCGGGCTATCCCAAGGTAGCAGCTGACCCAGATAGACATGCCGTCCATGCCATTGTCCCAGCAATTTAGGGTGGACGTGATACATGTTCAGGAACAGTGTTTCCGGTGGCCAGGTCAGCATGGCATTGGAAGCTTGAAAGGAGACTTCATGGGGGTCAATGGCGGCGACGATGTCCGGGACAATACCGGCTTGTTGCAGCTGTTCGGTAATGCGGGCTACGGCAATGACCAGCAGCTGATGGCGGTGCTGTTTGACCCAGGGCAGGGCCTCGCTCAGCGAAGGACCACCCGCCAGCAGGGCAGCTGTATAGCCCTGAAACACTCCTTTCAGGACGGTCACCGGCGTACGGTTGCTGGTGACGTTTTTCATGCCGCTGATCAGAAAGGCATGGTTGCCGATTTCCAGCGTGATGGCCATGCGGATTTCATGGAGATGGTTGAACAGCTTGTTCCAGAGTGGCAGGTAGTCGCGCACGGCCGCATCGACCACAGCCATCGACTTAATCGGTTTAACGCTGCTGATGTAGAGATAGTCACTCAGACCCGCTTCACGGGCCCGTTCCTGCCAGTCGTCAATGGTGCAGAGCTGGATTGATTCCGGTAGCGACAGGTTTTGTTCCAGCAAATCTTGCCGGATACGGTCGATTAATCCAGGCAGTTCAAGAAACAGATAGCGTGTGCCATCGGGGACACCCTTGCGCACAATGTAGCGAATCAGCAGGCCAGAGTCACTGCCGGCCATGATATACAGGCTGTCCTTATCCAGTACAGAATCGCTGAAGTGCCTGTGATAAAAGGCATCGGCACCGCTGCTGGAGAAGGTCTCACCATTGACGGTGGGCAGATAGCGCTCACCAAACGTGTTGATCAGGAAGGGACCATAGTCCACATCGGATGATTCTGTCGTCATAAAATAGATATCCCTGACTGGCATTGATGATGCATTATGAACCCAGGATGAACAACAACGGATCATACCGGAGCATAGCATGGATCACACCATTACTAAAGAGATCAATCTGGATGAGCTGGCTGCCTACGCTGAGCATACGCTGGCCGGTTATAAGGCGCCGTGGAATTTTTTTTGTACTTGCCAGAATTTGGGGAATGGGCTGGAACCGGAATACCTCAGTTGTGAGGAATTGGTGGATCAGATGCAGCAACAGGATCAGCACCAACTGTTGCTGGACCGGTTGGCAGCAGAATCACAGCGGCTGATCAGCTTGTAAGGGCATAAAGGAAAGACGTGATATGATCAACAGGGTACCGCGGGAAATCATGGTTCCACACCGGAAAATTCCGCTGGCTATTCCGCCTGGAATGACGGCTATCGAATTTTTCAACAGCGCTGCCAACCTGGAAAATCTGGCGCGCGAGAATGGTCTGCTGGTCAACCAGGATGGCTTCTTGCTTTACCGCAAGCTGTTGGGCCATAGTCTGGAGTTTGATACCTCGATCATTCTCGATACCTCGCAGACCATTCTCAATCCGCTCGGTCGTCCGGTGCGGCGCGACCAGCTGACCGAGCCGCAGCGTCATGTCTGGAGCCGCATGAGTCAGACCATCTTTAATTACATGCTTGATCGCTACCCCGATCCTGACCAGCATTTGCTGTTGTGCGGCGAGGCCAGTCTGGATCCAACCTGGCCACTCAGCAAGCCCGGTGTGCCCAGTATTCGCATGATTCACAACCATTTCATTGTGTTTCCCATGGATGAGCTACGCGCGGCACCGGCAGCCGATCCAGACAATCCCAATCTGACCGATGGCGGGCACAACAATCTGTTTCTGAGTGCCCTAAGCGGTGTCTATGGTGAGTTTATGCAGAGCCTGCATCTGCAATACCTGCGGCCCATCGCCACGAATGAATCACAGCTGCTGCTGACTGGCTATCCGCAGGGATTGCCGAGCTGGGAAGCGATCGGTGGCAACGAGGTCTTGCACCATCGCCGCTTCTGGGATGAATACGATTTGATCCTGCGCGGGTTTCTTGATTTTTACCGCACCTTCTTCGCCCAGGTGGCAACCCGTGGTGCCACGGCACCTGCCAATCTTTACTTCCCGCAACAGGTGGAAGATATCCTGATGTTCAACAATGAATTTTTCCGGGCTGCTCGGGAGATTCGTGGACGCATCAAGGCCGATCCTCACTTTGCCAACGATATCCGCTGGCAGCCAGCCTATAAGCAGATTCTCTACCGCGATAATCGTGGTAAGCTGATCGTCACCATCAGTCCCAATTCGGTGGGCAATGCCATCACCGAGCTGCTCGGTATTGTGGTGCGCCGCCAGGTCGATGATGAGGGCTATGCCGCCGCTGAGCCCGCACTTGTCAAACGGCTGTTGGAAGTGCGTGACCGGCTGGTGGACGCCGATCTGGGCGATCCAGTGCGTACGCCATCGTGGTAGGTTACGATCAATCCTCCTGTTGCCAAGCTTTTGGCTTGAAGCCGGATTCATTAACCAGCACTACGCTATCGCCTGACGGCACGATGACGAACAGGCCCTGATCTATGGCCAGCTGTTTCATATCATCGCTGATTACCATGCCGGCTATAGCGCCATAGACGATGCAGTCGGCATAGCGAGGAAAGGCCTTTCTGAACCGTTGTAGCCGGTAGACGTGACGGACAATATCTTCCTCATCAACCTTTGATTTGGCTTCAATGGCCACGACTTCATGGTGGCCTTCTGCCAGCACATCAATCTCCATGGTGGCGCCCGGCACCTTGCTGCTGATGTTGGGGTAGACGGCATAGATCTGGATGCCTTCAGTCTGAAACAGCCTGAAACTGGCCGGCTTGACCATCTCCTCGACAAATTCACCCAGCCGGTTACCGAGTCGCCCCAGTTGGGCATTGGTTTCAGCAATGCGCGCATCGGTTCTTCGACCTTGTTCTTCCAGCTCCATTTTAAGCCGTTTCAAACTCTGGTCAGTTTCCTTCATCTGTTGAGAGGTCTCTTTGATCTGCTGGGCATTTTCCCGAAACAGTGCCCAGATTTCTTCAACGGTGGTACCATTCATTGTATCAGTTCCTTCCATGGCGTATTGCTGAAGTTTACCCTTGCATCCTCGGCAACCCGGCCACAATCTCCAGCGTTTTCATGCTAACGGTGATGACCCGCAGCAGCAGTTTCAGCGGGTAGGCTGGGTCGTTCATCGTTTCCAGGGCCCAGAGGTTGGCATCGTTGACGATGCCGCTGTCCTTGTGGGTCACCACCGCCTGGCGCTCCATGACCCACTCAATGGCCGGTTTGCCATTGACGACATAGCGGTAGGCCTCCAGGGGGATCCCGGAAACGGTGATGAAGGAGTTATAGATCACCCTCGTTTTGTCCTGTTTCTCACCTTCGCTGCCCTTGGCAAAGCGCATCTGCTGCACGCGCAGCTGTTCCGGCGTGCCCTGTTCCAGCAGTCCAGCGCCGTTGTCAAACTGCACCGGCCAAGGCTCGACTGCTTCATAATGCACATGCAGTTGCGCCAGTGCCCGCCCGGCTGTAGCAAAGGCCCAAAAGTCAGCCGCGCTCCCGACCCGCGGGATCCTTGGCAGTTCCTTGGTCAGATTATCGGCGTAACGCTGTTTATACTCCTCCGAGTGCAGCAACCCGTAGATGTAATAGAACAGATCCTCCTTGCTGATGTTTTCCTGCGGATAAGCTTGTTGAAAATGACGTAATCCGGCATCGGTGATGCCATCACGCACGCTGTATCGTTCGCCACCCTCCGGCGACGGTTCGTCGTCAAACAGGGTCGGCGGCCCACCCGTTGCCACGACCGGTTCTCGGGTATTTTTCTGGTACAGCTTGAGGGGAAAACATTGACCATTCGCCTGTAGCTGGATGTCAGGTATGACGTCGGTCATGAGCGCAGAGAATGCTTTCGGCGTTCCAAGACCAACCAATGCGATCACTAAGTTTTCCGCGCTGCCATCAGGAAAAATCTGTGGCATTTGGTAGGCCCTTTCGTTATATGAACGACCGAAATATAGGTTGGACTTTGAGAATGGCCTATATAGCCCAACTACCAGCGAGTCTTTGTCATAGGGATGTTGCACCTGTCTGGTAAGATCATTTCTCAGTCCGCTACTCCAGCTAATCTTGGTGTCATCTGTACTGATGAACTGATCTAAGTCAGGGTAATGGTCTTTTTCAAGGCCAATGCAGGCACTTTGATAACGAGCAACCTCGGCATTATAAAACTCTGTCAGCCGTTGCATGTTACTGGCAAGAGCACGCTTTGAGGCGTTATAACACCAGGCATCGCGATTAGTTTTGACACCGCTGGAATAGTTCTCGAACAGCACGATGCTGCTCTTGTCCCTCTTGTCTCCCAAGCTGATGTGGTCAGCGAAGCTGTCGTCGCGCTGGTTGATCCAGTCGTGGTGACTATCTGGCGTGATGGTGCGCCAGCCTTGAGCAGCGGTGATGCCCTGAATGCTTTTGAAAGCCTCGATCTTGGCTAGCTTCTCTTCCTGGTTGAGATAGTCACCGATATCGTGAAAGTGGATCTGGCCGTGTTGGCTGGATTGAGGATTTTTGATCAGGATGGTGATGGCGATGGGAGCACGGCTGCCGCTGCCAAAAATTTTCCCTCCTTCACGACGCGATAGCTCACCCGAGGTTCTCTGGTTGCCTCGGAGATGAAAGATGTACAGGCTGCTAAACTCTTCGGCCAGGCATTTGCGCAGGCCATCGGCGGTGTTGGCTTCAATGAAACCGGCGTTGCTGACAAAACCGATAACGCCGCTGGGGCCGATGCGGTCGCTGGCCCAGCGCAAGGCGCGGATGTAGCTGTCATAAAGGGCGTTTTTGTTGATCGCGGTTGAGTGGGCGACGTAAGTTTCGGCGATACGGTCATCCAGGGCCGGATATTTGAGATTGGCGTTGTTGTCATTACCGCTGGTCTGGCCGGCGGAGTAGGGCGGGTTGCCGATGATGACCTGGATGATCTGCTGCTGTTGCCGTTTGCGGCGGCGGCTGTTGTCGGCTACTTGGTCGCTGACCAGATCCCTCTTCTGGTACAGGGCAAAGGTATCGGTCAGGCAGATGCCGCTGAAGGACAGGTAGTCGCCGCCCACGAGGCCGTGATAGACCTGTTCGATGTTGATGGCGGCGATGTAATAGGCCAGCAGCACGATCTCGTTGGCGTGGATCTCGTGCTGGTACTTGTAGGCCAGCTGGTCATGGTTGATCAGGCCGCTTTGCAACAGACGGGTGATAAAGGTGCCCGTACCGGTGAAGGGGTCGAGGATGTGGACGTTGCGATCGGCCAGCGTTTGGCCAAAGGCCATTTTCAGGGCGTCGTTGACGCTGTGCAGGATAAAATCGACCACTTCTACCGGTGTATAAACGATGCCGAGCCGTTCCACCAAGCGCGGAAAGGCATTGCGGAAAAATTTGTCGTAGAGCTCGACGATGATGCGCTGCCGGGCACGCAGATCGGTGATGCCGGCGGCGCGCAGACGCACGCTATGGTAAAATTGCGTCAGGGTCTCGGTCTCGGGGGCCAAGTGGGCCGATTCGAGCACATCCAGCACTTGCTGCATCGCCAGGGATACCGGATTGTGACGGGTGAACTGATAGCCCTCAAACAGGGCATCAAACACTGGCCGGGTGATGAGGTGCTGTGCCAGCATCTCGATGGCCTCAGCTCGGGTGATGCTGTCGTTGAGATCGGCTTGCAACTCACGCAGAAATCCTTCAAAGGCGGCGATGGCAGCCTGGTTGGTCGGGGTATCGACGATGGCACGGATACGGGCGATGTGGGTCTGGGCAATGCGGGCGATATCGCCAGCCCATTCGTCCCAGTAAAGCCGATTGCCACATTTTTGCACCACCTTGGCCAGGATGGCACGCTCGATCTCGCCTACCTCAAAGGGGAGATCGAGTTCGGGTTGATCGGCAGCATCGGTGTTAGCGGCAGGGCGGTGTGAACGACCGAGGTTGTGCGAGGTCAGTCGCTGTTGGCCCTGCGGGCGTGAACGGCTGCTTTTGAGCACATTGTGGCTGATGGCGATTACTTCCATGCGGGTAGGGTCGGAACCACTGAGGTCGAGTTTGTTGATCATGGCATCGAAGCGGTCATCGTGGGAACGCAACGCCTGCAGTACCTCCCAGACGACGCGATAGCTCTTGTTGTCGTTAAGAGCCTCTTCGGGAGAGACGCCAGCCGGAATCACCACCGGCAGGATGACATAACCGAGCTTTTTATGGCCTTGGGGATCGCGCCGCATCACCCGCCCGACCGATTGCACCACTTCGACCTGCGAATCGCGTGGCGTCAGAAACAGCACTGCATCCAGAGCCGGAATATCGACCCCTTCGGACAGACAGCGTACATTGGAGAGGATGCGGCAGACGTTGTCGGGCAGCGCTTCCTTGAGCCAGTCGAGTGCAGCGTTTTTTTCCAGCGCTCCCATGCCGCCATCGACATGGCGTGCCTGACAGGCCAGATCGGTGAGCGTGTCGGCCAGATCGGGGTTGTCCTTGAGCAGCTCGGCGCGGTAACTGGCGGCTACCTTTTGGAACAGGGCGGCGATCTGTTTCGAGCTAACCTTGTGCACCCGCGCCTTGTGGTTGACATCGATGACCTGGGCAAAGGCCACGGCACGGCGCATCGGTGCTGGATCAAACCGGAAGTCGTGCTGCGAATCGATCTTGGCCATGGCACGCCAGCAACCGACCAGCTTGGCGGCATCATCGACCCGCAGGCTGTTTTCCTCATCGGCCAGCAATTGCTGTAGGCTCTGGCTGATATGCTCGGCGCTGATGGTGAGGATGATCACCTTGTAATCGCATAACACCTTGAGATGGTGGACCGCTTCGGAAAAGGTGATGCTGTGCAGCGTCTCGCCAAAATGGGCCGGATTATCCATGGAGTAGAGCGCGATGCTCTCCTGTTCAGCCTTGACCCGTGCCTGCAGGCCGTAGACCCGTGGTGTGGCGGTCATGTAAAGCCGCTTGCCTGCCTGGATGAAGGCGGGATCGTGCACCTTGACGAAGGTGGACTCATCGCTGCCTTCAAAGGTGGATCCAGTGGTGCGGTGGGCCTCATCGGCAATGATCAGATCGAAGGGTGGCAGGCTATGCTGCTGCTGGGCGCGTGATAGTGTTTCGATGGAGTGGTAGGTCGAGAAGATCACCGTCATGGACTGACCATCGTGTCGTGTCGAGACCGCCCGGGCCAGTGGTCCGGCATCGGTGGTGGCCGGATAGTGCAGCTCGTGAACCTGCAACTCGAAATCATCCTGCTTCAGCCGCTTTTTGCCGATGTCATGGTCGGAGCAGACGGCATAGCAGTGCAGTGGGACGGTCGCTTCCTGGGTCCATTCGGTCAGGGTCTGGGACAGCAGATTGAGGGATGGCACCAGAAACAGCACACGACCGCCAGCACCAGCGAGCTGTTCCGCCAGTCGTAGGGCGGTAAAGGTCTTGCCGGTACCACAGGCCATGATCAGTTTGCCACGATCGGCCTGCTGCAATCCTGCCGTAACCTTATCGATGGTTTGTTGCTGATAGGGACGCAACTGCTTGCCCGCTTTCAGCACTGGACGCGGTGCGTTCCAATCGCTGATCTGCTGCCAGTCGATCTTGCTGGCTTCCAGGTCGGCCAAGGTGAGGGTGATCACCGGTGTGGTCTGTTGCCGCAGCGCCTCCTGAAGATTAGTACTGATGTGATTGGTGGAGAAAACCAGCAGCCGATGGACAAAGGGTCGTCGACCTGAAGCGGTAAAGAAGGAATCGACATCCTTTTTATAGAGCACGCGATCACGGTCCCAGAATTTGGCCTGGATGGCATGATAGTCACCGGCATGGGTACAGGCTACCAGGTCGATACCGGTATCGTTACCCGGATCGGGTTCCCCTTGGGCGATTTGATGGTCGCGCCAAGCCTGCCATAGCCATACCGACTGATAGAGCTGCTGATATTTGGGCTCGTAGCGCAGGTAAAGCTGCACCAGTTGTTCGAAATAGCTACCCTTTTCCCGTTCGGTTTGGGCGATGGTGCGAAAGGTATCGAGAAGATGCAGCAGTGCGCTCATGGCTGCCTGTTCAATCACTCCTGTTGCCAGGATCTTGGTCTGAAACCGGAATCATTGGCCAGTGCCACGCTGTCACCGGATGGTACGATGACAAACAGGCCCCGATCGATGGCCAGCCGTTGCATATCGTCGCTGATCACCATGCCGGCTATGGCACCGTAAACAATGCAGTCGGCATAGCGTGGGAAGGCTTTTTTGAACCGTTGCAACCGGTAGACATGACGGACGATATCTTCTTCCTCAACCTTGGATTTGGCCTCAATGGCCACGACTTCCTGGTGACCTTCTGCCAGCACGTCAATCTCCATGGTTGCACCTGGCACCTTGCTGCTGATGTTGGGATAGACGGCGTAGATCTGGATGCCTTTGGTTTGAAACAGCCTGAAGCTGGCCGGCTTGACCATTTCCTCGACAAATTCTCCCAGCCGGTTACCGAGCTGACCCAGTTGTGTCTCAAGCCGCTTCAGGCGCTGATCGGTCTCTTTCATCTGCCGACCGGTCTCTTTCATCTGTTGGGCATTTTCACGAAACAGAGCCCAGATTTCCTCAACGGTTGCGCTATTCATCACCAACCTTTCATAGCCTGGGGCGGATGCCCCAGGCTAACCATGAATCGCCCCGTTAGGGCTTGAACGAGATCTTAATTAATGACACCACGTGCTGAGAGAACAGGGGCTGGACTGACGTGCAGACGCCCGATGCCCAGTTTTTGCTCGTCAATGCCCATGGCCAATCCTAGCAGTTGGGCAAAGTTCATCTCCGGCAGGCCGATGGTGCGACCGGTGCTCTTTTCGGCAATACCCTGATAAGCACCCATGGCCATGTCGCACAGGGTACAGGGGGTGATCATCAGCTCGGCCCCTGCCGACTTGGCACTGAGACAGTTGTTGGTCACCATCTGACGCATTTCCTGCTTGTCCGACAGCATGACATGGAAACCGCAGCAACGGTCACGACCCCAGTAGGAGACCGCTTCGCCGCCGATCAGCGTGATCAGCCGGTCCAGATGGTCCGACTTGCCCGCTTCGGCATGCTGGTAAACCTGTTCCGGGCGCAATCCGTGACAGCCATAGAACGGGGCTACCCGCATGCCCTTGAGAGGCTTACGAATTTTGCTCTTGAGCAGGTCTGCATCGACTTGGTCCGTCAACACCCAGAGCAGATGGTGGACCCGAATGGAAGCACGATAGGCTGGAACACCAGCCTGCTTGTTGATCTCGTTGATCTGTTCCAGCAGCTCCGGCTCATTTTTGAGACGATAGTTGGCTTGGGACAGGGTCTGCAAACAGGTGTTGCAGATGGTGGCCAAGTCGTGTCCCTGTTGCTCGGCTTCAGACAGAATACGTGCTGCAACGGCCATGGCAAAAGCGGGTTTGGTTTCGCGCAGGCTGACAGCACCACAGCAGGTAGCCTGTGGCATGTCGTGCAGGGTAATTCCAACTTCAGCACAGACGGCCCGTGCTGCCCAGTCGGCCTCTTTTTGGACCTGTTTGGCAGCACAGCCTGGATAATAGGCAAACGCCAGTGACATCGCGTCTTCTCCTTATAATTCGCTACAGTTATTCCGGAACCACTTCTTTGGCTCTGGTTTCGACATCAACCGGATTGCGTTCCAGGGCCTGATACATGGTACGCAACTGTTCGACTTGATCGGCACGATGTGGAAACGGCGAGGGGATCTTACCCTTTTTCAGCAGGTGCAACGCTGCACCGCTCTCTTCCAGCGTGCCAATCAGACCAAGACTGCGGATCATGAGGGTGAACTCGTTCAGAGAGCCATCTTTCTGGATGTCCTCATGGAAGGCCAGCGCATGTCGGGCAGCCACATTGTCGGTGAAGCCTTTCTGCACCGCTCGGGTACGCAGTTTGACGATCGCCTCCATCGGACTGACCTCTTTGGGGCAGACATCGACGCACAGGGTGCAGCGCGTGCAGGACCAGAATCCGTGCGATTCAGACAACTGCTTCAGACGGTCGCTCTTTTTGCCCTCGCGCGGGTCAGAGACAAAACGAAACGCCTTGGCCAGGGCTGCCGGTCCAAGAAACTGGGGACTGACCTCAGCCATGGTACAATCCGAGTAGCAGCAACCACACATGATGCACTGGGTGACGTGGTTGACCTGATCGTAGGAGGAACTACCGACATGCTGTGCCGTCTCTGAACCTTCCTGTAGCCAGGGGGTAATAGCGCGAATACGCTGATAGAAAGGGCCAATATCGATGGCCATATCTTTCAGCACCGGCTGATTGGCCTGGGGGGCAATCTCGATCACACCGTTACGGGCCACTTTGCCAACGTGGGTCTTGCAGGCCAGACGGGTGCGACCACTGATGCGCATGGCACAGGAACCACAGATGGCCGACCGGCACGATTGCCGGAATGTCAGCGATCCATCCTGATGGCCCTTGATCTCTTCCAGAGCGGACAATACCGTGGCATTTTCCGCTATCTCGACATTAAATTCCTGCCATTTCGATTCCACCGAGCCATCGCTGTTGCGCCGGTTACGCTGGATGCGAAACAGATATCTCTGTACAGCCATTGCTACGCTCTCCTATCCTTTGATAACGGTCGGGGGCGGAGGGGAACTCCCCCCATCTATAGAGTATTAGTAGACACGTGTTTTGGGTTCGTACTCAGGGATTCCCAAGGTGCGTACCGGTTCATAGGAGAGGGTGACTTCATTTTGATCCTCATCCCACCAGGCCAGGGTATGTTTGCGCCACTCACCATCATCACGCTGCGGGAAGTCGACCCGTGAATGGGCCCCTCGTGATTCTTTGCGCGCCAAGGCCCCCTTGACAATACACTCAGCCAGATCAATCAGGTTGCGCAATTCCAGCGCCCGCAACAGATCGACATTGAACACATCCGACTTGTCGTCGAGGTGAATCAGTCCGTAATCCTTGCGCAGGGATGGGATCTGATCGGCCAGGGTTTGGATGCCGTCTGCGGTGCGGAACACGCCACAGTAGGCATTCATGGCTGACGCCATGCGGGCGTGGAGCTCGACGGGACGAATGCCATACTGCTGACGACCTTTGAGTTCGTTGATCTCCTGGCGTACCTGCTGCAGCTCCCGTTCTGGCATATCACGGAATGATTTGCCAACCACGTACTCACTGGCGCGCTTGCCGGTAATCTTGCCGAACACGATGGTGTCGAGCAGCGAGTTGCCGCCCAGTCGGTTGGCCCCATGGACGGAGACACAGGCCGCTTCACCGGAGGCAAACAGACCCGGTAGCGGTGTCATACCATATTGATCGGTGCGAATACCACCCATGGAATAGTGGGCTGTCGGTCGTACTGGGATTGGCTCACGAATGGGATCCACGCCCTCCATATCAATGGCAAGATGCCGAATCTGCGGTAGCCGCTCAATGATTTTTTCAGCGCCAAGATGACGCAAATCGAGCAGAATAGCCCCATTGACGCCACGTCCCTCATTGATTTCGGTCTGCTCCGCCCGTGCTACCACGTCGCGCGACGCCAGCTCCAGTTTGGTGGGCGCATAACGGCTCATGAAGCGCTCACCCGAGGCGTTGATCAGGATACCACCTTCACCGCGGGCTCCCTCGGTGATCAGAATACCCGACGTGAGCAAACCGGTGGGGTGGAACTGGACAAATTCCATATCACCCAAAGGAGCACCAGCCCGTAACGCTAACGCCATGCCATCACCGGTGGAACTGGTGGCGTTGGTGCTGGAGATGTAGACCCGGCCATAACCTCCGGTAGCCACCAGGATAGCCTTGGCCCGTACCGGAAACAGCTCGCCGGTGCGGATGTTGTAGACCACCATGCCCGCCACATGCCGATCACCACGGTCGGTGACCAGCCGCAACACCTGACACTCTTCATAGACCGGTACGTTGGCTTTGACCAGCTGTTCCCACAGCGTATGCAGCAGGATCTGACCGGTACGGTCGGCGGCATAGCAGGTGCGATCAAAGTTGGCGCCGCCGAAAGGACGTTGGGCGATTTTGCCATCTTCCAGTCGTGAGAAAGGAGCGCCCATGCGGTCCATTTCCAGCACCACTTCCGGAGCTTCGCGACACATCAGTTCGATGGCATCTTCGTCGCCGATGTAATCGGATCCTTTGACCGTGTCAAAGGCATGCGATTGCCAGGAATCGTTCGGGTTAATGGCAGCGTTGATCCCCCCCTGTGCGGCACAGGAGTGGCTGCGCAATGGATGTATCTTGCTGATGATGGCGACATTGATACCGGCCCGGACTCCCTCCAGCGCTGCGCGCATGCCAGACAGTCCAGCTCCCACGATGACCAGGTCGTGGCTCTTCATCGTTCCTCCCACCCTTAACACATGATTAGAGAATAGATAGCATAAAGCCAACAATCTATTGATGCGTTTGATAGCTTTATGAATAACAAGTCATGGGCGGAACTATAAGTGGGAATGCGATAAAAGTCAAAACCCATATCGCATCAAACTGGAGAAAAAATGATTTTAGAATGAATAGGATAGTATTATTATACAGGAATATTCCCATATAATAATAGACTGAATTGATTAGCTCGCCAGTGCCATCGATTGTTGGCAAGCGTCATCAAGGATGGTGATCATCTGGTCAATTTCGTCATGCGTCACGTTGAGGGCTGGCATGAAACGCAGCACCGATGGCCGGGGAGCATTGACCAGCAGATGGTTTTCAAAGGCTAGACGAGCCACTTCCGCAGCGATTTCATGGCCAAGGTCGACCGCGACCAACAGGCCACGGCCACGAACCAATTGAAACGAATGGCGTTGACATAGTTGCTGCAGTTGCTGCATGAGGTAGTGACCGGTTTGTTCGACCTGTGCCAGAAAACCAGCAGCCAGAACGGTTTCCATCACGGCTGCACCGACAGCGGCTACCAGGGGATTACCATTGAAGGTGCCCCCCTGGTCTCCCGCCTCGAAACAGCACACCTCTTCCTTGGCCACCAGGGCAGCCAGTGGCACACCACCGCCAATGCCCTTGCCCAATGTCATGATATCCGGTTCGATGTTGGCATGCTGATAGGCAAACAGGCGTCCGGTGCGTCCGATACCGGTCTGAACTTCATCGACAATCAGCAGGAGACGGCGTCGACGTGTCAACTCACGCAGATCAGCCAAAAAAGAGTTCTCGGCGACGATCACACCGGCTTCGCCCTGGATCGGTTCCAGCATCACAGCTACGGTATGGTCGTTGATAGCCCGTTGCACGGCGTCGATATCGTTGATATCGACCTTGCGAAAACCGGGCACCTTGGGTTCGAACAGAGTCTCCCACTGTGGTTTGCCAGAAGCTGACATGGCAGCCAGAGTTCGTCCATGAAAGGAGTGGTGTAGCGTGATGATCTCATAGGCGCCATTGCAATGCAGGGCACCCCACTTGCGAGCCAGCTTGAAAGCACCCTCATTGGCCTCAGCACCGCTGTTGGCAAAAAATACCCGGTCAAAGCAGCTGTGGCTGACAATGAGCTGGGCCAGACGCAAGGCCTGGTCGTTGTAAAAGGCCGGACTGGGGTTGATGAGGCGTTGTGACTGCTGACACAGCGCTTCAACCACTGCCGGATGACAGTGTCCCAGTGAATTGACGGCCCATCCCTGGATAAAATCAAGATAACGCTGTCCCTGGTCATCTTCCAGCCAGGATCCCTGACCACGGACGAACACCGTCGGTGGCCGATGGGTGATAAACATCAACGAACGATAGGGATCATCTGGCTGTATCATGAAAATTCCGGTACGTCGCTACGACTGGACAGGCTTACTCGGCTGACTGGGCATCCATGCCGCTGTTGGCATGACGGGCCCGCTGCGAACGGGCTTTCTTGCTGGCTGATTTACGTTTCTTGTTGTGGCGAACGTGATGGCGCGACTTGCTGCTCGACTTACCGTAGCTGGCATCGCCGCCAGCCTGTGCCAGGACAATCAGCTGGGAAGAGTCACTTTGTGTCGCGGGTGCGGCAATTCCTTCCATGGAGAGAGTCAACATCAGTCCACAGGAGACCATCGCCAGAAAATGTGTGATACGCATGTTCAAGTCCTCTTAACATTGGCAGAAAAATGAAATTAAATCGGCTCACGGCAACGCCATGGATAGCCCTATGAGTTGCCAACAGGATGCAATTGTACTCTCTTTGCGATCAGAATACCAGACTTGATGACATCACTTCGGGCCATTTTGGCTGGCATAGTTTTTTCATTGGTTGGACAGCCATTCCGTCAGGGCCGTATCAGGTGAAATCAGATGAAAATAAGGAGAAAATACAGATGACCTACGACATGGATGGGGCGCGGTCATTGATCCGTTGCCCCATATGCGCCAGCCGACCGGCTCACATTTACCGTTGCAACCATTGCGGTGAGGTGCGCTGTGGTCAGGAGAAATGCTACGGTAGTGAGTCAACCACGCTGATAGGCTGGGCCGCATCGGGGATCCAGTGTCGTCATTGTGGTTTGGGGCGTTATCGTATTCTCGACTCGGTGGGTGCCGAACTGGCTGAATTCACGCGTAACTATCGCTTGGAACAGCGCATGCGACCCTTGCGCCAGCAGCTGTTTGCTAGCGATTTTGCAACCGTTTCACCAGCAGGGAGGCCGATAGGCTCAATAACAGATAAACGGCTCCAGCAAATAGCAGCAGCTCTACCAACCGACCATCCCGATTGCCGATCTTGTAGGCCGTACCAAAGAAGTCAGACAGGCCAATCACATAGACGAGCGAGACATCCTGGAACAGGATAATAGCCTGGGTCAGCAGCAGCGGGATCATGCGACGGATGGCCTGTGGCAGGATAATGGAACGCCACATCAGGGCGGGGGGCATGCCGAGCGCCATGGCCGCCTGATACTGGCCGGTGGGAACGCTCTGGATACCGGCACGGATAATCTCGGAGTAGTAGGCTGACTCGAACAGTGCAAAGGCGGTTAGCGCTGAGCTGAGCCGGATATCGTGGGCCGTGGTACCCAGCAGCGCCTGCAGCAGTTGGGGTACGATCAGGTAGAACCACAGGATCACCATCACCAGCGGTACCGAACGAAATAGATTGACATAGCCAGCAGCCAGCCAGGCCAGCCAGCTGCCATGGGCTGCAACGCGCACCACGGCCAGCAGTGTTCCCCACAGCAGGCCAATGAGGGTGGCAATCAGGGTAATCCAGGCCGTGGTAGCCATGCCCTGCCACAGCAGCAACCAGGCGCCTGGAATGGAACTGAAATCAAAATCGTGGAACATACATGCCTGAACTACCCGAAGTTGAAACCATTGCCCGTGGCCTGAGGCCCCATATTCTTGGTCGCACCATCACCGATCTGGAGGTGCGCCAACCTCAGTTGCGCTGGCCTGTGCCGGTGGCAGAACTGAGGCAGTATCTCATCGGCAACCAGTTTACCACCCTTGAGCGGCGTGGCAAGGTATTACTGCTGACAACGGCGACGGCCACCGGTGTGCTGTTGATCCATCTGGGTATGTCCGGTACCGTCCAGCTGCGGTCAGAGAGGGTGCCTTGGCAGCGTCACGACCACTGGCAAATGGTATTCGATCATGATCCGGTCCTGTTGTTGCGTTATCACGATCCGCGCCGTTTCGGTGCTTTGCTCTGGTGCAGGATCGCATCGCTGGCCCAGCATCCGTTGTTGGCCCGGCTTGGTCCGGAGCCGCTCGATGCTGCTTTCAACGCCGAGTGGCTACTGCAGCAAATTACCGGGAGGCGGCGCCTCATCAAGCAGTGGCTGATGGATCACACCTGCGTTGCCGGTATCGGTAATATCTATGCTTCCGAGGCCCTGTTTCATGCCGGCATCCATCCGATGCAGCCGGTGGGTTCCCTGAACCTAGCAGCTTGCCAGCGATTGGTGACCGCCATTCAGGCTACCTTGCGTCGGGCTATCGACCAGGGTGGCACGACCTTGCGTGATTTTGCCGATAGCCAGGGCCGGTCGGGCTATTTCCAGCAGCAGCTGGCTGTCTATGGTCGACAAGGTCAACCGTGTCACCATTGCCAGACGCCCGTTGAGCGCTTGAAGATGGGACAGCGATCCACCTTCTTCTGTCCAAGCTGTCAGGCAAGTTTGACCTAACGCTCCAGCTCAGCCAGTTCCTCTCTCACCTCAGGGGCTGTTTCGATTTGGGCCACTGCTTGTAACGCCAGCAGGGCTTGTTGACTCGATGCTTGGTAGCAGCCCAGACCCCAAACGGCATGGGCACGGACCAGAGCATCGGGGTGGTGCAGCAGCGTGGTCAGGGCTGGCACCGCCTGATCGGGTTGGTTGCAGTTACCCAGTGCCACGGCGACGTTGCGCAGCAGCCGTTTCAATCCGACCCGTGCGACCGGTGTGGCTCCGAACAACTGCCGGAACCTGTCTTGATCTAGGGTGGCGTAGTCCATCCATGTCAGAGCCTGCCATCGCGCCTCAAGACTCGCTGTGTCGGCATCGAAGGTTACCGGTGCAAAACGGTTCCACGGGCATACCGTCAGGCAGCTGTCACAACCGTAAAGGCGTGTTGCCATGGCCTGTCGATACGGTCGAGGAATGATGCCTTTGTATTCGATGGTAAGGTAAGCCAGGCAACGGCTGGCATCAATCCAGTAGGGGGTAGCCAGGGCATCGGTTGGGCAGGCCTGTTGACAACGTTGACAGCGGCCACAGTGAGAGCGCTGGACTGGCGGATCGGCTGGCAAGGACAGAGGCAACAGCAATTCACACAACAGCAGCCAGCAGCCAAACTGGCGTGATACCAATAGGCTATTTTTGCCCTGCCAACCCATTCCGGCGGCCGTTGCCAATGGTTTTTCCATCAGTGGTGCACTGTCGACACAGCGGCGTATCGGGATGGCATCACCGATAACAGCCTGAATCCGCTCTACCAACAGCGCCATATTCTGTTGCAGCAGGTCGTGATAGTCAGGGCGGCAGGCATAACGGGCTATGCCAGCCGATCCAGCATCGTAGCGGCCATGAGAATAAGGATAGCCTAGCACCACAATCGTACCCACATCAGCCTGATAGCAGCGTGGCTGCATGCGTTGTTCTGGCTGTCGTTCCATCCAGTGCATTTGACCGTGCCGCTGCTCAGCCAGCCAGAGCGGCAATCGCTCGCTGTAGGGTGCTGCGTCTGGAGCAGCAAAACCAGCCTGGGCGAAGCCACACTGCCGGGCCAGTTGACGGATGATCTCTTTCAATGGGTGCGAATTACTGATACCATGACCCTCTAGCATGGGGTGTGGTTGATCCTTCACGGGAGGTGTGTCTGTCATGGTTCCGCTCGATCCATTGTACGATTTGACCGATGCCGAACTGACGCAACGAATTGCGCTGGCCAAGCAGCAACTTGGTCCGTCGTGTGTCATTCTGGGTCACCACTATCAGCGTGAGGAGGTCTACCGTTTTGCTGATCTGACTGGTGATTCGCTCAAATTGGCGCGGTTGGCTTCGCAACGGCCAGAGGCGCGTTATATCGTTTTCTGTGGTGTTCATTTTATGGCCGAGGTGGCGGATATCCTGTCGGCTCCGCACCAGATAACTCTGTTGCCCGATCTGGCCGCCGGCTGCTCTATGGCCGATATGGCTGATCTGATCGCAGTTGAGCAGGCATGGCAATCTCTGGGCCAGTGGTTAGACGCCGACCATCTTATCACGCCGATCACCTATGTCAATTCATCGGCCGATCTCAAGGCCTTTTGCGGCAGCCATCAGGGTACGGTCTGCACCTCTTCCAATGCTGGATCAATTTTGCGGTGGGCGCTGTCACAACGGCCCAAGGTACTGTTTTTCCCTGACCAGCATCTGGGACGCAACAGCGCCGCCAGTCTAGGTATCCCGCTGGATCAGATGGCGTTGTGGGATCCGGCCCTGCCGTTCGGTGGACTGACACCCGAAGCGGTGGAACGGGCCCGTATCATTCTGTGGAACGGCTACTGCTCGGTGCATCAGATGTTTCAGCCGCAACATGTTGATCAATTACGTCAGCAGATGGCAGACATTCAGGTCATTGTCCACCCTGAGTGCAGTTACGAGGTGTGCCAGAAAGCCGACTATCTGGGTTCCACCGAAGAGATCCAGCGGGTGGTACGTGCCGCTCCAGCCGGCAGTTGCTGGGCCATTGGTACCGAACTCAATCTGGTCAATCGCCTTAAAAACGAGATGCCGGACAAGTCGATTCATTTTCTCTGTCCCACCGTCTGCATGTGTGCCACCATGTTTCGTATCGATATGCAGCATCTGTGCTGGACTCTGGAGAATCTGCTACAGGGCGAGGCCGTCAATATCATTCAGGTGCCGCAGCGGGAAGCTGCCCTGGCACGGGTAGCCTTGGAACGGATGTTACAGAATTCATAGCTCTATGAACGATCAAGTCACAACAGCACTGGTGGTATTGCAGCCGGAGCAGTCGGCCGCGCTGATTGGTCAGGCGGTGGCGATGCTGCCCCAGGTGATTCAGCGTCGGCAGCAGGGTTGCATGGTCATTGTCGGTGGCAGTACCACGCGCCATGTGGTGCGCTATCTGCTGGGAGAAGACCCTGGGCGCGACAGCTTTGCTATTGGCTGTATTCAGCACGGGCGTTTGGGTGAGACCGATGCCGGGCAGCGCGGCCCAGGGGCCTATCTGATCCAGGAGGGTGTGGTGACGCGTGGCTGGCCCGGACCGTTGCTGAGCCAGTTCAACAAGGGTGATCTCTATATCAAGGGAGCCAATGCCGTCGATGCCATGGGTCATAGCGCCATTCTGATGGGATCGCCGACCGGAGGCACCATTGGCGCAGCCTGGTCGATTCTGATGGCCCGTGGTGGCGAGCTGATTGTGCCGGTTTCGTTGCGCAAGCAGATCCCTTCCGTCATGGCCGTGGCAGGCAAACTGGGCCATGGCAGGGTGGATCGTGTCATGGGGTCTCCTGTTGGTTATATGCCGATTCCGGCTGGTTTTGCTACGGTTGTGACGGAAATCGATGCCTTTCGTAGTCTCTATCAAATCACGGCAACCTTGGTTGCTTCAGGTGGTTGGGACGATTGTGCTGGGGCACTGGTTTTTCATCTGTCTGGGTCAGCAACACAGGTTGAACGGGCTTGGGAAGGGATAGGTTCATGAGCGGTTCCGTTGGGATAGTCAAGACGCATTACGTCGATCTGTTTCATGAGGGCACGCCGTTGTCTCTCGACAGCGGGGCCTCACTGGAACCGGTACGAGTGGCTTATGAAACTTACGGTCAATTGAACGCCAGCCGTTCCAATGCCATCCTGATTTGTCATGCTCTATCCGGTAATGCCCATGCTGCCGGCAAGCACCATGCTGATGATAAAAAGTCGGGCTGGTGGGACAGTTATATCGGTCCTGGCAAACCGTTCGATACCGAGCGCTATTTTATCATCTGCAGCAATAACCTGGCTGGGTGCAACGGTACCACCGGGCCTTCCAGCATCAATCCGGCTACGGGTAAGCCCTACGGGTTGCGTTTTCCCATGATTACCTTGGCCGATATGGTGCGGGTGCAGAAAAGTCTCATCGACCATCTGGCCATTCCGCGGCTTATGGCGGTTGCCGGTGGCTCCATGGGTGGCATGATGGCGTTGCAGTGGGCCCTCGATTATCCAGACTGTGTGGCCTCCAGCGTCATCATCGGCTCAACATTGCGCCTATCGGCCCAGAATATTGCTTTCAACGCCGTGGCACGCCAAGCCATCATGATGGATCCCCATTTTAACAATGGTGACCATTACGAGGGAGAAAAGCCTAAAAATGGTCTGGCCCTGGCACGTATGATGGCTCACATCACCTATCTATCGGAGCAAGGGCTGCATGAAAAGTTTGGCCGCCGCCTGCAGAATCGCTCTACCTTCTCCTATGGTTTTGAGGCCGATTTTGCCATCGAGAGTTATCTTCATCATCAGGGTTCCTCGTTTGTTGATCGTTTTGATGCCAATACCTATCTGTACATTACCAAGGCCATGGACTATTTCGATCCATTTCCGGACCCTGAGACCACCGCTCGTCGCCTGAAACCGGTTCAGGCCCGTTTTCTGGTCATGAGTTTTGACACCGACTGGCGTTTTGATACCTCGCGCTCGAAAGAAATGGTCAAAATATTGCATTGGAACGAAAAAAATGTTTCGTTTCAGGAAATTTCGTCGCCGCACGGCCACGACACCTTCCTGATTGATACGCCTATTTTTCGGCAGTCGCTGGCTTCTTTTCTCCAGCGTGTCTATCTGGAGGAGTCTGGTTCATGAGTGGTTGTGTCATTCACAACGAGTTTGAGCTGTTTGAGGCGGTAAGACAGCTGATCATACGGGCCGAACAGGGTGGTGTGCGCCGTGAAATGGTCGATCTGCTGTTCGATGCCGGTGAGAAGATTATGGCGGAGATCACCCGCTCCCAGCGTTTGCAGCACCAGGATCACAACAACCACGGTGCCCACTATGAGGAACCCTGCTGTGAAAAACGCAACAACCCCCGTTTTCGTACCGATGTGCAAGGCTGTGTCATCATCGATAGCGAACGCATTCCGGTTGAGCTGATTGATCTGGGCTCCAAGGGTTTCGGGGTTTTTATAACACGACCTGTTCCGACCAGCAGTTATTTGTTGTTGGAGGTGGCCAGCGTTAACGGGGTTGAAACCTTTTCCTGTTTTGTCATGTTCTGTCGTGAGCGCAACGACGGCTACCGTCTTGGCTTGCGTCTGTTTGCCTTGTTACCCCATACCACATGACCACCACCACCACCATCACCATCGACGGCCGTCCAATCGGTCCGCACCATCCGCCCTATGTCATCGCCGAGCTATCGGGCAACCATAATGGCGACCTGGAGAGAGCTTTAGCCTTGATGACTGCTGCCAAGGAGGCTGGGGCGGATGCTGTCAAGCTGCAAACTTATACGGCCGACACATTGACCATCGATCATGACGGTCCCGAGTTTACCATTCAAGGCGGACTTTGGCATGGTCAGACACTGTACCAGCTGTATCAGCAGGCCCATACGCCGTGGTCATGGCATCCGGCGCTGTTTGCCAGGGGGCGTGAATTGGGGGTCACGGTCTTTTCAACGCCTTTCGATGCCACAGCGGTTGAATTTTTGCAGCGGCTTGAGGCCCCAGCCTACAAGATTGCCTCCTTCGAGGCCATTGATTTGCCCTTAATGGAACGGGTTGCGGCCACCGGTCGACCGATCATTCTGTCGACCGGTATGGCCACCTTGCCTGAGATTGAGGCAGCCGTGCAATGTATACGCCAGAGCGTTGCCGGGCAACCAGCCCAGCTGGCGTTGTTGCATTGCATCAGCGGCTATCCAACGCCGGTTGAGGAGGCTAACCTGCGTACGCTACCCGATCTGGCCAGCCGTTTTCAGACCGTTGTCGGGCTTTCCGATCATACCCCTGGTACGGCTGTAGCGACTGCGGCGGTTGCTTTGGGAGCAACCATCCTCGAGAAACATGTCACCCTGTGTCGTGCCGATGGCGGGCCAGATGCGGCCTTTTCGCTCGAGCCACACGAACTGGCCCAGCTCTGTCGCGATTGCCGCACGGCTTGGCAGGCTTTAGGTCAGGCTTCCTATGCCCTGACAGACAGTGAGAAGGGCAGCCTGCTGTTGCGTCGTTCGCTGTATGTGGTGGCGGACATTGCCGCTGGTGAGCTGTTGACGGCAGATAATATCCGCTCTATTCGGCCTGGGTATGGTCTGGAACCCAGGCGCTTGCCATCGGTCATAGGTCGTCGGGCCGCCCGGTTTCTGCCGCGAGGGACGCCGTTGCGTGACGATTTGATGGTATGAATGTCGTCATCACCGAGACCGTAGCTGGCTGGCGACTCGATCGGGCCCTGGCAGAGCTTTTGCGGGGGTGTTGCAGTCGTGCCGTCCTTCAGCGATTGATTCGTGCTGGCGCAGTCACTCATCACGGCCTGCCGGTGTACCAACCCGACCAGCTGGTCACAGTGGGGGATACCTTCCAGGTTGAGCAGCAACCTGCACCACCGATGCAGGCTCTGCCCGAGGCTATGTCCCTGCAGATTGTTTTTGAGGATCAATTTCTGCTGGTGATCGATAAACCGGCCGGTTTGGTGGTGCATCCTGGAGCCGGCAATCACTCCGGCACGTTGGTCAATGGCCTGCTGCATCATTGCACCACCGAAGCTCTTTCCACCGTGGGAGGGGCTTTTCGTCCTGGAATTGTGCATCGGTTAGACAAGGATACCAGCGGTCTACTGGTGGTAGCCAAGCAGGATCAAGCTCATCAGTCGCTAGCGCAGCAGTTCCACGATCATACCGCCTTCCGCTATTACCGAGCCATTGTTTACGGTCAGTTGCCTCAATCCCAGGGCACTATCGATGCCCCGATTGGCCGTCACCCTGGCAACCGCCTCAAGATGGCCGTGGTGTCACAGCCCCATGGGCGCCACGCTGTGACCCATTATCGTTGTCTGGAATATTTTCCGGGTCCACCCGGTTCGAGAGGATTAACCTCCATTCGCTGCCGCCTGGAGACTGGGCGCACCCACCAGATTCGGGTTCATCTGGCCCATCATGGTTTTCCTGTATGGGGCGATCCACTCTACGGATGGCACGATCCGCTGCCAGCCCATGGAGCACAGCCGCTGAGGCAACTGCTGATCGGTTTTCAGCGTCAAGCGCTTCATGCAGCGGTGTTGGAACTGACCCACCCGGTCACGGGTGAGCGTCTGCGCTTCAAGTCGCCTCTACCGGCCGATTTTCAGGCCCTGCTGGCCGGATTGCGCGATCTTTCGGTGTAATATCAACTCCAGTTCAACTACTTTCTGGGTGAACCAGCAGGAGCCAGTAAAACGCAGCATTATGCTGCACGATTGATTTGCCAGACACATCTTCTGCGTGGTATAAGTCAACGCAGAGAGGATATGTTATGACGGAACAGGAGCACAAGGTCAGCCAGATACACGACCATTTCTGTCGAGCTGTGGTATCTGACCCGGTAAAAGCGGCTGGATTGATACAGGAACAGTTGCCGATTACTATATCGTCATGTCTTTCACCAGAGTTGCCGACATTGGTCGAGGGTTCTTTTGTCGATGAGACCTTGCGTGGTCTGCTGTCGGATCGGCTCTATCAGGTCAGGATCCTTACGGGTCAGACGGCGTTCATCTACGTGTTGATTGACCATAAAAGCCACCCGGATCCTTTCGTAGCGTGGCAGCTGCTGAAATACATAGTTGAGATTTGGAAGCAGTGGGAACGGGAAAATGCCAAATGGACCCAGTTGCCACCGATTATCCCGCTGGTGTTGTATCATGGGGTGTCGCAATGGCGTATTGCTGATGAATTTCTGGCTTTGGTCGCTGCCGAAGAGGGATGGCAGCAGTATCTGTTGAACTTTCAGTTCAGGGTCATGGATTTGGGTCCGATTCCGGATCAGCAGTTATCACGTCATCCGAAGTTGCGTGTCTGCCTGTTGGCGATGAAATACGCCACCCGTGACAAGCAGCAGTTGCAGGCCAAGGAGCTGATCATTGAGGCCTTGCTGGAAGCACCAGAGGAACTACCGCTGGTGTTTCGCTATCTTTCCGAGAGTTATCCCGCTTATGACGAGCAGGTGTTGCGTGAAATTGTTCAACGTGTGTTACCGCAGGAGGAAGAGGTCATGATGTCACAGTTTGCGCAGGAGAATGTTCAGAGAGGGATTAAGATCGGTCAACAAGATGGCGAACGCCAAGGTGAAACCAGGATGCTGCTCCGCCTTCTCCATCGCCGTTTTTCCACTCTACCTAGTTGGGTTGAGAAAAAGGTTCTTGACGCCGATTTAGATGCTCTGGCAGAGTGGGCCGATCGTTTTGTCAATGCGAGTTCGTTACAAGATATTTTCGGCGACGATGCTCAGATAGCACACTGAATTTGTTTGTATTTACGTTCTAAGTTGGTTCAGCTGCTCTTCCAGGGGTGTGGGGACAGAGTCCCCACGGTACAAGGGCAATAACTAAACTCTCCGCGTCAGATGGATGTAACCGCGCGTACCGTCGCACAGGGCATCGGCCAGACTTTCCTGATGGGATGGTTTGCGCAGCAAGGTCTCTTCAGATGGATTGGTCATGAAAGCCAGTTCAACCAGTACGGAAGGGACATCGGGCGCTTTCAGGACAGCAAAACTGGCTTGTTTGACGTGACGGTAATGGAGTCGCATGGTGGGAATATTGCCCAGCGACCCCAACAGCTTTTGTCCCAGTACCAGGGATCGGTTGATCGAGTGACGCTGGGACAGATCCATCAGCAACTCGGCGACATCGGGCGCAACATCCTGATCGAGATTGATACCACCGATCAGATCGGAGCTGTTCTCGCGTGATACCAGGTTGCGGATGGCACGATCCGGCGATGGCTTGCCTCGTTCTGACAGACAGTAGACCGAGGCACCACGTGCTGACTGGATGTGAAAGGCATCGGCATGCAGACTCATGAACAGATCAGGATGGTGGCGTCTGGCAATGGCGACACGCTGGTGCAGTGAAACGAAATAGTCGCCTTTGCGGGTCAGATGGGCCTGATAGCCAGGCATGCTATTGATGCGGTTAGCCAACTTGCGTGCCACTGAAAAGACGATGTCCTTCTCCAGTGTTCCCTGCGGTCCAATGGCTCCCGGATCTTCACCACCATGGCCAGGATCAATGACGACGGTGACCTCGCTATTGCGTCTGGAGCGGGTACGACTGTTGCGTTCTTCCTGCTGTGCCTCGGTTGCCTCCCGACGGAACAGATCGACAATGAGCCGATCCCCTTTGTTACCAGTCGCCTTCATCATGAAGGAGCGTGGCCGAACGTCATTCTTGAGTTCCATAACGGCGCGGATGACCCCAGGACGTACCGTTGTCAAACGCATGTCGCGGACAACGGTATCCGTCAACAGGTCGCGATTGAGCAAGGTGTCCCACTCGGCATCACGCAGCTCCAGTACCAGACGTTCCGGATCAGACAGGCGTGTCAGATTATGGGCTACCGATGGGCGGTCAAGCTCCAGTACAATACGGGTATGATCGGGTGCGTTCCATAAACGCACATCAGTCACCCGACAGCCAGCGGCTGCCTGAGCTGGAGAGAATGGCAGCCACAGGCCGCTGGCTGACAGCGCCAATGTTTGTAACAGGAGACGACGATCCACATTCACCATCGATGATATACCCCCACTTGCGTGACGTACCATATCCAAACGACACATCTTATGCTATACTTACGCACTGTAATCTGCGCCCATATCTTATAGGCTGCGTCCAGTCTACACGATTTTTATGGGTAGTGCACCTGCAACAGACCAAACGTGCCCTCAACCAAGCAAAAAATACACCAGTAAGGCGACTACGGAGAAAAGATCGATGTCTACGGTTGATCCAGCTGAGTTAACCCGATTTGAGCAAGTGGCCCACGAGTGGTGGGATCCAGATGGCCATTTCAAGCCCCTGCACCAGATTAATCCGTTACGTCTTGCCTACATTCGTACCCATCTGGCTGGTGCTCCAGAGGCTTCTCTGGAACGGTTGACCCTGCTCGATATTGGTTGTGGTGGGGGGATTCTGTCAGAATCGCTGGCTCAGTGTGGTGCTTGTGTTACGGCCATTGACCGGTCCGACAAAATTATTGCGGTAGCACAGGCCCATCAGCGTGACAGTGGTTCATCGGTTCAGTACCGGGTTATTGACACGGGCAGCCTTGCGCTGGAACAGCCAGCAGCCTTCGACGCCGTATTGGCCATGGAAGTGCTGGAGCATGTTGCCGATATCCCTTTGTTCCTGCGTGAATGTGCCAGTTTGGTTAAGCCGGGCGGACATCTTTTTTTCTCAACCATCAATAAGACGTGGCGTGCCTGGCTGCTGGCCATTGTTGGTGCTGAATATGTACTGGGTTGGTTGCCGCGTGGGACCCACCAATTCAACAAGCTGGTGCCACCTGCCACTGTTGCCGATCATCTGCGCTCTTGCCAGATCCAGTTGCAGCATTTATCCGGGATCAGTTACCACCCGCTGCGGCAACAATGGCATCTTAGCCGTGATCTGAGTGTCAATTATCTTGGCGTGGGGACCAGGGCCACCTGACGATTGGGGACCTCCTGCTGGATCAGCCTGACCTGTCGTTGCAACGTACCACGCCGGTGAAAGAACAGCAGCTCCTGCGGTCCGTTGTCGTCCATACTTTCAACCAGTGCCACGACACCACCGTTGTCAATCGGGATGATGGTGCTGATGCGTCCAGATACCACCAGATCAAGCGTTGTGGCTATGGGGGGTGGGGTATCGCCCGATGGCAGTACGGCATTGGTGATCAGAGCACCCAATCCGGCCAGAATCATAAAGGCCCCGGCAATCACCAGCGTTTTCAGTATATTCATTGTTGTATTACCTATTATTCATGAATAATATCAACCTCTTTGGGAGGTATGAAGTTAAACTGCTTGCTATCTATGGGCTGATTGGTGCGCATGTGATTGAATGTGAACCAGGATCGGTGCCCCATGGTGTCAGCCACCATCAGTCCTAACAGCCGCTCCTGTTGCGGATCGAGGGCAATGGCGATCTCATGGATCGATTTGTCATCACGTTTTGGTTTGAGGTGGATGGCAGGCACCTGCCAGTGGCTGTTGGTTTTGACTTCCCAATCGAACATTTCCGCAATGCGTACGCCGGAGACGAGAAAGGCAGCGGGTGTCTCATACAGGGCTTTGGCTGTACTGCGGGTCGCTTGACGCAAATCGGGCTCGTAGTACCAAATTTCCTCACCATTAGAAACGACCAGCTGCTTGAAGGGTTGCTGGTAGTCCCAGCGAAAGCGGCCTGGCTTGGCAGCGACAAAATGGCCCGTGTTTTCACGCAGCTGCCTGGATCCCTCTTCCTCAATCTGCTGAACGAATTCTCCCTCAATACTCTTAAGTTGATCGGTAAATCGTTGCAACCGTTCTACCGCTTGTCCTGTTTCTGCTGCTTGCAGTGGCGATAGCCACCCCAGCAACAGGGCACAAAGCAACCCATGCTTGTTCAAGGCAATTTTTTCCTTTCCTGGTTCCGGTCTTTTAAGTCGCTATGGGGCTCTACAGCGCCAGTAAGCCATCGTGTCGGCCATTGTGCCCGATTGGCATGATGTTGGCAACGTCCCGGGTAACCAACAATCTTCTGGGAAGGAATGGCCATGGGTATTATCGTTAATTTACAAAGTAATTTGGCAGTCCATAACACCGCAACGCTGCTGTCGCGCAAGCCATCGAATCTCATTGCTGAATTGGCCCATTATCAGAAAAAGACCGAACAGCTGAAACGCATCTACGATCTGCATAAGCGGTTGTCGCAAAAGCTTGATCTCAGTTCCATGGTGGAGGAGTTTTCGATCTGGCTGGCCGGCTATCTGGATCACGAACTGGTGGCCTACCGCCACTGGCGTCGTGGTCGTTCGCATATGACCTGTTCCAGCCATGGGCCGAAGCGGCAGGAATTGATGACCATGGCGCAAGAGATTATGCAGCAGCCGCCGGTTGCTGAGTATCGCACTGGCACACTGGCTCTGTCGACTACGGAAGAGCCGGATGCCAGCCTCAACTATTTCATGCGTCCGCTCGATCCAGCCGGGGCCGATGACCTGTTCCTGCTGATTGCCAGGGAAGATCAGCAGCTTCAGGAGCAGGAAGCCCATCAGTTCTGGCATACCTTCCTGAACGACATGGCCGAGGAATTGCGTCTACCCCTGGAACGGGCCCTGATTTATGAGGATCTGTACGATCAGGCGCGGCGTGACCTGTTGACCGGTCTGGTCAATCGCCGAGTGTTTGAGGAGCGTATTGAACATGAAATGGCCAATGCGCAGCGTTACAAGCATTCATTGGTCATGGCGGCTCTTGATCTGGACCACTTCAAGCAGATCAACGACCGTATGGGCCATGCTGAGGGTGATGAGGCGCTGCGCCGCGTCTCGCAGGTGTTGCGTGACGGGATCAGGGATTCCGATATTCTGGCCCGGATTGGTGGTGATGAGTTTGCCCTGTTGCTGCCCAACACGCCATTGACTAGTGCCTACCATTTGACCCTGCGATTGTGCCAAGCGGTATCCGATCTGGGTATCCATGCTCCGCAGTCACCGGCCTTGGGAGTCAGTATTGGACTGGCTTGCTGGAAATATGGCACCCCCCATGAGGAGTGGAAAAATCAGGCCGATCAGGCGCTCTATCGGGCCAAGGCAGCTGGCCGTTGTTGTGTTTCCCTGTAGCATAAACGAGAGGCATCTGAAAGATGGTGGATACTGCCGTGGATAGAGGTCAAACGATCGTTGACGGACGCTACCGGATTCGTGCAGAGTCCGTTTCCCACCCAACGGGGCGAATGATTCCAGCGCAGGATACTGAAAGCGGTGAGGAGGTTCTGCTCAAGGAAATTCCCGTCGTACTTTCCAGCCATTTTGAGCACTATTTCACCGAATTCAAGCGTCGTTTCCATCTGTTGCAGTCGTTGCGCCATCCCGCTATCACGTTGCCGTTGTCCCATGTGTACGATCGGTCATTGGATCGACACTTTCTGGTGTTCAAGTCAGAGACCGGTCCATCGTTGCGCGATTATCTGAAACAGCAGCCTCAGGGTCGCATGCCAGTTACCGAAGTGATGGAGTTGGGGCAACGCATCGCTTCAGCACTGGATTATGCCCATCTGCAGGGCGTGGTGTGTGGTGGGCTGCTGATGGACAACGTCATCATGCAAGCCGACCAGCAGATCCGCTTGTCTGGATGTCTTGATCATGAACTTTACACACTGTTGCTACGGATCGAGACAACAATCCAGGCGGATATGACCGACTATATCCAGCACCATATGGTGCCGGAACAGTGGCTACTGATTCGGGATCAAGGGGGCAGCCGGCAGGTACGACCTTATTATCACCATGGCCAGGTGAGGTTATTACCGGCAAGACCAACGGTTGAGAGCGATATCTATGCTCTGGCGGCGTTGCTGTATGAACTGCTGACGGGACAGCCCCCTTTTACCATGGCCGATCTGCTATCCCGTTTGGCAGCAGCAGGTGATCAAGCCGGGACGGCGCCAGCTGTGACAACGGTGCTGGGTGAGAGGGGTGAGCAACTGTTGCAACAGGCCTTGGCGATCAACCCCCAGCAACGCCCCAAGCGGGCTGGAGCCTGGATGCGGTTGCTGGAAGGGGAGGTGCAGATGGCTCTGCTGACCCGTCTCACCAGAACCGCTCCGACAGCAGCGGTTGAGCGGGAAGAGGTGGTTGTGGCGCCGTCACAGCCGGAGCCCCAGCCCCAGCAACCGGAGGAGATACCGGAGTTTACCGTCTCTCCAGCAGAGATGATGGCACCCACGCAACGTGTACCGCCAAAATCATCGCAGCAACGTTGGTTACGATCGCATCGGTTGTTGGCAGCATCGCTCGCGGCGGTTGCCCTGACCGGTGTTTTGGGCTGGAAGATGTTTTGGCCCGGGGTAGCTGATGAGAAAAGTGCTGCTGAGATGCGCGATCTGGTACGTTCTGCTGATCGTGATCGGGACGCCTTTCAGATGACCATGAACTCTGGCACTTACGCCTACGATAAATATCGTGAGGCTCTGCGGCGTGACCCCGGCAACAACGATGCTCGCAAGGGCATGACCGTTGTGGCCGAGAAATATGCCCAGCTGGCTCAGGTGGCGATTGGTAATCTGGCTGATATGGCCATTCATGCACCTATGGCAGGTGGCGATGCCATGATCGCAGACGAATTGCGGCGCAAGCAGAGGGAGCTGGATGAGCAGCATCAGCGCATGGCGCAACTGGAAGCGCGGTTGCGTGAAGTGGAGCCTAAAGTAGCACGCTTGGGTGAACTGGAAGAAAAAATCCTGGTAGGACAACAGGAACGTGAACAAATGGCCGAGTTGACACAGCGCCTGCAGCGTACTCAAGAGGCCATGTCCCGTACCGCTCAGGTGGATCATCGTAAAGAGGCACGCGCAATCATTCCACCGGCGACGCCAGCACCAGGGCTTAGGGTTGAGGAAGGAACGAAGCCGGTTCAGGAAGCTAGGGTAGTGGCAGCGCTACCTCAAACAGCGCCGTTACCCGACCAGACTGCCGCGACAGCGCCGCCGCCGGTTGGCTCTGGTTATGCCATTCAGGTTGGAGCGTTCGGAGACGCACGCGTTGCCAGTGGTGTGGGGCAGCGTTTGAGTGCCATGACCATAGTGGGTAGTCCCAAGCTGGCGGTATTCCAGCAGGTAGCGGACGTGCGTGGCCAAACCTATCACCGTGTTCGTACCGGTCCCTTTGCTACACGCGACGAAGCCGATCGGGTTATGCGCGCTTTGCAGCAGGAAGGCATGGTCGGCATGATCATCGCCCCTGGTGCTTGGTGATGACAGCGGTTGCTACCTGCACATCATCAAAGGGGACACTGCCAGCCTGACTGACCTGCTGTCGTTCGTGGCCCTTGCCAGCAATGAGCACCACATCGCCCGGTTGAGCCAGGGTCATGGCTTGGGTGATGGCTTGTTCCCGGTCAGCGATTTCATAACAGACGACCTCTCTGGGGTCGATGCCCTGCAGCACAGCTTGACGGATGGTCGCTGCATTTTCACGACGAGGGTTATCATCGGTGACGATCACGATATCGGCCCATTGCGAGGCCACACGGCCCATCATGGGGCGTTTGGCATGGTCACGTTCACCGCCGCAGCCAAACACAACCATCACACGATGATCGGCAGCGATCAGGGTGCGTGTCGATCGCAACAGCTGTTCCAGCGCATCCGGAGTGTGGGCGTAGTCCACGACAACGGCGAAGGGTTGTCCTGCCTGAATCAGCTGCATACGCCCGGGTGGCAGAGATATGGCGGTCAATCCAGCCGCGATGGTGTCCTCATCAAGACCAAGCCACAGAGCGGCTGCGGCTGCAGCCGTGGCATTGGCCACATTGAACAATCCAATCGTCGGTAAATAGAGCGGCCAGGAGCGACCTTGATGCCATAACAGGGCATGGGTTCCTTGCCAGCTGGTGTCGGTGACCTGCATGGTGATTACCCGATCGACCAGCTCTGGGCGGCCGTCATGGATGGGTGAGGTTATGACGCGATAACCAAAGGCCGGAATCTGTTGCTCGTGGCAAATAGCCAGCAATGCCGGACTCCACGGATCATCGAGATAGATGACAGCCCTGCGTGACATGTTGCGCTGAAACAGCTTGGCCTTGGCGGCAAAATAGGCCTGTTCAGAACCGTGATAATCCAGATGATCGCGGGTCAGGTTGGTAAACAGTGCCACGTCAAAGCGAAGCCCGGCAGTACGTTGCTGGTCCAGAGCATGCGAAGAGACTTCCATGGCTACGGCCTGACAACCGGCATCGACCATGCGACTCAGACACTGCTGCAATTGCACCGCACCCGGTGTGGTCATCGGGTTGTGTTCGATGTGGCCATCAGGCCAGATCATACCGGTGGTACCAATAATGCCACAAGGCCACTGGGCCTGCCGCAGAATGGATGCCAGCATGAAGGTGGTGGTCGTTTTACCATTGGTGCCTGTAACGGCCATCGTGCGTAGCCCAGCACCAGGAGATCCAGCCAGCAGGGCAGCTAGAACACCCAGGGCCCAGCGTGGTTGTGGGTGGAGCAGTCTGGTGATGGACGGATCCAGAGCGGGCCATGAGGCATCGGTTGCCTGTAAAATGGCCACTGCCCCGCGCGCCAGCGCGTCGTGGATGAAATGGCTGCCATCCTGTTGCCATCCTGGTCGTGCCACAAACAGCCAGCCCGGCTGGACCAGACGGGAATCATCGGTGATAGCGGTAATAACCCGATCGGGTCCAATTCGCGTTAACTGCGGGCAAGACTCCTGCAATTGACTGCATAGCATGTGGTCATGATTCACAATAAATCACTTCAATTCCAGCAGCAGCCCACCGTCTGGCAACGTCACTTCCTTGACCACTCGTCCTGATCCCTTAACCTGTGGTGCAATACCGCGTGATTTCAGCACTTCCAGGGCGCGACTGAGAGGAAGATCGATCAGGCTTTGTGAGGCGGATGGTGGTGGACGATTGGGATTGAACAGATAACCGGTAATGGGAGGCAGAGCCGGTTTTTCGATGGTTGTCGGTAACGCGGACAGCAGCGGCAATACCTCCTGGGCAATTTCACGAAATACCGGCGCGGCAACCAGACCACCGTAATATATCCCCTGTGGTTCATCAAGACCGACGAAGATCACCAGGCGCGGCTCATCCAGTGGTGCAAAACCGATGAACGACGAAAAATATTTACCGCTCATGTAGCCACGGCCGCTGGAGGAGGCTTTCTGGGCAGTACCCGTCTTACCACCGGCAACATAGCCATCCAGGGCAGCCTTGGGTGCCGTACCATGCAGATCGACAACCCCGCGCATGATGTCACGCATCTGGCGCGACGTTTCCGGTTTGATCACCGGACGCATGGGCGGTGAGCCATAACGGATTTTCTGGCCACTATCGGCGTCAATGTGCCCGGAAACCAGCCGTGGTGTAAAAAGACGACCGCCATTCACCGCTGCTACCATGGCCCGTGTCATCTGCATCGGGGTCACCGAGATGCCCTGCCCAAAAGAACGGTTGGCCAGACCGACACGCTGGTAATGGGTAATGTCCGGAATTCTGCCACCGGACTCAAATTTCAGTTCGATTCCCGTTGGCTTGCCAAAACCATAGCCCAGCAAATAAGGTTCCTGTCGCTCCCGTCCCAGCTTCAATCCGATCTTGGCGGCACCAACGTTAGAACTTTTCTGCAGGATTTGCGTGACGGTCAGCATGCGAAACCGGTCTTTTTTGCTGTGCACCACATCGCGAATGATGCGGTCACCGACCGCAAACACGCCTCCCTCGACATCGAAGGAGGTTTCCGGACGAACGTCACCCAGATCCAGAGCGGCAGAAATGGTGAACACCTTGAAGGTCGATCCCGGTTCGTAGGTGTCCTTGATGACACGATTACGGCGCTCCTCAGCATCACTGGCCTGCATGTCGTTGGGGTTGAAACTGGGCTGATTGACCAACGCCAGCACATCACCATTCTGGGGATCCATCACCACCACCATGCCGGCCTTGGACTGGGTCTTGTTGATGGCCTTGAGCAGGGCACGATAGGTGATGTACTGAACGGTAGCGTTGGAGTTAAGGACCAGATCGTTACCGGGACGGGCCGGTTCCAGGATCTGGGCCTGCAGCATCGGGCGCCCCATGCGGTCACGGGTAATCAACCGCATACCGGAGTGACCGCGCAACACTTCGTCAAAGGCTGCTTCCAGTCCCTCGACGCCATTGCCATCGATATCGACGAAACCGAGAATATGGGAGGTAATTTCACCAAGGGGATAAAAGCGTTGCACCTCCGGTGTCAGAAACAGCGCTGGATCGTCCAATTCCTGCACACGTTTGACCTGTTGTGGCGACAGCTTGCGCTTGATACTCGGGAAGCTGCCTGCAGGTGACTTGCTAATCCGTTCTGCCAGCCGGTTAGCCGATTGACCCAGAATCGGCGCCAATTTCTCAGCAAGACGCTCGACATGCTCGACCCGATCCCGATCCAGGGACAAGGTCTTAACGGGCAAACTAACGGCTAAAGTGCGTCCTTTGTTATCCAGAATACGGCCACGAAACGCTGGAATGGTAACCTTCTTTTTGTGCTGGTTCTCGGCCCGCAGCCGCAGCGTATCGCCCTGTAGCACGCTTAGGTCGATGGCGCGTAGCGCTACCACCGTAAAACCAGCCATGAAACAGCCAATGACCAGACTCAGACGCTTGCCTGGACGAATTTCTGGTACGGGAAACTTGGGCAAGTGAAAGCGGCTGGCCATACGTCCGACCACGGGTACCCGAATACGGGCTGTTTTTAGTGACCATTTCGACACAGACCGACGCTGTAGCCAGAGTACGCCATACCAGAGCAGCAGCAAGGGCACAACAGCGAGCATGGCAACCCCGGCAGCTCCTTTCAGCAGATTGGCTCCTGTTGCCGGTGTCAGAATGCGGCGCTGTGTCAACGGATTGGCTGCTGGCAACAGCTTAGCCAGTTTTTCTTTGACCTGATCTGGCTTAGGCAGAACTTTTCTGCTGCGTTCCGGGGACGATTTTTCCAGGCGTACGGGGGGGGGGTGGGGTTGGGTAGGGGCTATCGTTTCGGACAGATCCTGCATCGAATCGTCGGCGCTAGCGGCGGATCGGTTTCGGTGAGTCATGCTGGCCATGCGGTCAGCAATCCTGGCAGAGATCAGGGCAGAGATCGAGGCAATAAACCGACGCAGCAACGACGACACAACAGTCATGGCCGATCCAGATTGGGCCAGTATGGCACGCACAGCAGCCAGCGGTGCCAACAGCACCACCAGCGGTAGGGCCAGCAGTCGCTTGATGGGACCGCCTCTGGAGCCAGACCGAACCCTTGGTGTTATAACGGACGCTCTTCGGGTGGCTGACGTCGGTCGCAGCTTGGTCGTCGGCGCCTGCTTGGATTCGGCTGAACGGACCGGTGCCGGGCGACGGGCAGAGAAGGTATTGAGTCTGGATGTCTGGGGTGGGCGGGTCGCCGCTTCAGTCGCTGAACGGGACGACAAGTGGGCACGCGATGTCATGCGGGACGAGCCAGCCGACGAGGCTGACGCTGACTTGTCACGTTTGAACGGATTCAATCGCGACCATAGCGACGGTTTCTGGCGGTTGTTGTTCGATACAGGAACGCGATTCATGAATTATGGCTCTTCAGTGACATCAGTGTCGTTCAGGTCAGGGGCTGGATGCCACTGGTTTTTCTCAGGAGGCTGCATGCCAAGATCGCGAGCGCGCCGTTCCATGGTGTTCAGATCGGTACGCGACACCCACTCAACCTGCAACGCATGTTCTTCATCCAGCAACCGCTGCCGTTCCTGTTCCGTTTTTTCCATGTCGCGGTGCGTTTCGAGGATCCACACGCGCGAGGCCACCAGGGCACTGGCAGACATAACCAGCATTACGGCTAACGCAATGGAAAGCAACCATTCATGTTTCATGGCGATGTTTCTGCGTGGGCAGGCAACCGTTCCGCCAAACGCATGCGGGCACTGCGCGCACGCGGATTCAACTGCCGTTCCACATCTCCAGGATAGAGAGGTTTGCGTGCCATCAGGCGCATACAGGGCGGCGGGGATGACGGACGAGGTAATCCTGGTGCTGGCGGTTGAGGCCACTCTGATGCTGCACGCAGCTTCTGTTTGACGATACGATCCTCCAGCGAATGAAAACTGATGACAGCCAACCGTCCTCCAGGAGCAAGCAAATCAATGGCCTGATCAAGACCACGGCGCAACTGGGCCAGTTCGTCGTTGACCACAATGCGCAAGGCCTGAAAAGTACGTGTTGCCGGGTGAATACCGCCACTTCGTCCGGTAAGATGGCGTTCCAACAGCGCAGACAACTGGCGCGTTGTCGTCAACGGCTGACGGGCTCGTTCCGCGACGATAATACGAGCAATGCGTCGCGCATGACGCTCTTCGCCAAATTGAAACAGCACATCGGCCAGTTCCTGTTCTTTCATGGTCCGGATCAGATCCATGGCACGCAATCCCTGTTTGGACGACGGATCCATACGCATGTCCAGCGGTCCATCACGCAGAAAGGAGAAACCTCGTTCAGGGCAATCAATCTGGGGAGACGACACACCCAGATCGAACAGAATGCCGCGAACGGTAAACGGAATCTCTCGTTCCCAGTCCAGACGCCATTGTTGCACACACTGCGTCAATTGATCGAATGAACCATGCATCAGCTTGAATCGTGCTGGATATTTCTGCAACAGGGCCTTTCCGGCAGCGATAGCATCCGGATCCCGATCCATGGCCAGCACCTGCCCAAACGGCGCTGTTGCCATTAATAAGGCTTCCGTATGTCCACCACGACCAAATGTTGCGTCAATATAACATCCCGTTGCAACAGGACATAAAGCCGCGACCACTTCGTGCAGCAAAACAGGCTGGTGAGATTGCTCCTGCGTCTGATTCATCCACTCTCAGTCTATCACCACCATGGTAGGGTTACAAGCGGTCATGAGCAGGCACAACCGCGACGACACTATGTCTATATTGCAACATGTTTGTCAAGAGTAACAAGAAAGTGCTTGAAATTCAAATGTCATTTATGCCAGAATGTCCCCGTTTTGTTGATTCCAACTGCCACCATGAATAAGGAGTTCCATGTCCATGGTCACCAACGATCTTGCTTTGATCAAACGTACCAGCCGTTCTTTCGATGATGCGGTTGCCGAGACGCGTCAGCAATTGGCCGGCCAGGGGTTTGGTATTCTGTCGGAGATTGATGTTTCGGCTGCCCTTAAAAAACGGCTCGATGTTGATTACCAGCGCACCCTGATTCTGGGAGCCTGTAATCCGCCCTTTGCTTACCAGGCGCTATCGGCGGTACCGGATATTGCCGTGCTACTACCCTGTAACGTCGTTATTCGGGAGACGATTGGCGGAGAAGTTGAAGTTGTGGCCATCAACACCGCTACCATGGGGCAGATGATACAGCATCCCGCCGTGCTGGAAGTGGCCCATCAGGTCGATATCCGGTTGCGTCAGGCCTTGGCTGCCGTATGACCGCGAAGGTTTTTCGCGATCCTGTCCATGATATGATTGCCCTGGAACGGGATGACTCCCGTTCGGGCCACGATCCGATCGATTGGGGTGACTCGATGTTACTGGCCCTGATCGATACGGCAGAGGTGCAGCGCTTGCGGCACATTGTCCAACTGGGACCAGCGGCACTGGTTTACCCGTCTGCGGAACATTCGCGCTTCGCCCATGCCCTCGGTGTCATGCACTTGACCAAGCGCATGGTACGCGCTTTGCTGCAGCTTTATCCCGGCTGGTTGTCACGGCAGCAGATTCTCACCGTCAAGGTGGCGGCACTGGTGCACGATATTGGCCATGGTCCCTACTCGCATCTGTTTGAGGAAGTGTCTGCCAACATGCCTGAGCATGAAGCGTGGGGCATGCGCATTCTGGCCGGTGATACCACCCTGCATCATACCATCGATAGCCACTGCCAGAGACTCGGGCTGTCGGAAGCTGCTTTCATGGCCGACCTGCAGGCTATCCTGGGTCACCAATCGGTTCAGTCTAAACCTTTCGGCCGTCAACTGATCGCCAGCCAACTGGATGCGGATCGCATGGACTATTTGCTGCGGGACGCCCACTGCACCGGCGTGGTGTATGGTCGTTATGACCTGGAGTGGCTGCTGCACAGCCTGCGTATTGGCTTGGTGAACGATCAGCCGCATCTTTGCGTCGATGTCACCAAGGGGCTGACGGCCCTGGAGAGCTATATCGTTGCCCGTGATGATATGTATCGCCAGGTTTATGACCACAAAACCGTGCGGGCCTTTGAGGCGCTGATCGTTCATCTGCTGCAGACGGTGCAATGGTATTGGCAGCAAACCGGTGCGATGCCGCCGGGGACCGTACCGGAACTGGCCCGATTTCTGTCGAGTTGGTACGACCAGACGGCTGCCCATCCGATCGGCCATTACTTGGCGCTGGATGATGTGGTGCTGGGTTACGCCATGCGTCACTGGGCCACCAGCCTGTCGCAGGACCATCCTGCCCTGTATGAATTGCGTTGTAAATGCCGCATGCTGTGCAATCGCCAACAGATCTATCGTCGCTTGCGCTGGCATCAGGCATCGGCCAGTGGCCACGATTCGGAATGGCTGGAGTCGCCGGAAACGGCTGACCTGGTGGCCAACTGGCTGCAGCAACGCGCTGAGGATCTCATCGATGTAACGGATTTGGAGGGCCATCACTACCAGGTACCGTTGCGACTGCTGGTTTATGTCGATCGTCTCAACCGTACCCCCTATTCCCACCAGCATTATACCGTCCACGCAGCCGACCCGATCTATGTCATGGACCAATCAGGCGCTGTTCGGGCCGCCGAACAGGTGTCGCAGCGCATTCACTTCCTGGGACAACAACATCGTCAGTTCGTACGGATCTTTGTTGATCCCCGTGCCCTGCAGCCTATTACCCAGTTAGTGGCCAGCCAATGGCCGTATCTTCTCAGCGCGGGATGACGGTCAATCGTGACAGACCCGGTCCATTGACGCGGAGAACCTGTTCCAGCGAGCCGTTGCCGTGCAGCAACAGCTGATAGATGACGTAGTTGTGGATCACTTTCTGGACGTAACCACGGGTCTCACTGATGGGAATGGTTTCAATAAACAGCAAGGGATCGGTGTTGCGCCGCTCCGGTTGCCATTGGCGTGATCGTCCAGGTCCAGCATTATAGGCCGCCACCGCCAGTATCAGATCGCCATCGAATTGTTGCAGCATACGGTGGAGGTAGGATTGCCCAAGTGCGAGGTTGTAGGGAATCTGCTTCAGATTGACTGGGTTGGCAACGGCAAGTCCCAGTTTCTGCGCTTCGTCACGTGCTGTGGCAGGCATCAGCTGCAACAATCCCATGGCCCCGGCCGACGAGACAACGCGTTGGGAAAAACGGCTTTCCTGCCGGGCTACCGCCCAGATCAGTGCCTGGTCAAGCAGCCATCCCTGGCTGGGGGTCCAGTCCGGTACCGGATAGAGTCCACGCCAAAGCGGCTCACTGCCTTCTGTCAGCAAGGCTTCGGCGATGCGTGTGGCCTGGTTGGGGGACTGAAACTCCAGCGCCAGGCAGACCAGTTCCGGTTTGGCTAGACCGTAGTCGCGACCAAGTTTGTCGATTTCGGCACCGTTATGGTACCCGCGACCGACATCGCGTAATAGGTGCATGCGGCGCAGATCTTTGTGAATACGATCGGGTTGGCGCATCAGGTCAGGGCAGGGGACGTTTTTCTGGATGGCGGGCCAGACAAGGGTTTCCTGCTGCTGTTCCAACGCCAGCAATCCATACAGCGTTTCAGGA
>JADGCH010000005.1:59556-97867 GCA_015229115.1 Magnetococcales bacterium
AGACAAGGGTTTCCTGCTGCTGTTCCAACGCCAGCAATCCATACAGCGTTTCAGGATGACGGGCGGCCTGTGTCAACCAGAGCTGACGTTGTGGGTCCTCCTTGGCTATCAAACGGCTGGCCCAGACAGCTCCCTGGGCGCGATGATGACGGTTGTGACCTTCACCGCTGGCCAGGACGCGAAAATGGGCCAAGGCTGCTGTTGTATCTTGTTGTAAATAGGCAATCAGGCCGGCGAACCAGAGGGAATCAGACCATTTACTGCCTCGTTCCTGTACATTAAGCTCAATCAGCTGGCGTGCCTGCGCGTGATTCTGCTCCTTTTTATCCAGGAACAGCAGCTCACGTGTCAATTGCAGGCGGGCCTTATGGCGCGCTTCTTCCGGGATGTAACGGGCTTCGGGAGATTGCAGCAGCTGAATAGCCATGGAGCGTGGTTGCTGACGCAACAGTCCATCCAGGCGTAGTTGCCACAGATCGGACGAGTTGGCCTGTGGTGCTGGCAGGGTACGGTAGAGCTCTTCAAAACGGGGAGTGACCAGATAGGCCGCCTCCATGGCTTGCCAATAGGGACGCTGTTCGACCGGCAACTGCTGCTGGACGACAGCATGAAAGGCATCAATCTGGTTGCGTTTGAGCAGCGCAAGGGCACGATTCTTATGGTCCTCCGGCGTTAGCCGGCTTATCAGCGGCTGGGCCAGCTTCTCCAGTTTGGCGGACAGAGGGTGGCCATGACTGTAATAGCTGCGCCAGAGTGGCTCAGCCTCCTGATGCAGGGCACGCAACAGCAGCAGTTCCAGATAGCGGACCTGCATGTCAACGGTGCGATTGGGACGTTGCCTGATCCAGCTCAGTATTTCATCGTCACTGCCTTGCGATAGGACGTGCTGATCCATCAGGGTGCGTACCTTGGCGGCATGGGCATGATCAGGCCATCGCTTCAGGAAAGTGTACAGCTCAGCCAGCTTGGGTGTGCGGTTGCCATGGTCCAGCAGTTCCAGTTCCAGGTAGGAGCTCAGCACCGCATCACGTGGCCAGCGGCTGCGGTCAACAACAGGGGTGTTATCAACCGGTTGATCACTGTCCAGCAGTTGAAACAGGTTGCGATAGGCTGTCACCACCTCGGCATCGGTGTCCGCATAACCAGACACGACCATGGCCATGGCGGCAACAGTTAGAGAGGTTGCAAGGGTCAGGAATCTCAACGATCGCCCCCAAACAGGGCTGCGACAAATTCCCTGGGCTGAAAAGGTTTCAGGTCGTCGATGCCTTCACCGACACCGATATAGCGGATCGGCAACTGGAACTGTTCGTGGATGCCGACCACGACGCCTCCCCGAGCGGTACCATCCAGTTTGGTGATGATCAACCCTGTCAAGCCGATCATGCGATGAAACTCCTTGACCTGGTTGATGGCATTTTGGCCGGTCGTAGCATCCAGTACCAGCCAGACATCGTGCGGAGCAGAGGGCTGGTTGCGCGTTAGGGTGCGCTGGATTTTTTTCAGCTCATCCATCAGGTTATGGCGGGTATGCAGCCGACCGGCGGTATCGACAATCAGCAGATCACAACCACGGGCCACCGCTGCAGCATGGGCATCAAACACCACCGAGGCACTATCGGCGTTCTGCCCCTGGGCAATGACCGGGCATCCGGCCCGCTGTCCCCATACCTTGAGTTGGTCGACGGCAGCGGCGCGAAAGGTATCACCGGCAGCCAACAGCACCTGACGACCCTCCTCCCTGAATTGCCAGGCCAGTTTGCCAATGGTGGTGGTTTTGCCGACACCGTTGACCCCTACCACCAGAATGACGTGCGGGCGGTCATGGCAGGACCAGGGCGGTTGATGGGTCAGCAGCCGTTCCTCAATAACGCTACATAACGCTTGGCGGAAGCGGTCCGCATCGTTCTTTTCGCGTTGACGGGCTTCCTTGATGATCGAAGCCGCCACTTCGACACCAAAATCAGAGGTAATCAGCAGCGATTCCAGTTCCTCAATGGTAGCATCATCCAGGCGTGCTCCAAAGGGCAGGATGGCATCCAGTTTGTCGGACAGCACCTGTCGTGTCTTCGATAGACCCTCTTTCAGGCGTTGAAAAAAGGACATGACGCTTTATCCTTTCATTCCATAAGTTCAGTATCTTCATGGCTATAAGCAGGATGACAGCAGCAGAGGATATGGAGAGGCACGGTCCCGTACGCTTCGACACAATGGGGCATCTTGGGTGGAATTAAAACGGTGTCCCCAGGTTCAATGGCTATTGTCTGCTGACCGAGTATCATGCTACCGAATCCTTGGGTCACGTGGTAGAGTTCTTCTGTTGTTTGGTGATAGTGCAACCGTGTCCTGGATCCTGGCTGGATGATCGCCTCAGCCAAGCTTTGACGACCGGCTTTCTGAACACCAGGGTGCAGCAATTCACGGATCTCTGAACCATCTTTGGTGACGTAGGCGGTGACGTTACGATAGCTTGTTTTTATGGTAGTCATGGACCTCATCCGGGATCATACCACGCCGATACGATCCGGTGCAATCAACTCCAGCTCAGCCAGCCGTTGTTGGCCTGCAGATCGGCCAGCTTGACGCCGGTAAGCGTCATCGCCATCTCGGCCTTTTTGGTGCTCTTGCCATCCAGGTCGATCTCCAGCAGTTTGCTGCTGTCGTTGAAGCGGATCTGACAGGCTCCCTTGCCGCTGAAAGCAGCCGATCCAATGAACGTACCATCACCGCTGCCACTGCGCAAGCTGGCGAGAATCTCGATGACATCACGACCGATGGTGAAGTTGGTCAGGGTATCTTTGGCTGTGGGTGATGATTCGGCCGCTGCCGTATAGCGAAACCGGTTCGGGCCACTGCCGCCGGTCAGTTTATCGGTTCCACCACCGCCACGGATGACCGCCGCTGTTGTGCCGGTGAGGGTGCCGGTGAGGGTAATCGTATCCGCTCCGCTGGAGCCGGTCACCGTTTCAACGTTGACCGACAGCATATTGCCCGCTGCCATCAGGACGACGCTATCACTGCCGCTGCTGCCGACCACGCTCTCCACTGCCTTGAGCACCACTTGCCCTCCGGTCATCAGGGCGACAGTATCCACCTTGGTACTGCCGACCACGCTCTCGACGCCACTCACGGCCAGCAGGCCGCCGGTCAGCAGGGTGATGGTATCGCTCTGACCCGAACTCGTCACGCTTTCGACCCCGGAACAGCTGACCGAGGCCGCTGCCATCAAGGGCGATCTGATCAACAGCTGTGCTGCCCAGCACTTTCTCAATCGATGACAGCGCCAGAGCCGCTCCAGTGCTTAGCAGGGTGATGGTATCGCTCTTGTTAGTTCCCACCGCCGAGGCCGCTGTGGTCTCGCTGCCACCATTGAGCTTGTAACGCACACCGGTGGGTGCGATTTTATCCAGCCCGATGGCCAGCTGGTTGATCGAACCGGCTTCTGCTGCGCCCAGGTTGATCTCCTTGGTGCGGTAGCCATCCTTGCTGATTTTGAGCGTGCCACCCTTGGACGTCATGAGGGTGACTAGGCTGCCATCGCTTTCCACCGGCACCGGTTGGCCATCCAGGGTGACGGCAGCACCGGCTATGGCCGCGCTATCGCTGTTGTTATAGAGATAGCCAGCCAGCACGGCGGGAATGTCGTTGGGGAAGCTGAGGGTGAACTGGCCTGTGGTGTTGGTGGCGACCGCACCATAGCCGTCGACTGCCTCGACCTGCCAGCCGTAATCACCTGCGGCAACGGTGATCGGCAGTTCCTTGAAATCGATCACCGTGCGCGACAGCTCCAGATTGTCCTGGCGGTAGACGGCGTTGCTGCTGCCGTTTTGGGTGATCACCAGGTTGTAGCGGATGGCATCGCCATCCGGGTCCGTGGCATCGCTCCAGTTGAACAGACCGATGCGGTGCACGGCGGTGGCAGACGGCTCCTGTAGCGTCACCGCTGAGGGGGCCCGGTTGCCCTCCTTGCTACGGTAGAGGTTACCCATCACCGGGGTGGCCAGCTGGTCACTCTCGCTATCGCGGATGGAGTATTGCAACTGGTAGCGGCCGGGAATGGTCCAGTCAACGTCCTTGATCTGGCTGCTGTCGACCTGCCAGCGTTTGGCCGTGTCGTTGTAGCTCATGGCAGCCGTGGGCAGATCGAAGCTGAGCTGTAAATTACCGCTACTACCCGGTGCCTTGAAATATGGTGTTGTTTTGGCTCCCCTCTCCATTCATGGAGAGGGGTTGGGGGTGAGGTCACATAAAAAGGCCGTCAGTGGCTGAAGATCTCGTCCAGCGAGCGGGCATCGAGGATGCGTGGGCGAATTGGGATAGCATCTCGACCTCCTGTTCAGGGTTGACTTGCAAGACAATCTCTTCGACCTGTTCACGACGCATGAACTTGAACACAGTGGCCATGTAGATCATGGCGGGAAGCAACAATTCCGGGCATTGCCGCAAGGCGGCGATGATTTGCCCCATGGCCTTCATCTGGGTTTCAGGGTCACGGGTGCCATACTTGAGCAGCATGAAACCAGCGCGCAGACGGGCATGACTGGAGAGGCGATCATCATCGATCTGCTGCAAGTGCACCACAACAAAGCGCAGATTGAGCAGCCAGGGTCGCAGCACTTGGGGTGCATCGACCAGCGACAGCAGCTCATCGGTTGTGGTGATGGGTGCATCGTTCTGGATCGGTTCGTGACGAATGACTAGGCCGATCACCAAGGGTAGGGCAACCGGATCAGGGGTGCTGGCCAGCTCCTGCTTGATGGTTTCGATGACATTGCTGGTAATCTGCCACGGATGAAACCGGTCGGGGAAGCTTTTATGCTCAATGACGATGTGGACGTACAGCGGCTTGTCATCGACCAGCTTGATGAGGAACAGCCGATCCAGCAGCGCTGGGCACAATTTCTGGTTGACGACGCTGCTTTCGACCGGTTTGGGTAGGTCGGGGGTCATCAGGGCTACCAGTTCCGATGGCAGACGTTCGCGAAAAAGATGATCGGTGGTGGCTGGATCCAACAGCTTTTTGATCAGCCGGTCATGCGGCTGGGAGATGGACTGGCTATCGAGCACAGTGGTGTTGGGCATGCTTAATTCACCAGCCACCGTTCCACTTCTACGACTGTGCTGCCCTTGCGTTGGGCATAGTCCTCAATCTGATCCTTTCCGATCGGGCCGACGCGGAAATAACGCGCCTCCGGATGGGCCAGATAGTAACCGCACACCGATGCAGCCGGGTACATGGCGCGGCTTTCGGTCAGGGTGACACCGGTATGATCGGTGGCTGACAGCAGCTGGAAGATCAGATCCTTTTCGGTGTGATCGGGACAGGCCGGATAGCCTGGAGCTGGACGAATGCCCTGATAACGCTCGCGCACCAGCTCTTCGTGGCTGAGCTGCTCATCCGGGGCATAGCCCCAGAACTGTTGCCGCACCCGCTGATGCAGATGTTCGGCAAAGGCCTCTGCCAGCCGGTCGGCCAGAGCTTTGAGCAGAATGGCCCGATAGTCGTCATGTTGCTGCTCGCATTCGGCCAGCAGCGATTCCAGTCCGTCGCCGGCTGTGACGACAAACAGACCGAGATGATCGGCAAGGCTGGTAGCTGCCGGGGCAATCCAGTCGGCCAGGGCACGGCAGGGCTGATCGGTGGCTGCCTGTTGCTGTCGCAGGGTATGAACGGTTCCCAGCCGTTGTTGGTGGTGCTGATCCTCGAACAGGGCAATGTCATCGCCTTCGCTGCGGGCCGGCACAATACGGAAAACGGCATGAGCATGCAGACGCCGTGTTGCAACCAGTTGTTGCAACTGCTGTTGGGCATCCTCGAACAGCTTGCGCGCCTCGGTGCCATGGTCAGCATCTTCCAGCAGGGCCGGAAAACGTCCTGGCAGGCTCCAGGTATGGAAGAACGGTGTCCAGTCGATCAACGGAATCAGATCGCTGAGGGGGTAATCCTTCAGCACATGGAGGCCCGGGAAATGGGGCGCGGGTGGTGGTGATGCGTCATCGGACCAGCTGGGTGCGGCATGACGCAGCCGAGCCTGGGACAGTGGAAGGAGCGTTTCCGCTGATTGGCGGCGATGATAGTTGTCAGAAAGGCGCTGATAGGAGCTGCGCATTTCATCCAAAAAGGCGGCACGCTTGTCTGGGCTTAGCAACGCTGCTACCACACCGACGCAACGCGAGGCGTCTTTGACGTGGACCACGGCACCACGATAGTGCGGGGCAATCTTGATGGCCGTGTGCAGGGCTGAGGTGGTGGCCCCGCCAATCAGCAGCGGCATGGACCACTGACGCTGCTCCATGGCGCGGGCGATTTCGGCCATCTGCTCCAGGGAGGGAGTGATCAGTCCGGATAGGCCGATCATGTCGACCTGGAGTGCCTCGGCCTGACGCAGGATCTCTTCAGCGGGGACCATGACGCCGAGATCGCTAACCTGATAATTGTTGCACTGTAACACCACTTTGACGATGTTCTTGCCGATATCGTGGACATCGCCTTTGACCGTCGCCAGCAGGATATGAGCCTTGCTTTGTGGATCGGAGCGCTGTTCCTGTTCGATAAACGGGGTGAGATAGGCCACCGCCTTTTTCATCACCCGGGCGCTTTTGACCACCTGGGGTAGAAACATCTTGCCAGCGCCGAACAGCTCTCCGACCTGGTTGATGCCATCCATCAGGGGGCCCTCGATCACATCGATGGGGTGGCTGCTTTGCCGTCGTGCCTCCTCGACATCGATTTCGATGAAATCGCTGATACCGCGGACCAGCGCCGATGCCAATCGTTCTGCCACCGGGGCCTGACGCCAGGCCTGTTGCACCGTGTCGTTGCTGCTGGCCTCGGTCTGCTTGATCTGTGTCGCCAGCTCGATGAGCCGGTCGGTGGCGTCGGGCCGTCTCATGAACAGCACATCTTCGATGCGGGTCAGGAGATCCGGTTCGATCCCTTCATAGACAGCTAACTGCCCGGCATTGACGATGCCCATATCCAGTCCGGCAGCGATAGCGTGGTAGAGGAAGGCGGCGTGCATGGCCTCGCGAATGCGGTCGTTGCCACGGAATGAAAACGAGATATTGCTGATGCCACCACTGATCAGGGCGTGTGGCAGATTGGCTTTGATCCAGCGTACCGTATCGATGAAATCGATGGCATAGCGGTCGTGTGCCTCAATGCCGGTTGCCACGGCAAAAACGTTGGGATCGAAGATAATATCCTGGGGTGGGAAGCCAATCCGTTCGGTCAACAGCTGGTAGGCTCGGGCACAGATGGCACAGCGCCGTTCCAGGGTATCCGCCTGTCCCTGTTCGTCGAAGGCCATCACCACCACGGCGGCCCCGTAGCGGCGTGCCAGGGTGGCCTGATGCAGAAAACGCTCTTCCCCTTCCTTGAGACTGATAGAATTGATGATGCACTTGCCCTGGACCGATTGCAGCCCGGCTTCAATAACCGACCAGTTTGAGGAGTCGATCATGACTGGAACCCGGCTGATGTCTGGCTCAGAGGCGATCAGGTTGAGAAAGGAGACCATCTCCTGCTGGGCCTCAATGAGGCTGTCGTCCATGTTGATGTCGATGATCTGGGCGCCATTTTCTACCTGCTGGCGGGCGATGCGCAGTGCATCGTCGTAGAGCTTTTCGCGGATGCAGCGGGCAAATAGGCGTGATCCGGAGACGTTGGTACGTTCACCGATGTTGACAAACAGCCTGTTGTGATCAATGGTCAGCGGTTCCAGTCCAGCGATGGAGCAGACCGGAGGTTGTTGCGGTATCGGTCGTGGTGGTAACCCGGAGGTACTGGCTGCCATGGCCTCAATGTGGGCTGGTGTGGTGCCACAGCAACCGCCAACGATGTTGACCAGGCCAGCACGGGCGAATTCGGCGATCGTCTGGGCCATCTCGCTAGCTGTCTCGTCGTATCCTCCCAGGGCATTGGGCAGACCGGCGTTGGGATGGACGGAAATGAAGCAGTTGGCACACTGGGACAGTTCGGCCAGATAAGGACGGATCTCACGCGCTCCAAGGGCGCAGTTAAGCCCGACCGAGATCGGGTTGGCATGGGCGATGGAGTGCCAGAAGGCCGTCACGGTCTGGCCAGACAGGGTGCGCCCGCTACGGTCGGTGATCGTGGCCGAGATCATGATGGGGACCGGTTGCTGGCGTAACGCATTGGCCTCAAGGACAGCGTCAATGGCAGCCTTGCAGTTGAGGGTGTCAAAAACGGTTTCGATCAGCAATAAGTCAGCTCCGCCGTCCAGCAATCCGCGCACCGATTCGGCGTAGTGCCGTTTCAGGGTGGCGTAATCAATGTTGCGGTAACCCGGGTTGCTGACGTCCGGTGAAATGGAGGCGGTGCGGTTGGTCGGTCCGATAACGCCAGCAACGAAACGGGGCTTTTCGGGGCTGCTGAAGCGATCGGTACTTTCCCTGGCTAGAGAGGCTGCGCTATAATTGAGCTCGTAGACCAGATGTTCCAGTTGGTAGTCAGCCATGGAGATGGCATTGGCATTGAAGCTGTTGGTTTCAATGATGTCTGCTCCGGCCTTCAGGTAGGCATGGTGAATGTTGCGTAGGATATCTGGCTGGGTCAGGCAGAGGATGTCGTTGTTACCACTCAGATCGCAGGCGTGGTCACGCAACCGTTGACCGCGAAAGCCCTGTTCATCAAGCTGGAGTTGCTGGATCATGGTGCCCATGGCGCCATCGAGGATCAAAATGCGCTGCTGCAACAGCTTTGATAATAACTGGGAACGGGGCTGATCAATAACCATTGTGTTACTCTTGATTGGATGGCATGGATTACTGTGTCTGAATTGTGCTACAATCGCAGTGACCGTGTGGCAGTGTGGCTGCATTCTATAACATTTTACCGGATTATGCAAATTTGGCAGGGGCCGTTCTGCCATCTCAAATAAATGGTGTGGGGAGAAGGTGCATGCGTTTATCCATGGCCGTGATATTAGGGATTTTGCTGACTTCAGGAATTGCCGGTGCGCAGGATCTGGAAACCAGAGAACTCCATAAGGAAGGGCCTTTTACCGTGCGAAAGTGGGTTAAGGAGGGGGTTTGCAAGCTGGAAATTTCCCTGATGAAGGGGAATCAACCCATGGGTATCCTCGGCTTGCTGGATGGCAGAAAGTATTACGATGAGCTGTTCACCACCCGTACTGGTATCGGTAAAATCAAGGACAAAATCACGGTTCGTTTTGATCAGGAAACACCTTTAACGGTCCTTTTCCAGCCCGGTAGTGAGGCACAGAACGACAATTGGCATTGGCAATATCTGAAGAGTTCGGAAGAGTTGCTCAACCAGGTGCGGCGCCGGGGAACCATGGGTATTTCCTTTTCGAATGGCAAGGAAACGTTCAATTTTACCGTTCCGTTGAAGGGGAGCGGTAATGCGGTCAAGGCTCTGAAACAGTGCAGTGGCAGTGAGCCAGCAAAAAGTGATGCGAAGGTTGATGCAAAATCGGTTGCTGTTCCAGCCGCTACTGCTGCCGGAGCGGTTGCCGGTGGGGTAGCAGGGGCTGCGGTGAGCCATGCCAATGGGGAAAAGGTCAAGGCTGATGTCCCTGGCAAAGAGACCAAGAGCGCTGCCAAGAATGTTAAAAAACAGAAGCGTTCTGGCGACAAGTCCTCCAGAACGCATCGTGGTCACGAGAAAAAACGGGCCAAGAAGAGCGATAGGACGAAAAAGCATTCAGATGGTTGACAGACAGGGCTCATGCCCCGTAGTGGCTGCGATAGTCCTGGATAGCCTGATAGTGACCCGATGGGTCGGGTTGCTCCGCCAGGACGGCCATCAGGTCGTCTAGTGTGGCAATGGCGACCACGGGCAGGTTGAAGGACTGTCTGACTTCATCGGTGGCGCCGAGCGTTCCTGTGCCGCGCTCCTGGCGATCGAGGGCTATCATCACACCCGATGGCGTTGCCCCTGCCGCCAGAATGATGTCGACCGACTCTCTCACCGAGGTGCCAGCGCTGATGACATCGTCGATGATGAGAACTTTTCCGCGCAGTGGAGCACCGATGACATGGCCACCCTCACCGTGGTCCTTGCTCTCTTTGCGGTTGAAGGCCAACGGGATATCACGCTGGTGCTGTGTGGCGAGAGCGATGGCGGTTGTTGTGACCAGGGGAATACCCTTGTAGGCAGGGCCAAACAGCATGTCGAAGTTGAGATCGCTGCCGACCAGGGTATCGGCGTAAAAGCGACCCAGCTGGGTCAGGGGCTCTCCGCTGTTGAACAGACCAGCGTTGAAAAAATAGGGGCTTTGCCGTCCGTACTTGGTGGTGAACTGGCCAAAGCGCAACACACGGTGTTGCAGGGCAAAGCGGATAAAATGGCGACCGGACGAGTCTGGCATAGGGCCCTCCCTGTATGGATGGTTGATCCGGTCACCATGGTATCGTGGGTACTGCTAAGGTGCAATAGGAGATGAGTGATGGCAGAATCACGGGCTTCCTCCCGCTGGATATGGGTTGGTCTGGTCCTTATGGTTGCCAACGCCTGGACCCAGCATGCCTTGTGGTTTGGGGATCAGGGCCTGATTCGCTGGCGGCGGATTGAGGAGCAGCGCCGCCATGTTCATCTGGAGTTACGTCAGGTAGAGCAGCGCGTGCGGCAGTTGAAGTCGGATATCCTGCTGGTGGAGAAGGATCAGCCGGTTCTGGAGGAGGTAGCGCGGCGCGATTTGGGGTTTGCCTATCCGGATGAGATTTTATTTGTCATACCGAAATGATCCACTTCTTGCGTTTTTCTGGTAATGGCTTATAGTATAAACCACGGCTGGCCTCTGTTTTAGGGCGGTCAATCGGGGAAGTCGGCTTGGCCGGCTTTTTTTGTTCGATTTGATTTGATTTTGCGTTAGCAGGGGTGATTTTGTTTGATTTTATGGCACCAGTCATGGACTTGGTCGAACCTCTGGTCATAGCGACAGGTTGTTCGCTGGTGGATGTGCAGTTTGTCAACGAAGGACATGGCTGGATCCTGCGCATCTACATCGAAAAGTTGTCTGGCGCGACCGGGCTGGAGGAGTGCATGGTGGTCAACAGGCATGTGTCGGCATTGCTGGATGTGCACGAGGATCTGATCCCCCATGCCTATCGTCTTGAGGTATCGACTCCAGGGGCGCAGAGGCCTTTGAGGAAAAAAGAGGATTTTGTCCGTTTTGCTGGTCAGAGGGCCGTTGTCAAGATGGTTGCCGCTTGGTCCGATCCTGATGGTGTGGCGCGCAAGCGATTCAAGGGAGTGCTCTGCGGGGTTGAAGGGGAGGATGTTTTGATGCGGGTTGCTTCGCAGCTGCCGCATCAGTCGGTACCGGTGGAACATATGGTGCGAATTCCGGTGCTGCAGATTGGCAAGGCCAGTCTTGATCCAGTCTATCCGCCAGTTTGACTGGGCCGCCGATTTAAGCAGGTTTATCAGATTCATTTATAAATTCACGCGACAAGGTGATGGTGGTAGTTGCTCATGACAGAAATTATGCAGGTTGTCGACCAGGTGGCGAGGGAGAAAGGCATTGATCGCAAGATCGTCATTGAGGCGATGGAATCGGCTATTCAGACCGCTGCACGTAAGAAATATGGTGTCCACAAGACAATTCAGGTACAATTCGACAAGAAAAGCAGCGTATTCCTGCTGAATCAGGTTCGTGAAGTGGTACTGGACGAGCAGTGGGAGAGTGATGATACGCAAATTGTGCTGGATGAGGCCCTGCTGATTAATCCGGACATCAAGGTCGGTGAAACCATCGCTCATGCGCTGCCGCCGATGGAATATGGCCGTGTGGCAGCCCAGATGGCGAAGCAGGTGATTTTCCAGAAGGTGCGAGAGGCAGAGCGGGAGCGTATTTATCAGGAGTACGTTGATCGCAAGGGCCAGCTGGTTAATGGTCTGGTCAAGCGGGTTGAACGTAACAGCGTCCAGATCGATCTAGGCAGGACAACGGCCTATCTGCCCCACGAGGAGCAGTTGGCTCGGGAGCATTACCGTCTGGGAGATCGCATTCGGGCCTACATCAAGGATGTGCGGGACGCCGGTCATGGGCCACAGATCATGCTGTCCCGTACCCATCCCCAGATGGTGGCGGAATTGTTCAAGATGGAAGTGCCTGAGATCTATGATAACATCATCGAGATCAAGGCCGTTGCCCGAGATCCTGGCCTACGCAGCAAAATGGCGGTGCGTTCCAACGATTCCCATATCGATCCGGTGGGTGCTTGTGTCGGTATCCGTGGCGGTCGGGTTCAGGCCGTTGTCAACGAGCTGCAGGGAGAACGGATCGATATCATTGAGTGGTCTCCTGATCCGGCAGTCTTTGTGTGCAATGCCTTGGCTCCAGCTGAGGTGTCCAAGGTGGTGGTCGATGAGGAAGATCGCAACATCAAGGTGGTGGTCAACGAGGATCAGCTCTCTCTGGCCATTGGTAGAAAAGGACAGAATGTCAAGCTGGCCTCGGAGCTGACTGGGTGGAAAATCGACATCATCACCGAGCAGGAGGATGTCAACAGTCGTACCGAGCAGTTTGGTGCTCTGGTGGGCCAGTTTATCGACATCCTGAGGGTCGAAGAAGATGTGGCGGGCGCCCTGATTCAGGAAGGATTTACCAGTTGCGAAGAAGTGGCCTATGTGCCTTTGGAGGAGCTGGCCAATATCGATGGTTTTGATGAGGATCTGGCGCAGGAACTGCGCACGAGGGCTCGCAACCATCTGCTGCAGCAGGCGTTGCGTAGCGAAGAACGCAAGGTGGAGCTGCACGTTGATCCCCGTTTGTCCCAGATGAGCTCTCTGTCGGAGCGTCTCATTATCCCGTTGGCTGAAAAAGGGATTCGACATATGGATGAATTGGCTGCCCTGGCTACCGACGAACTGGCGGAGTTGTTCAACGGCACTGTTTCTGAGGAAGAGCTGAATGCCATCATCCTTGAGGCACGCCAGTTGGCTGGTTGGCTGGATGGCCCATAAAAGGATGATACCATGGGATTGGCTTCACCGGTAAGAAGCTGCGTTGTCACCCGGACAACGGCGCATCGCTCCCAGCTGCTGCGTTTTGTGGTCGATCCTGCCGGACGGTTGATGGAGGATTTGACGGGACGGTTCCCTGGCCGGGCTATTTATGTGCAGCCCAAACCGGAACATGTGACCGCACTGCTGAAACGGCGTACGCTGCTGCGAGGATGGGGGCAGAAGCCGGTCTCTTTTCCGGAGGAGCAGGAGCTGTTGCAGCGACTGGATCGGGGGTTGTCGCGTCGCCTGCTGGATGGGATCGGATTGGCTCGCCGTGCCAAACAGGCTTGGGTTGGCGTTGACTATCTGGCAACGCGGTCGCAGCAGGATGATCGGCCGTTGCTGGTGTTGTTGGCTGGGGATGTGTCGGAGCATACCCGGGAAAAGGTGATGCGCTTGTTGCGGCGTTTCCCTCATGCCGGATGGATGGCACTGCTTGACCGTGATCGTCTGGGGGGTGCTCTGGGGGAAAATCTGGTGGCGACGGTGGCCATTACCGGACAATCCTTCGTGGAGCGTATTACCACCGATGCTGTACGATGGCTTGCCTTTAACGGTTCTGCGGCGGTTGTTGCCCACCATCCGTCTTGCTCTCCTGTAGATGGAGAGGAGGTGGTGTAAGATGGGGTGTTGTTTTTATTTAACCAGTTTGGATGCGGAGAAGTTCTTTTGAGTGACGACAGTAAGCTAGTAGACGAGAGCGACGAAAAACTGAAATTAAAGATTCCGCGTCGAATCGTGCTCAAGAAAACAGTGGAAGGCGGTTCCATCAAGCAGAACTTTTCTCACGGTCGCAGCAAGAGTGTTGTGGTTGAGGTGCGGCGCAAGAGGACTTTTGTCAAGGCCGAGCCGGGTATCGAATCTCCTGAATCGGTGGTCGCGCCACCGGTCGACGAGCCGACGCCTGTCGCAGTCGAGCAGCGGTCCGATGAGGTGGTGAGCCAACCATCTGCTCCAGAAACGGAAACCTCGTCGACGGTTGCGGTGGGACAGCCCGTTGTGGAGCAGGAGCCGGCTGACCCTGAAGATGTTTCGTCACAGCAGGAGGGGCCTGTTTCTGCTGCCGCTTCTTCTGACAAACCGGTTGATCCCAAGGCAGATGATGGGCCGGCGGGTGGCCCATCATTATCTGGGGGCGGACCCGCCGATAGTGTGGAGCAACCCGTTGCTGTGGCGCCGCCATCGCGGCAGGAGGTTACAACTGATGCGTCCAGAAAGGCTTACCAACCTCCGAAAAAGGCCGGTTCGGTGTTTCGCAAGGAGAGAGAACCGGTCAGCTCACCACAGGGTTCTCAGTCCAGTTCCCAGCCCGGTTCCCAGCCCGGTTCCCAGCCGAGATTCTCTGCTCAAGGGGCGGCAGGTTACCAGAAAAGCTCTCCTGCTGCGCATGGGTCGCCAGCCAGTTCTTTCACACCAGCCGCAAAGCCGTTTGTAGCTGCTGCTGGCGCGTTGCCAGAAAAGCCTGATGATAAGCGCAAATTATCGAAACAGCAGCGAGAAGAAGCGGCTCGCAAGAAGACGGACGACTTGGTCAGCAAGCGGCTTTCCCAGGTTGAGGAGTTGCGGGCCCAAAAGCGGCTGGATGATGAGCGTCGCGGTGCTATGGCTATTGACGAAGTGGTCCATCGCATGGGCATAGGCGTTATCCGCTCGAAGATTGGTCGCCACATTCAGGCTGGCGACGATGATGCGGGTGAAGAGGATGGTGTCGTCGTCAGGAAACCGGTTCGGATCAGGCGCAGTCGCGACAGGAGAGCCGAACCGCCGGCCATGGTGGTACGTGAGGTCATTGTTCCCGATACCATCACGGTGAGCGATCTGGCCAATCGTATGGCTGTCAAGGTCTCCGAGGTCATCCGTCTGTTGATGACCCAGGGAGTCATGGCCACCATCAATCAGGTACTTGATCAGGAGACAGCGGTACTGATCGTGACCGAAATGGGACACAAGGCCAAGCAGGTTTCCGAGAGCGCTGCCATCGAGTCAGAACTGACCGATGCACCGGATGACGAACAGACCACCGTTTCTCGTCCGCCGATTGTTACCGTCATGGGGCATGTCGATCATGGCAAGACCTCCTTGCTGGATGCCATCCGTCAGACCGATGTGACCTCTGGTGAGTTTGGTGGTATTACCCAGCATATCGGGGCCTATCAGGTACTGCTTGCCGGAGGTAATCGTATTACCTTCCTCGATACACCGGGACATGAGGCCTTCACTGCCATGCGGGCACGCGGTGCCAAAGTAACCGATCTGGTGGTTCTGGTCGTTGCTGCTGACGATGGGGTGATGCCGCAGACGTTGGAGGCCATCAACCACGCCCGTGATGCCAAGGTGCCCATTCTGGTGGCGTTGAACAAGATCGATAAACCAGACGCTAACCCCGACCATGTCATGCAACAGTTGTCCAACCGTGGTTTGGTGCCGGAGCAGTGGGGGGGGGATACCATTTATGTCCCGGTTTCTGCCAGGACCAAGGAGGGCATCGATCTGTTGCAGGAGATGATCCTGCTGCAGTCCGAGGTGCTTTCCCTGCGTGCCAATCCGGATGGACGGGCACGTGGCATCATCATCGAATCAAATCTGGACAAGGGTCGTGGCGCTGTGGCGACCTGTCTGGTTCAGAGCGGTACTCTCCGCGTGGGGGATGTTTTCGTTGTCGGTTCCGAGTGGGGCAAGATACGTGGGCTGTTTGACGACAAGGGTGGGGCCCTGCAACAGGCTGTTCCTTCAACACCGGTTGAGGTGGTGGGACTTTCCGGTGTACCGCATGCCGGAGATGAACTGGTTGTCGTTGGTGACGAGCGGCGTGCTCGTGAGATTGCCGAGTTCAGACAAAATCAGCAGCGTGAGAAAGATCAGGTCAAGGAAGAGAGTAATAAATTAGGAGATATCTTCGAACAGATCAAGCAGGGCGATACCACCGAACTCAAGATCGTGGTTAAGGGAGATGTCCAGGGGTCGGTAGAGGCGGTCAACGAAGCGTTGCAAAAAATCTCTCACGAAAAGATAGGGGTCCACGTCATCCATACCGGAGTGGGTGGCATCACCGAATCGGATATCATGCTGGCCGTTGCCTCCAATGCCATTGTGGTGGGTTTCAATGTTCGGGCTGATGTCAAGGCACGTGACTTGGCCAAGCGTGAACATATTGAAATACGCTTTTACAACATCATCTACGATCTGATTGACGACGTCATCAAGGCCATGGAAGGTCTGCTTCGTCCGATGATGCGTGAGACGGTTGCCGGCCATGCCGAGGTGCGTGAGGTGTTCCGCATTTCCGGGATTGGTAATGCTGCGGGTTGTTTTGTTACAGATGGTTCCATCTATCGCAAGGGTGCCGTGCGGCTGCTGCGTGATAACGTGGTCATTTATGAGGGTCCCATCTCAGCCCTGAAACGGTTCAAGGATGATGTCAAGGAAGTTCGTGCCGGTATGGAATGTGGACTGAGTTTTGAGAAATTCAACGATCTCAAGGTGGGGGATATCATCGAATCCTTTACCAAGGAAGAGGTACGTCAGACGCTATGACCATTCGGGTGGATCGCATGCGTGAACAGGTTCGTCGTGAGCTGGCGCGCGTTATCGAACGGGGGGATATCAGGGATCCTCGTTTGCAGGGCATCATTTCGGTGACCGATGTCGAATTGAGTCGTGATTTGCAGTACGGGACTGTGTTCGTATCGGTCATGAATGCCGATGCTGCCCCGGTTATTGAGGCCTTGAACCATGCGGTCGGGTTCATGAAGGGATCTTTGGCCAAGGCGTTGTCGGTGCGTTATGTTCCCCAGTTGCGGTTCAAGGAAGATACCTCTTTTGCTTATGGTAACCACATCGAAGGGATTCTGCGTTCACTGGATATTCCGGCAGAGTCTCCTGAAGGGTGAGGTTGAGAGCGTGTTGAGTGGCTAGACGGCGTAGGGGCGTGGCCGTCCATGGCTGGATTGCCTTGTACAAGGAGAGCGGCTTTTCTTCCAGTCAGGCGGTACAGAAGTTATTATATCTGACCGGTGCTGCCAAGGGGGGGCATGGCGGTACGCTTGACCCCTTTGCTGAGGGGGTGCTGCCAGTTGCCCTGGGTGAGGCGACCAAGACCGTTTCCTTTGTGCTGGAGGGAGATAAACATTATCAATGCTGGATCCAGTTTGGTACCGAGACCGATACCGATGACTGGACCGGCACGGTGACAATCCAGAGCCAGGACCAGGGCCAGCAACAGCCTGAACGGCGCGTGATCGAGCAGGTTTTGCACCAGTTTACGGGTACCATCGAACAGCAGGTTCCCCTCTATTCTGCGGTTCATATCGATGGGGAGCGGGCTTACCGTCGGGCGCGGCGCGGGGAAGTGGTTTCGATGCCGGTACGGCAGGTGCGTATCGATCGTCTGTCGCTGCTTGACTACGATGCCAACAGTGGGCTGGCCTGCCTGGATGTGGTTTGCAGCAGTGGCACTTATATACGGGCTTTGTCCCGTGCCATCGGCAGGGCCATCGGCACGCCCTGTCATCTACGGCGGTTGGTGCGCAGTGGGACATTTGGCTTTACCTTGAGTCAGACATTGACGCTCAGCCAGATTGAACAGAAAATGCAGCAAGGGTCGTTGCAGGAGATGGTACTTCCTGTGGATTATGTGCTGACCGGCATGCCAGCCCTACAGCTGTTGCCGGACGACTGGCACAGCATTAAAAATGGTCGTGAGGTATCTTTGAGAGCCAGCGGGTTGCCGGAAGGTGTGACGGCTGGGATGGCTGTTCGTCTGATGACTCCGGATGGGGTTTTTGCCGCCGTGGCCACCCTGTTGGCAGGAGATGGGCAGAACGGGTCGTACAGGTGTGTGCCGAAAAGATTGTTTAATTTGTCAGATAGGGTCCACGAGTTATCATAGCTTTTACCTTGAAGGGAGTTTTTTTGATGTCGATTCAGCATGAACGGAAGCAGGAGATCATGAAGAATTTTGCCAGGCAGGATGGAGATACCGGGTCGCCGGAAGTCCAGGTAGCCTTGTTGACGGAACGGATCAATACTCTGACCAGTCACCTGCGCATCAACACCAACGATCACCATTCCAGGAGAGGCCTGCTGAAGATGGTTGGGTTGCGGCGCAGGCTGCTTTCCTATCTGCAAAAACAGGAGAAAGAACGCTACCAGACCTTGATCCAGCGTCTGAATCTTCGTAAGTAGTCCATCCTTATAATCAACTGCTGACTGGAATCTGTTTCAGTCGGTCTAGAAGGTGTCCAGAAAGGGTTCAATTTGTTTGATATTCACCGTAAAAGTGTTCAGTTTGGCAATAAGACATTAACGATTGAGAGCGGGCGCATTGCGCGGCAGGCTGATGGTGCCGTTTTGGTAACCTGCGGTGAGACCGTGGTTCTGGTCACTGTTGTGGCCGATAAAAGAGCGGTTGCCCGCCCGGTACAGGATTTTTTTGCCCTGAGTGTTCATTATCAGGAAAAGACCTGGGCTGCCGGACGGATTCCGGGTGGTTTCATCAAACGTGAAACCCGTCCATCAGAAAAGGAGATTCTGGTTTCCCGTCTGATCGACCGTCCCATGCGTCCCCTGTTTCCCAAGGCATTCCAGCAGGAAACCCAGATCATTGCGACCGTGATCTCTTACGATCAGGTCAATAACCCTGATATTCTGGCCATGATCGGGGCCTCTGCGGCTGTAGCCATTTCAGGAATTCCTTTCAGCGAGCCGATTGCCGGAGTGCGGGTCGGTCATATTGATGGTCAGATGGTCATCAATCCGACTCGGGATGAGATGGAACAGAGTCGCCTCGATCTGGTTGTTGCTGGTACCGCCAGTGCTGTAACCATGGTGGAATCGGAGGTCGATTTTCTGACAGAACAGGAAATGCTGGATGCCGTCATGTTTGGCCTCGAGAGTTATCAGCCGGTTCTGACCATGATCAACGAGCTGGTAGCTGAGTGTGGCAAACCCAGATGGCCCTTGTCATCGAAGGTTGCCGTTGATGCCGCTCTGACCGAGGCTGTCAGGGAACGTAGTGAAGCGTCGTTGCGCGACTGCTATGCCATTGCGGAAAAGATGAAACGTTACGATGCGATTGCTTCGTTGCGTGAAGGCGTTGCTGCCGCTTTCACGGCGTGGCCATCGTCTGACGGCAGCGGTGCGACGGATCAGTCTGATGTTGCGCGGGAAATTTTTAAAGATATTGAATCAAGAGTGGTGCGCGACCATATCCTGACGACCGGGAGTCGTATTGACGGTCGTTCTCTCAAGGGTATTCGGCCCATTAGCTGTGAAGTAGGGATCCTGCCCAGGGTTCACGGCACCGCCCTGTTTACCCGTGGTGAAACGCAGGCCTTGGCGGCCGTGACGCTCGGTACCACGCGTGACGAACAGATCGTCGAAACGCTGGACGGTGAATTTCGTGAGCGGTTTTACCTCAACTATTCGTTCCCGCCTTTTTCTGTCGGCGAGACGGGTCGTGTCGGTGCCCCAGGACGGCGTGAGATTGGCCATGGCAAGTTGGCAACACGGGCTTTGACGGCCGTTCTTCCCGATCAGGAGAGCTTCCCTTACACCATTCGGGTCACTTCCGAGATTACCGAATCGAATGGTTCTTCATCGATGGCTACAGTCTGTGGTGCGGTATTGGCCATGCTGGATGCCGGTGTTCCCTTGGCGGCACCTGTGGCCGGTATTGCCATGGGTCTCGTCAAGGAAGGGGATCGGTTTGCCATCCTGTCCGATATTCTCGGCGACGAGGATCATCTGGGCGATATGGATTTCAAGGTGGCTGGTAATGAAACCGGTATCACTGCGTTGCAGATGGATATCAAGATTACCGGTATTACTCGTGAGATCATGCAGGCTGCCTTGGCACAGGCCCATGAAGGGCGGTTGCACATCCTGAACGAGATGAAGAAGGTCATTTCGACTCCGCGTGAAGAAATGTCGCTGTATGCCCCCCGCATCTATAGTCTGAAGATCAATCCGGACAAGGTGAGAGAGGTCATTGGTTCGGGTGGTAAGGTGATCCGGGCTATTACCGAGGAGACAGGCTGTCAGATCGACATTGGTGATGATGGCATGATCACCATTGCTTCCATCGACGCTGAAGGGGCCAAGGCCGCCGAGACCATCATCCGGCGTATTGTTTCCGAAGTGGAGAAAGGCCAGGTTTACACCGGCAAGGTGGTGCGAATCACTGATTTTGGGGCTTTTGTCAATATTTTACCCAACAAGGATGGTTTGGTTCACATCTCGCAAATCTCCAATCAGCGCATCCAGAAGGTGTCCGACGTGATTCAGGAGGGAGACACGGTAACGGTCAAGGTGCTGGAAATCGATCGTCAGGGACGTATCAAGTTGACCATGAAGGAGATGTAAGGAATAGCGCTTTAGCGGCTGCTGCCTGGGTTAGCAATACAGGTGGCATGTCGGCGCTGGGCTTCTCTATCGCACTGTGCTGCAGTGCGATAGACGCAGTCCGTTTTCCAGCTTTCTACCAGACAGTAATCGGCCCCTCCGGAGGGGGCGATCATCTCGTTGCGATTGACGGTGCAGGAGCCTTGGCTGCCGGCAGCGCGTACGCAGCTATCGTAGTCGGCATACCAGCAGCGCTCTCCAGCAAAATCAACAACACAGAAAGGGGCCGTGTTTCCCTCTGTACCGATGATGCCACACAGCAGCAACAGCGCCATTCCGTAGCGATAGGGGGTCATGGGGTGGCTCCCAGCCAGACGACTGCCTCGATCTCCACCCGTGCTCCCTGCGGTAGGGCAGCGACCTGAACCGTTGAGCGTGCCGGGTAGGGTGGCATGAAAAACTGTTCGTAGACGGCGTTCATTTTCTTGAATTCGGACAGATCGACAAGGTAAACAGTCGTTTTGACAATCTGGTGGCGTTTGGCCCCCACGGCACGCAGCAGCGCGTCGATGTTGCGCAGCACCTGTTCCGTCTGCGTGGTGATGATATCCTCTACAAGCAGCCCTGTTTGCGGATCCAGTGCGATCTGCCCCGACAGAAAGGCCCATCCCGCCACAACAGTAGCCTGACTGTAAGGCCCAACCGCTGCTGGTGCCTCCTGGCTTGAAATAACTTCGATATCACTCATGAAAGACCCCTTTCATCAACCACAGACACGTTCAACATGGACAACGGTAACCAGATTACTGACTGCACGCATGACGGCTTCAAGATGGTCACGGTCGTGCACTTCCACCTCGATCATCAGCAGACACGGCTCACGCTGGCGGTCCCTCAGATGGGTGGCAAGAATCGATGCTTTGGCTTCGGAAACGGCCTGACTGACCTGCACCAGCACGCCTCTCTGGTTGCGTACCATCAGCTTTAAGCGGGCGATATGGCTGCTTTTCCATCCGGATGGCCAGTCAATGCCCTTGAGCCAACGCTCGGGCTGCGTCACCAGAGGGACCAGATTGGGGCAGGCCTCGGTGTGAATTGTAACCCACTTTCCTGTTGTAATGATACCGACAATCGGATCTCCAGGAACCGGACTGCAACACCGGGCAGCGTGAACAGCCATATTGGGCAGCAGCCCGACCAGTGCCGTTGAGAGGGTCTTGGGGGTGGGGTTTCTTCCCTTGAGGGCCGATTTCTGTTCAGCCTTAGCCATCAATTCCGGAAACATGCGATTCAGAACATGGGTTGGTGACAGGCGGCCGGTACCAATCTGGAACAGCAGCTCCTCCACGGAGGCCATTTGCAGGGACAGGGTAGCCTGTTGCAGCGCCTTGTCATTCAACAGGATGCCTTGACCACTTTTGCGGATCTCGCGCTCCAGGATTTCCCGTCCCATGCCAACCGACATGTCACGCTGTTTGACCTTCAGCCAGCGGGTAATCCAGTAGCGTGCTTTGCCGGTTACGACAAACTCAAGCCAGTTAGGTGTTGGGTAATGATTTTTTACGGTCAGAATTTCAACCGTATCGCCCGTATTGAGTCGGGTACGCAAGGGTACCATGCGACCGTTGACCTTGCAGCCGTGGCAACGGTTCCCGACCTCGGAATGAACGGCGTAGGCAAAGTCGACCGGTGTAGCCGATCGGGGCAAGGTGATGATCTCGCCAGCCGGGGTGAAGAGATAAATCTCTTCCGGAAACAGATCCAGCTTAATGTTTTCCAGAAATTGACCCGGATCATCGACCTGCTGGTGGATGGCCAGCATTTGTTGCAGCCAGGCATAACCGTTAACGGGATCGATCTTGCTCTGTTCCAGGCCACCCGTCTTGTTTTTGTAGGACCAGTGGGCAGCGACACCGCTCTCGGCCACTTCATGCATTTTATCGGTACGGATCTGTACTTCGATACGACTGTCGAAAGGTCCGAAGACCACCGTATGCAGTGACTGGTAACCATTGCTTTTAGGGAGGGCGATGTAATCCTTGAAGCGTCCCGGCAGGGGACGAAATTCGCTGTGCAACACGCCCAGGACACGATAACAGTCCGGTTTCTTTTTGACGATGATACGATAGGCGACCAGATCGTACAGGTCGTCAATCGTCACGCCTTTGCGTTGCAGTTTGGTCCAGATTGAATAAAGATGTTTTTGCCTGCCATAGACATCACCGGTCAGGCCATGCTTGCGCAGCTTTTTGCGCAGGATGCTGATGACCTTCCGTACCACCGCAGCGCCCCCTTGGTACTGTTGCGTGACCTTGTCACGCAGGTCGCGGTATTCGTTAGGACAGCGCAGCTGAAAGCCAACCTCTTCCAGTTCATTCTTGATCCAGTAAATACCGAGGCGGTGAGCGATGGGCGCGTAAATATCGAGGATGGCTGTGGCCATGCGGTCAGAGTGGGCAGGGAGGGGCGACAGGGCAGCGGCGGCACGCGCCTGATGCAGTGACACAGCCAGACGAACCAGTAACACCCGAATGTCACGTGCCACGGCCAGCACCATGCGTCGGATGTCTTCAGCCTCAATGTCTGACTTGGCTCGCGACATGACCGAAGCAATCCTGCGTACGCCTTCGATCAGGTCGGCTACCTCAGGATTGGCATGAGCGCGCACCTGGGCCAGATCGATAAGACCCTGCTGCACACCATCCATGAGCAGTCCGGCTGCCACAGATTCGGCATCCAGACGCAGACCTACAACCGTGGCAGCTACAGCCAACGGCGAGCAGGACAACTCTGCTGTGGGTTGTTCCTTGCGGCGGCGCGATATTTGTCTGGCGAAATCATAGACTCGATCAAGCCAAGCCTGATCAACATCAGGGTCGTAGGCGAGCAGGTTTCCGACGATCTGCGGCCATTGCTGCATACAGTTCAGACGCGATCAAGCAGGGACGGGTCGAAGTCAACGCTGCCCAGGTCCTCATCAACCATGCCCTCATCGAACAGCAGGTCGTCCTCTTCGCCGCTCTCTTCCAGCTTGTCTTCCTCGTCATTGTCGAACAGGTCGTCATGATCCTGCTCCATATCGTTGGCCGGCATGCGGTTGGAAAGTTCTTCGGCGATAAACTGGGCTCCTTCGTCAATTCCTGGCAACTGTGCTTCGTGGTCCCTTTCTTCCATGGTGATAATGGGACGCAACTCGGCCACCTGTTGATAGAGCTCCTCAACGGAAATGGTCTTCTCGGCGATTTCACGCAGGGCAACCACCGTAGCCTTGTCCCGCTCCAGCGGGACAGTCTCCTTCTCTCCCTGTAACAGCTGACGTGCCCGACGTGCTGCCAGTACCACTAGTTCAAAACGATTCGAGACGACATCGATACAATCATCTACGGTAACCCGTGCCATTTTTACCCCACAATTTCCCTGATCTGATGTTCCATACGCTGTATTCGTAACCGTTCAGAACGTACAACAGCAACCAAATCCTGCTGAGCACGTTCCAGTTGGTTGTTGATCAGCACATAATCGTATTCACCCCAGTGCGACGCCTCTGCCTCTGCCTGAGCCATGCGCTGTTCTACCACCGACAGAGAATCACGTCCCCGCTGCAACAGACGCTGACGTAGAATCGGATAGGACGGAGGCAGGATCATGACCGAAACCACATGGTTGGCAGGCAACTGCGCTCTCACCTGTCGAGCCCCCTGCCAGTCGATATCAAGCAGCACGATGTCGCCATGGGCAATCGATTGTTCGACAAACTGACGTGTCGTGCCATAGCAGTGACCAAACACCTCTGCCCATTCGATAAAATTGCCCTGATGGCGCTGCTGTTCAAATTCGGAGCGACTGACAAAGAAATAATCAACGCCGTTGGTTTCCTGGGGGCGGCACTCACGCGTCGTCGTCGAGATTGAAAAACGAACAGATGGATCCTGTGACACCAGATGGCGCGCCAGTGTACTCTTGCCAGCACCGGATGGTGCCGAAAGAATCAGGATAAAGCCACTTTGAGCAGATCCCATAAGCTACCTTCCAGTAACATTAACGAATTAAATTACTCAACATTCTGTATTTGTTCGCGTAATTTTTCTACAATCACCTTCATGTCAACGCCAAGACGTGACATGACAATGTCCTGTGATTTGGAACAGAGCGTGTTGGTCTCGCGGTTCAGCTCCTGACACAGAAAATCAAGCCGCCTTCCAACCGGTTCGGAACAACCCAGCAGGGTACGTACTTCCGCTACATGAGCACGCAAGCGGTCCAGCTCCTCCGAAATATCGGCCCGATTGAACATGAGAGCCATTTCCTGAGCGAAACGGTTGGAATCAACCGCCGCTGTCACGACGGTTTCCGAGACAAACTCCGCTATCCGTTCGCGCAGCCGTAACTCCAGTCTTTTACGCACTTCCGGTAAGCGTTCAATGACCTGGGCGACCAATAGGTCCAGCTCAGTCAGACTGTCTTGCAAGATTCTGGTCAGCGACTCGCCCTCGTTGCTGCGCATGAGTGCAAGCGACTGAATAGCCTGTTGTATCAGGGGGACGATGGCATGGACAATCGGTTCACGGTCAGCGATTTCTATGGCATGGCGCTCTTCTTCAACGATACCGGGCCATTTCAGCAAGGTATCGAGTGTCAGAGGAGCTCTCCTGTGTTTTTTATGGGGCCGCTGCTGGAGTAATGACTCCTCTGCATCCATGATGGCCGATAGCACCGACTGGTTAATGGTCAGCCGATACTGGCCGGAGCGAACCTGCTCCAGGGTCAGGATGCACTCAACGCGACCACGGTGGAAACGCTCCTGCAACAACCGACGAATGACCACCTCACTGCTGGAAAGTGACTCTGGCAATTTGGTCACAATCTCAAGAAATCGGGCATTGACCGATTTCAGGGAGCAGCAAACACGATAACTAACCTCTTCCCTTTCTCCATGGATCTCGCTTTGAACCTGTGCAAAACCGGTCATACTGCGTAACATGACGCTCGATTCCCTTCAAACACCCGACCGCACCGTCAATAGGCGCAACCATGAAGGCATAAAAAATAAAAACACGAAAAAACAAGGGGCGTATAGGACCATACGCCCCTTGTGTGCCCTTCTATCGACCAGGCACGGTCAGATGATGCTTAGCTGTTGTGAATGGCCTCATATTTGGCAAGCAACTCTTCTTCTGTCTCTTCACGTTCCGGGTCGGGGATAATACACTCGACTGGACAAACCGAGACGCACTGCGGTTCATCAAAGGCTCCCTTACACTCCGTGCACAGGTCCGGGTGAATGTAATAGATGTCGGAATCCACGTCGGACCCATCTGTGATAGCCTCGTTAGGACATTCCGGCAGGCACACGTCACAGTTGGTACAATCGTCAGTAATCTTTAAAGCCATTATCAACTACCTCCCAAGCAAAATCTGTCCAAGCTGAGTTCACCATAAAGTCAGAACCAAGCTTGTTAGCAAATTTAATTGAAATTAGCAAGAGGAACCGTCCTTGCCTGTGACAGTTTCATGATTGTGACAGGGTCTACGGGAACAGGGGAATTGCTTCGAGACCTGTTGTTTCCGTCACGCCCAGCATCAGGTTCATGTTTTGTATGGCTTGGCCAGATGCCCCCTTGATTAAATTGTCGATGGTGGCAAAAACCATCAACCAGCCTGTACGTGAATCGAATCGTACCATGATACGGCATTGATTGGAGCCACGGACGTGATGCGTCGCCGGCTCTTCACCGGGTGGCAAAATCGTGACGAAGGGTTCGTCCTTATAGAAATCTGCAAACAGTTCAAACCACGCCTGATCGGAACGGTGCTGATCGGGGCGTACGTAACAGGTTGATAGAATCCCTCGGCTCTGTGGTAACAGATGGGGGGTAAAACGGATCACCAACTCCGATCCCGCCAGCCGGCCCAGTTCCTGTTCCATCTCCGGAGTGTGACGATGTCCACCCGTTTTGTACGGACGAAAACCGTCAGCGACTTCAGCAAACAGACTTTCCTGGGTTGGGGATCGTCCAGCACCACTGACGCCCGACTTGCTGTCCACCAGAATGGGCGACAAGGCCACGGCATGATGAGTCAGTAGCGGTGCCAATGCCAGGATGACAGAAGTCGGATAACATCCCGGGTTGGCAATCAATTGCGCCGACCGAATCGAATCTCGATTCAATTCCGGCAGACCGTAAACCGCTTTCGGAAGCCAATCCGGCGCGCTGTGAACATCACCGTACCAAGCCTGATAGATTGAGGCGTCCCGGATACGGAAATCGGCAGAAAGATCAATCACACGCTGACCTTGTGCCAACAGGCGTGGTACCACTTCCATGGAGGCACGGTGGGGCAACGCACAGAAAACGATGTCACAACGGGCGACCCGTTCCACCTCCAGAGGCCGGTAAACCCACTCTCCCGTGCCACGCAGGTGGGGAAAAGCAGCTGCAATTCCCTTGCCTGCGAATCGTTCCGAAGAGAGGTGATCAATCCGCGCTGCACTATGACCATGCAACAATCGGACAAGTTCCGCACCTGTATAGCCGGTGGCACCAAGAATTGCTACGGAGGCTACTTTTCCCATGAATCTGTTGCTCGTCTGTTGCCTGTTGCTATCGATCGGCGATTTCAGAGACCAGCTCGTCAATCACCTCCGCCACGGACTGGATGCGGTTGACCAGTCCTACGCTTTGTCCTGCCATGACGGAGCCCTGCTCGACGTCGCCATCAATGGCCGCACGGCGCAGGGCACCAACCCAGAAATGTTCCAGTTCAAGAATGGCGTCGCGACGTTCTTTCTGTCCCGCCTTGATCTCGGTGACCAGCTGCCACTGGAGCTTGTTGAAGGCTTCCGTGGCCTTGTTGGCCAAGGCACGTACTGGAATGACTGGTAAAACCGGATCAAACTGAACCGTTACCGTGGCGTCGCGTGCCTGCGCCCGTATAAACATCCGCTTGAATTGCTCATGGGCCTTGCACTCGTGGGTACAGACAAAGCGGGTTCCCAGCTGGCAGCCTGCTGCCCCCATGGCTACCAGACTGGCCACCATAGCCCCATGGGCGATGCCCCCAGCGACAAAAACCGGCACTTCGCGTATCTGCGGCAGGATTTCCTGGGCCAGCACGCTGGTCGCCACCGGTCCGACATGACCTCCAGCCTCATGCCCCTCGATAATCAGCGCATCAACACCGCGTCTGACGAGCCGCTGGGCCACCGCCACAGATGGGGCAAAAGTCATGACTTTGATACCAGCCTCTTTGAGGGTGCGAAGGGTTTCCTGGTCGGGGATACCCCCAGCCAGCACGCAATAGCCCACCTTCTCCTCTATGACAATCCTCACCAAGGTGGCTAAGTCAGGATGAAGGGTGATCAGGTTGACAGCAAAAGGCTGGTCTGTCTGCTGTCGTGTAGCACGTATCTCGTGCTGCAACTGATCAGCAGGCAGATTGCCAGCTGCCAGCACACCAAAGCCACCGGCATTGGAAATGGCCGCAACCAGCCGATGTTCCGAAAGCCAGGACATGGCTCCGCCCAAAATGGCATAACGGCTCCCCAGAAAAGAAGTCCCTCGCAGCCACGACTGTTGCATGGTCGAAGGATTATGCAGCATAGGCCGGGGTGCCACTGGCTTTCAGCTTTTCTTCCGCGCGCCGTTGATTTTCCTGAGCCCTTTTGCGGGCAATGCTTTCAGGCAGGAGACAGATTTTGAGACGCTCTTCCAAGCGACGTAAGGCCCATTTAGGGTCGATATTGACCAGGGAGCAGATCCAGTTGAATGAACCAGGCTCCATGGAACTGGCGTGAAACCACTTTCTCAGAGTGCGATAATCGTAACGAAAAACCGGGTCATCCAGCACGGCAGGATCCTGACGATACCGTTCCAGAGCGACCAGATCCCTTACGGCACGGTCCATCACGGCCATCCACAGATGGGTATCGTTGTTGTCAAATATGGCTTCATCCATGATTTCTGACGACATCGTTTTCTTCATGATTGGTTTTGTCCTCCTCGCAATAAATGGGCTCTATTATTGATTTATGAAGTGTCAACCACGGCTCATGGTTCACATTCCGGCCCCAGAGATTAAGCGTAGCAGTTATTGACGAAAAATGATATAAAAATCTATCAGAACGTCGTGACGAAGTATAACAGATTTTTACAACAGGGCGGTTTTTTCTTTTTCTATTTGAAATAATTGGGTAATTTCAACTTATAACTTGGAATAACTGTCCATTTCTTTTGTGACGTGGTTTGCGTGAACAAGGCGTGAACAGGGCGTAAATAGGGCAGAGTTGGTACGAAGTACGCAAGCTTCTGACCATCATCATAAAAGGATGGCTGATGCCATCTCGATGTGATACAATCATATCCTGTTTGGACGAGTAAATGGTTTTTTCTGTTAATTTCCCCGGGGGCATGGTGAGCTATGGCTGAGGAAGAAGATGAAGAGCTGTTAGGTATGTTTGTCCAGGAGGCTACGGAGCACCTGGAGACGATCGAGCCTGATTTGCTGACGCTGGAAGAAAATGGTAGCAGTACCGAGCCGGAGATCATTAACCGGTTGTTTCGTGGCGTTCATTCGATCAAGGGATCAGCCGGATTTTTTGGTTTGACAGCCATTACCAAGCTGAGCCACATCATGGAAAATCTGCTGGGTAAGGTGCGCGAAAAACCGGCGGTCACCACACCGGCGGTGACCGATAGCCTGTTGGCAGGGCTGGACCGGCTGCAAGCCATGATCGGCGACATTTCCAACAGCGAAAACGTTGATGCCAAGGAACAAATCGCTACCATTCAGGCTGTTCTCGAGGACATTGAGGGAGGTAAGGCGGCATCGGGAGACGCCAAGCCGGCTGCGCCTCCGCCGCCACCCAAGGCTGAGCCGGAACCGGCATCCGATGGAGGTGAAGGGGAGGCAGAAGAAGAGGAAGAGGCAGAAGCAGAAGAGGTCCCGGCTAAGCCAAGCACGAAGGCGGTGGCCACTGCTTCTGGCGCTAAGGCCCTTGACCTGACGGCTCACGCCGATACGGTCGCCCATGCAGTCTCTCACGGGCAGATCTTCTACACCATTGCCCTGAATCTTCCCGGCGACACCGATGACAAGGGCTCCTATTACGGCAAAATTGAGGCGTTGTTGGCTTCGGTAGGGCAGGTGGTGGCTACCGAACCCTCCGATCCACCGGCTAAATGGTCACCCAAGCAGGAAACGGTCAGGGTTCTGATCACCACCGTGCTGGAAATTGATCTGCTGTTGACCCTGCTGCGCATCCCGAGGGAACAGATCCAGATGGTTCCGATTCCGGAGCAGCTGGTCAAGATCGCCGTTGAGACACGGCCTTCCTCGCCCAAGAGCGCACCAGCGGTTAAGACGGCTGTGAAACCGAAGGCGACTGGTTCGGCCAGCCCTCCGGCAAGCAGGATTGCTGACACTGAAGAAGAAGTGGTAGAGGAGAGGCGTCCCCGGCTGGTGAAGCCGTCGGCGGTCATCCACCGCAAGGCAACAACGTCGGCCAAGCCGGCAGCTGCCGCTGCCAGTGCCTCTTCTGCGGCGGCATCGGCCGATGCCACCAAAGGAGGTAATCCCGCCATTGAGGAAACGTTGCGCGTCAGTGTTTCCCTGCTGGATGAACTGATCAACAACGCCGGTGAGCTGGTACTGGCCCGCAACCAGTTGACTCGGGCCGCTTCTGAGGTAGCCTTGCAATACCCCAATATTGCTCCTCTGGTACAGAACCTCGATTCCATTACCAGTCGTATCCAGGAAAGGGTGATGCAGGCGCGCATGCAGCCGGTGAGCGTGGTGTTCAACAAGTTCCCCCGCATCATCCGTGATCTGGCCCGCAAGCTTGGCAAGAAGATTGAGCTTGAATTGCGCGGTGGTGATGTTGATCTCGACAAGTCGGTCATTGAGCACCTTTCCGATCCTCTGACCCACATGATCCGTAACGTGGCCGACCATGCCATCGAAACTCCCCAGGAGCGGCTTGAGGTGGGCAAACCGGAGTCAGGACGGGTTGAGCTGGCAGCCTACCACGAGAATGGCATGGTCAACATTGCTCTTTCAGACGATGGCCGTGGCATCGACTCGGATCGCATCAAGATGAAGTGCATCGAAAAGGGTCTGATCACCGAGCAGCAGGCCGATGCGATGAGCCATGAAGAGGCCTTGAACCTGATCTTCCTGCCTGGGCTGTCGATGGCCAAGAAGGTATCGGATGTTTCTGGTCGTGGTGTGGGCATGGATGTGGTCAGGACCAACATCGAGAAGCTTGGCGGAACGGTCCACATCGAGTCCAAAGTCGGTAAAGGGACCCGTATTATTCTTAAATTGCCGCTGACGCTGGCTATTATTCCAGCCATGATTGTTTCGTCCAATCATCAGCGCTTCGCTATTCCGGAAATTGGTCTGGTCGAAATTGTCCGTGTGGCTGAGTCAGATCGGGCCAACCAGATCGAGACGGTGGGCAATGCGCCGGTATTGCGGTTACGCAACATGTTGCTGCCGCTGGTCAATTTGGCCCAGGTGCTGGGATTGCAATATGACACGCTGGCAACGGCCAATGGTCGTTCGGTCGCCTATGTCATGGTTCTCAATGTGGGCGGTAACGAGTTTGGCATGGTGGTCGATGAGGTGCTGGATAGCGAGGAGATTGTCGTTAAGCCTCTTCCTTCCTTCTTCAAGGATAATCAGTGTTTTTCAGCGACAACCATCCTGGGTGATGGGTCGGTATCGCTGATCATCGACTATGCCGGTGTCATGGAGCAGGCCAACATCAACTTCAGCAGTATCGAGCGATCTTCGAAAGTGGATATTGATGACGAGCGGCGTGACGCCTTGCGCGAAAAACAGAACATCATCCTGCTTGAGACCGAATCGGGTCTGGTTATGGGTCTGGTCCATAGCATGGTTCGCCGTGTCGAGAAGATTTCGCCCAACCTGTTGGTATCCATTGGTCATCTGCCCTATGTTCGCTACGACCGCAAGACTTTCCGCGCCCTTTATCCGGATCAGGTGCTGGGCCTCGACGGTATGGGTTGTGGGTCGTCTTCGGGAGGCGGCATGGCTGGAGATGAGGAAGATAACGCCCTTTGCATGGTCGTTCCCAACATTCCCAATATTCAGGCTGGCCTGATCTTCTCGCGCATCATCGATACCCGTGAGACCTTTATCGATCTCGATACCCGTGCCATCCAGGCTGAGGGTCTGTTTGGCTCGACCCAGATCGATGATCGTGTGGTGCTTTTCCCGGACATCAACGTGGTGCTGGAAAAGAGCAACATCATGCCACCCCAGTTGAGAACGCGGATTCAGGGTGAGGGCATGAGAGCCTTGGTTGTCGATGATACGCCGTTTCTGAGGGCGCTGACTTCCAGCTATCTGACCAGTGCTGGTTTTGAAGTCGATGAGGCTGAGGATGGCCAGATGGCCATTACCATGTTGAAGACCTCTTTCTATGATCTGCTGGTGACCGATATCAATATGCCGGTCATGGACGGCTTTGAGCTGGCCGGGGAAATCGGCAGCAGTCAGAATCCTGACATGCCGATGATTGCCACCACGTCATCGATCTCATCCGATCTGGAGCAGCGCTGCATTCGGGCCGGGTTTGTCAGTTGTGTCTCCACGATTGACAAGAGCCGGCTGTTGGGTGTCATTGCCATGCTTCAGCCGGAATATGCATAGCGGAATGGGTATAGCACAAGATCTGAAGGAGGAGTCATCCGGTCATGTTGGTTAGTACGTTTACCTTGGGAGATCTCTATCTTGGCATTGAAATTCTGCTGGTACGCGAGATAAACCGTTCCATGGAATGTACCCCTGTTCCGGGGGCTCCTGATTACATTCGGGGTATGTTGAACATCCGTGGTCGGGTCATCACCCTGTTCGATTTGCGGCGGCGCCTTTGCTGGTCCGAAGGGCAGGAAGAAAGCGATGCGCCGCGCAAGAAGCAGTACAATGTCATCATGAAAACACGTCATGAGGTGATCCAGATTAACCGTGAAATTGGTGAAAGCCGCTGTCCATGGCAGGATCCGGTGGGTCTGGTGGTCGACCAGCTGGGCGATGTGCTGGATATCTCCGACGACAACATTCAGCTTCCACCAGCCAATCTGAAGGGGGTTTCAGCCCATTTTGTCCATGGTGTTGTTGAACTGGAGAAGAAACTGCTGATCATCCTCAATGTCGCCAGTGTTCTTGGAGTGGAAGGGGGATCCTGATATATCCGGCACGGCCATAGCGCGATCACAGCACGGTACCCATGAATAACGAAGAAAACCAGCTTATTCAGGCGATACAGGCGCAGTTTCGCACGGAAATTGACGATCTGCGCCACGAGGTGGCCCAGATTCGTACCCTCGTTCAGGATGCCATCGTCAAGCTGACGGAAAGTTTCAACAGTCTGCGGGATCAATCCAATGCCCAGCATCTCCTGATCACCTCATTGACCACCAGTGTTGACAGCAGTGAGCAGCATAGTGAGGAGGGGGACGGCCAGGAGTCGGGGGAGCAGTCGGGGGAACAGACGAAGCAGCGCGCTCGCATCAATATCCGCCAGTTTGTTGCCGAGACCGATACCATACTGCGGTCATTTGTCGATCACATCCTGCTGGTTAGTCGTCAGAGCATGGAAATGGTGCACCGGATCGACGACCTGTCGGTTCAGATGCGCCAAGTGGTGGGTTTCCTGAAGGATATCGATACCATCGCTGACCAGACCAACGTATTGGCCTTGAACGCGCGTATCGTTTCAGCCCGTGCTGGTGAGGCGGGGCATGCCTTTGCTGTGGTTGCGGACGAGGTAAGAAAGCTGTCGCGCAGTTCCAACCAGTTTAGCAGTCAAATCAGCAGCGTGGTTAAAAAGTCCCAGAAGAATATTGAGGATGCCAAGGACATTATCGAGGTCATGGCTTCAAAGGACATGAGTTTTGCCATCGAGTCGAAGGGTCGTGTCGATGAGATGATGGAAGATGTCAGCGAGATTGACCGCTTTACTGCGGCTACGCTGGTGGACATTTCGCAACTGACCGATCAGATCAACCAGAGTGTTGGTATGGCGGTCATGTCGCTTCAGTTCGAGGATATGGTGACCCAGTTGACGCAGAATGTCGAAAAGCGGTTCGGTTTGCTGGAGGATTTTGTCGAACATGTCTGTGGCAGTACCATCAACCTTTCCGCCGATGGTATTGAGGGGTCAGGTGTAACGCAGCGTACTTACAGTGCTCTGGAACAGCATAATGAGCGTTATGTGCAACAGAGCCATAAACCGGTGGATCAGAGTTCGATGGACGAAGGTGAGATCGAGCTGTTCTGACAGCCACCATCCAATCGTGTAGCCATTTACCAACCTAGGGAGAATAACAGAGATGTCTGGAACGATTACAGTCAATAGGAACGATAAAGAAGTTTCAATCAGTATCAAGGGTCGGTTCAATTTCGAGATGCATTCCCAGTTTCGTACCGCTTATCAGAGCGAGATTGACGTTTCTGCGCGTGCCAACAAGAAATTTATTATCGATCTTTCCGGAACGGAGTATATCGACTCTTCGGCATTGGGCATGTTGTTGTTGTTACGTGAGGAGGCAGGAGCCAATGAAGCCAACATCGAGATCGTCAACACCCGTCCGGAGATCCGCAAAATCCTTGAAACAGCCAATTTCCAGCGCCTTTTCAAGATTATCTGATTGATGCTGCTGTACTGAGCCATGAAGATTCTCATCGTCGATGACGATCGCATTAACAGTACGATCCTTCATCGGCTGTTGAGTCGTGACGGACACCCTGTCATCACGGCCTTTAATGGTCGCGATGGGGTGGCCCTGTTTGAATCGGAACAGCCCGACCTGGTGCTCATGGATATTCGTATGCCGCTGATGAACGGCTATGAGGCGGCGCGCCAGATCAAGCAGCTCAATCCGGACAAGTTTGTCCCCATCATTTTCCTGACGGCTGTCACAGACGAAGAAGGCTTGGCCCGATGTATTGATGCCGGTGGTGACGACTTTCTGACCAAACCGTTCAATCGGGTCATTTTGCAGGCCAAGATTAGTGCCATGGAGCGCATTCGGCAGCTTCACTCCATGTTGCGTCGTCAGAACGAGCTGTTGGAAAGGCACCAGGAGACCATTCGGCAGGAGTTGGAGGTTGGCAAGCATCTGTTCGCCAATATCATGCGGGCAGGTAATCTGCTTGATGCGCCTTGCCTGAATCACTGGACGTCGCCCATGTCCCTGTTCAATGGAGATCTTCTGGTGGCCAGCTACAATCCGGCCGGTGGGCTCCATATCATGATGGGAGATTTTACCGGCCATGGTCTGTCTGCTGCAGTGGGGGCTTTGCCGTTAGCAGAGCTGTTTTATGGTATGACGGCACAGGGATTTTCCATCGGCGAACTGGCCGAGGAAATCAACAATAAGCTGGTATCCGTTATGCCGACACGCATGTTTTGTGCGGCCTGCCTGATTGAAATTGATCCCCGTCAGAAGAGTATCATGGTGTGGAACGGAGGGCTTCCGGATGTTCTGATTGCTGACCGTTCCGGTTGTCTGGTGCGTCGGGTACCGTCAACCCATCTTCCCCTTGGGGTGATTGCTCCCATGACCCGCGAAGATCGGAAGCTTGAGATCATCGAGATGCAGCCAGACTACCGGGTCTTCCTTTACTCGGACGGTTTGACCGAAGCCATCAACGCAGGTGGCGAACTCTATGGTTGTGACCGCTTGGAGCGCCATTTTGTCGCTGCCAACCAGCCAGAACATCTGTTCGATACCATTCTGCAGGATTTGGAGAATTTTCGTGGTAATGCCGGTCAGACCGACGACATCAGTCTGCTGGAAATCGTCTGTGCCAAGGCAGCTGAGGAGCCGGTAGGGGGACAGTTGGCCCAGATACGCAAGCATATTGCTCCGTCGGAATGGGAGATGTATTTTTCTTTTGGCACGCATACCCTGCAATCGGTTGATCCGTTACCGACTGTGATCAATGCTCTGATGAATCTTCAGGCGCCATCAGGACATCGGGAGCGGATCTACACCATTCTGGCCGAACTGTTTTCCAATGCGCTTGATCATGGTTTGCTCAAGCTGGATACTAAAATCAAGAAAACCCCGGAGGGATTCATTCAATACTATGCCCAGAGGGAGGAACGGCTAGCCGCTCTCAAGCAGGGAGAAATCCGTCTGTGGCTACGTCATACCCCTCATGCCAAGGGGGGTGAACTGGCCATTCGCATGGAGGACACGGGCAGTGGTTTTGATCCCCGCACCGTCTCATCTTCTCTGGACAACAATATGGGCCATGGTGGTCGCGGTATTGCATTGGTGCAATCACTCTGTACCAGCCTGATCTATCACGGTACCGGTAATGTTGTCGAAGCTGTCTATCACTGGACTTATCAATCGTGATCGAGAAGTAATCACCCATGGCCGATCCTCTTAGAATAATGGTTGTTGACGACACCATCACCTACCGCATGATCATGAAACAGGTGGCCGAGTCGATTCCTGGTACCACGGTGGTGGCTTCAGCCTCAAACGGTCAGACTGCTCTTGACAAGCTGGTACGTGATTTTCCCGACGTTGTGCTGCTGGATGTCGAGATGCCTGTCATGGACGGTCTGGAAACCCTGAAGTACATCACGAAGCATCATCCCGATGTGACTGTTGTGATGGTGAGCGGTTTGTCCCGTTCCAATGCCAACATCGTCATGGAGTGCCTCAACGCTGGTGCGTTCGATTTTGTCACAAAGCCGATCGAGGCTAATGCGGACAAGGCACGCAATGCCTTGCGCCTGGATCTCGAACCGATCCTGTCCGTGATCACCCAGAAGAAGCAACGTGCAGCAACGGAACCAGCGGTGGAAGCTGGTACGTCCAGGAAGAGCGGTGATGTTCCTTCGTCTCCTCGTGTTAGAGACCCCGTGCAACGGGCTGTTGCTAAACCAGCTGCTGCAGCCAAAGGGGGGCATGGAAGTACTTCCCTGTATCCGGGACTGGTTCTGATCGGCTCTTCTACCGGAGGTCCGGCTGCTCTGACTACGTTGCTGGCTTCAATCCGGCAGCCTCTGCCTGTTCCGATGCTGATTGTGCAGCATATGCCGCCCGTTTTTACCACCTCGCTTGCCTTGCAGCTTCATCGGGTTGCACCCTTTACCGTGCAGGAAGCGGAAGAGGCCTTGCCGGTTCAGCCTGGTTCAGCCATTCTGGCTGCTGGTGGTAAACATATGGTACTGAAAGGCCATCCGGATAATTGGCAGGTCTCCCTCAATGAGGGCCCAAAGGTGAATGAGTGTCGTCCGGCCGTTGATGTGTTGTTCATGTCGGCGTCAACGGTATGTCAGGGTCCTGTTTTGGCCGTGATTCTGACAGGTATGGGACGCGATGGCGCCCATGGCGTTGATGCCCTGAAACGAGCCTATCCCAACAGCTACTGCATTACCCAGAGTCGGGAGTCCTGTGTGGTGTATGGTATGCCCCGTTCTGTCGACGAGATGGGGCTTTCCAATGAGTCATTACCCATTGAACGCATCGGCCAGCGTATCATGGAACTGTGCATACCGGGGATGGTTCAGTAAAGGTATTGCGTTTGGGTGCTTCTGATCTTATAATTCGTTCGGCTGGATGGTGTTTGATTGCTTCATGGCTATTACAAAAGAAGAATTTAATCTGATACGGCAGTTCGTCCATGAGCATAGTGGCATTCTGATCGGAGATGGTAAGGAATATCTGGTCGAAAACCGCCTCAATGTCATTCTGGTCCAGAGCAAGTGTGATAATTTTTTTCAGTTACATGAAAAGTTGAAAAAGGACGGGGGGCCCCTGTGCATCGAAGTTATCGATGCCATGACGACCAATGAGACGTTATGGTTTCGTGATACTTCCTTCTTTACCTCCCTTTCCAATTTCGTCATTCCTGCACTACTGGAAAAGGCTCTCAGCAAGCCGAAGGTGCGTATCTGGTCTGCTGCCTGTTCAACAGGACAAGAGCCTTATTCCGTTGCCATGTTGCTGGATCAGGCCCGTGGTGCCATGGGAAAGGGGGCTCCTCCCCTGGACCGGTTTGCCATTTTGGCCACCGATATTTCTCCGTCTGTCCTGTCAATTGCCAGGACGGGGCGCTATAGTCAGCTTGCCATTTCGCGTGGCATGCGTGCCGCTTTTCTGGAGCGGTTTTTTGTTCATCACGGTAGTTCTTACGAGGTGGCCCCTGCCATTCGGGGCATTGTGACATTTCGTCAGTTCAACCTGAAAGAGAGTTTCGGGTCACTGGGGCTGTTCGATTTTATTTTATGCCGTAATGTGTTGATTTATTTTTCGAATGAATTAAAATCAGAAATATATCACAAGCTCCATCAGAGTCTGGAGAAAGATGGCATGCTGTCCATTGGTGCATCGGAATCTCCCCGGGGATATACGACGGTTTTTGAGCAGATCATGGTGGATGGAGCCGCTCTCTATCGGCCATCAGCCCATTCAGGTTAACTTGGCTTTTTAGGTGACGATCAATGGTAAAACTTCTAACAATTGATGATTCAAAAACGATCCGTCGGGTCATCTCTGGTATTGGTGCGGCGTTGGGCTATGAGGTTCTCGAAGCGGAACATGGTGCAGCTGGGCTTGAGGTGCTTGAGCAGCGTGCCGATGAGGTGGGCCTGATTCTTCTTGACTGGAATATGCCGGGTATGAACGGGCTGGAAGTACTCAAGAAAATCAAGGCCGATCAGCGCTGGAAGCACATTCCGGTCATGATGGTAACGACCGAAGGGGAGCGCGAGTACATCATTCAGGCTATCCAGGCTGGTGCGATCCACTATCAGACCAAGCCGTTCACCCAGGAGGATATTTCCGCGCGTATTATGGAAGCCTTGGGGCAGGGTAAAGGCCGCGTTTACGGCGACGGCAGTTAGGGATGAATAATCAGGATCAGCTGATTCACGGTTTGCGTGATGCTACGACCCAGGTCTTGTACACCATGGCTTGTTGT
>JADGCH010000005.1:97965-100260 GCA_015229115.1 Magnetococcales bacterium
ATGATTCACGGTTTGCGTGATGCTACGACCCAGGTCTTGTACACCATGGCTTGTTGTCAGGCGGAGTATGTTGGCTTGAGTGTGGTCGACCAGTTCGTGTTGGCTGATGAAGCTTGTGGTGTTGTCCGTCTGCGTGGGGTCGTTGACGGACTGGTTGCCATATCCTGCGGCCTTGATTTAGCGCAGGATATGGTGTCTCATATCATCGGCATGGCTCCTGATGAAATCAGGAGGGAGGATCTGCTGGACGGTATTGCCGAGTTGACCAACATGATTTGCGGTGGCATGAAGACTCATTTTGGTGGTGGTGGGCATGTGGATCTGTTGTCGCCATCTTCCGTGATTGGCAAGGATTATGTGGCACAATGGAAGACGCAGAATGCCACCTCGATTCTGCTTTTTCAGGTGGATGGTAGGCCACTGCGTGTTTCTGCCAGCTTTTGAGAGAAAAATATTGAACAATTGTAAAAATTTGTTAGAATGATCTTTTGATGTTGGATCGTGGACCATCTTTTGTGGAATTATTTGGTAAGAACATATCCATATACGATAGTGTGTCGAGTTTAATGTTAGGAGGACGATATGCGTATCCTGGTTGTTGATGATTCTAGTGTTATGCGGAAAATTGTGTCTCGCGGGTTGCGCCAGGCTGGCTTTAAGATCGATGAGATTCTGGAAGCTGAAAATGGCCAGGAAGGCTTGGATGTTCAGAAGGCACAGAAGTGCAATCTGATTCTTTCTGACTGGAACATGCCCAAGATGGACGGGTTGACCTTCGTTAAGGAGCTGCGCAAGAGTGGTGACAACACGCCGATTGTCATGGTGACGACGGAAGGTGGCGAGGGCAAGGTCAACGAGGCCGTCAAGAGCGGTGCCAACGGGCATGTCAAAAAGCCCTTTACCCCTGAGACCCTGCAAGAGGTTTTGGGACCCTTTTTCAAGTAATCCTCTCATTCCGCTACTGTGGCGGTTGGATTTTCAGGTCTCTCTGTCCTTTCAGGTTCTTTTTTAGATATCCAAAGAGTGGCTTGGCATGCAGACAACACCTGATGAACAGATTATCAAGAAGGCCCGGCCATTCTTCCTGAATTATTTCAAGAGACTGGAGAATGACCTTAATACTCTGACGTCTGCTCCTGTTACGTGCACCATCGGCGATGTTTCCCTGTTGCACGGCAGGGACGATCTGGAGCAGGCTTTCGAGGTTGATCGTGCCGTTGCCCAGGTTGTTGAAGATGGCCATCATTATGGCGATATGCACATCCTGATGGATGTTTCGACGGCCATCGCCCTGTCAGGTCTGATGATGATGATGGGGGAAGCCGTCATCAGGGAGCTGGTCAAGAACCGTAAATACACCGATGAGATCCAGGAGGGATTCCAGGAGGTAGCCAACCAGACGGTTGGCGCCCTGAACGATCTGTTCGAGAAGAAGGTTGAGGGTGGCCATCTGACACTGGTGCTGCCGACCTCTTTTGTTCAGTACGGTGAGTTTTGCGATACCCTGAAAGATGACGCCACCTATCTGCAGGTCGTCAGTAATATCCAGATCGGTAATTTTCCTGCGGCACCAACGACTTGGCTGACCTCCCGTAAGGTCGTTGAGCCGTTGCTGGGTGTTGTTGTGGCTGGTACGGCATCGGAACAATCCCAGGATCAGGCGGCGCAGGGCGGTGGTGGTTCCGGCGGCGGTGCTGCCAGTAGTGCCAGCAACGTCAGCATGGATAATTCCGCCAGTGGCCAACAGGGCGATGCAGCCGCCGCTTCTTCCTCGTCATCGTCCTCTGCCGCTTCTCAGTCTGCTTCTGCTTCTGCCTCTTCTTCTGCTTCCTCCTCTTCCCAGTCGGCTGGTCTAGGCGACGATGATGCCACTCAGCTCCACTTGCCTGGTGCAGCAATGGATCGTGCTTCGAAGGAGCTTTTGTCATCGGGAGGGAGTGGTCAATCCGATAAGGAGATCCTGCATGCCGATGCCAGGGGGGGGATCGAGAAGCAGACGCTGCAGGGCGATGCCAGAAAAGGGGTTGAGAAAGAGGTTTTGTTGCCCGATTCCGGGGACAGGTCAGCTGGTGGGGTCGAAATGCTGGATGGCTATTCGTTACCGACCGGGGTCAATACCAGCCTTGAGTTGCCCAAACTGGCTTACAGCAACAGTGACGGTCTGCCGGCTCCCGATGAACCCGGCAGCATCAAGGCGGTCATGACGGAACCGCCCTTTTCCATGAATGAGGGCGAGCGGGTTATGAAGGCCATCAATGCCATGCGCTACGAGGGAGCCCGTTACATAGGGGTGGA
>JADGCH010000060.1 GCA_015229115.1 Magnetococcales bacterium
TAGGTTGATTCGACCATGCTGGCCTGATAATGCAGATCATCCTTGTAATATTCGTAGGCCCGACGTTCTGATTCAGGCAGTTTCAGGATGCTGAGTTGCTCCTTGGCCTGGGCCAGCCCGCGAGCAGTGAAGCTGTCGCGTATTTCTTCATTCTTGAGAAAATAGATCCACTCATCCAGGGTATCACGGGCGATGTCATCAAAACGGTTGACCTTGATGAGGTAATATTCCGGAAACAGCTCTGGTACCGAGTTGCGATGGAACATCGACTTTTGGGTGGCATCCAGGCCAAGTTCGTCGTTGGTATGCAGTCCCATGAAGCGGGTGGTGCCGTGGTAGATATAGTCCAGCCCGTGGCCCAGGTTGAAATAGAGGATGCTGATGTGGATCACCTTGACCACATGCGAGTAGGATTTTCCCTCGACCAGATGCTCGGTGATGGTCTTGGAGGTGCTGTAGATCAGGCGCTGCAGGTAGTCCTGCTCGTGTTCGTATTGCAGCTCAATGATCAGGAGCTCGTCGCGGCTGTTTCTGGCCTTGAGGTCAACGCGGTTGTACTTATCGTGCTGATCTTCCTTGTTGCTTTCACTTTCCAGCACTTCGACAATGCGGATCTCCTCCCTGAGCAGTTCGCTGAGAAAACCCTCCAGAATGCCGAAATTGGCCTTGCTGCGCAGCAGCCGCTTCAGGGCCCAGTCAAAGCTGATCAATTGACGTGATTTCATAGGATGGTGTCCGTGGTCGCGAAGTTTCCCGTCATTCCCGCGCAGGCGGGAATCCAGTTTATGAACTCTGCATGGATCCCCGCTTCCGCGGGGATGACGAAAAATCCATAGCCCCAAATCATCTTTTTTACCCTCTCCCCTTGTGGGGGAGGATAGGGTGAGGGATGCAGAGAGCAGGGTGCAACCCGTTCAATTCACCTCAATCACGCTGGGGTTTTTGCCGCCCGGGTTACCGGATGGGTTGGTGAACTGGTCGTTCATGTTCTGAACGTAGGCATCGGTTTCCTTGAGGATCCAGTTGATGCGGGCATTGGCACGACGTCCCCAGCCAGCCGGCGTGTTACCGAAGATGGAGTGCAGGCTGGAGCTGTTTTTGGTAAAAGCCTTGCGCAGAAACTCGGTCAGGTCGCTGTGCAGGTTCTTTTTCTCGTTGCGGCGCAGCACCATTTTGGCGACCAGCCTGCGGCCAAGGAAATGGCTATAGGAGAGCAGCGACAGGGCGGCGGCAGCAACGGCGATGGCACCGGCATGGCTCCAGCCCCAGCCCTCCGTTGATTGCCACGGCAGGGCTAGCATGGCACCGATCCAGCTCCATGGGTTGGCGGACGAAATATTCCACACCAGCGCCAGTACCGCCAGCACCGCCAGCAGGATACCGTCGAATAGTAACACGCCGCGACGCCACTCACGCATCATGGCACTGACCTTGGGTACCACCTCGTCACGGATCAGGTTGGCGGTGTGCTCCAGTACGCCGATGATGCGATAGGCGCGTTCGATCTCGACACGATGGATGCGCTCCATCAGGTCGCTGATATCTTCCTCCAGCTTGCTCTCGTAGCGCTGCCGTTGCTGCTCGTCATCAATCGGCATCGAGGCCCCTTTGTTGTAGATCTGGTAGAAACGTCCGGCCGTCAGTCCCGACTGCGCCAAGGCCCGTTGCCAGGCAGCGACGACATCTTCCAGGTTGTCCTCACGCACGGTACAGTCAATCTGGTTAAGGATGAACAGGAACTTGTTGGAGTCGTGACGGTTGATGGTGTTGGCGACCAGATGATCGAGGGTATCGCGCATGGCACCCGGTTCTGGGTGACGGGCATCGAAAAACACCAGCACCAAATCGGACAGATCCATGATATGATCGGTGATACGCAGGGTTGAGGTGCGCTGGGCATCGGCGTCAAAGCCGGGCGAGTCGATCATGATCTTGCCGCGTAGTTGCTCGGAGGGGCAGGTCTTCAGTTGCAGATAGGCATCGATACGACGTCCTTCTCCTGAAACGACCCGTTCAATTTCATTACTGATCTGGTAGAATGGGAAGCGCGGATCGGCATCGAGAGCGAGACCTGGCAGCGTGTGCACCTGGTCTTCGTTGCTAAAACAGATGACGGTAAATTTATCGTCAACGGCCTGGTTGCCAGTGCGTTGCAGTGGAATACCAAGATGACTGTTAATAAAGGTTGACTTTCCGGATGAAAAAGTCCCTAAAATAGAGATTAACGGCCACCAGGGAACCCGGGTTGCGAAGGATTCTTCCGGTTTGAGCAGTCCCATGCGATAAGCCACCCAATCCAGGTCCCGAAAACTTTGGACTACCTTGAGCAGCACCGGGTTTTCCTGTCTCAGATGCTGTTCGAGACTGTTAATGCGTCGTTCGATCTGACTATTGGCTCTGTTGAACATACGGTATCTCCACTATTGTCTGGAAACGGATTGTCTGGAAATGGATATTAGTCCGTTGGCGATGTGCTTATGCAAGAGGGATTATGCCGTATTTCTCACTCTTTTCAACCTAAAATAAAAAAACGAGGCACCATTATGGCGAATGACACACTGACCATCCGTGATAATCGTACAGGTAAAGAGGTAGAGTTGCCCATCCTTGAGGGAACTGAAGGGCCGGGAGTGGTTGATATTGCCAAATTCTACAAGGAGTTTGGCCTGTTCACCTTTGACCCTGGCTTTCGCTCTACCGCCTCCTGTCGTAGCCGGATCACGTTTATCGATGGTGATGAAGGCGTCCTGCTCTATCGGGGCTATCCCATCGAGCAGTTGGCGGAGCAAAGCAGTTTTCTGGAAGTGTGCTATTTGCTGTTGAATGGCGAGCTGCCCAGCCAGCAGGAGTACCGCACTTTCTCCAAGCTGGTGATTGAGCATACCATGGTGCACGAGCAGATGCTGTTCTTCTATCGTGGTTATCGTCGTGATGCCCATCCCATGGCCGTTATGGTCGGTATGGTGGGGGCGCTGTCAGCCTTTTTCCATGACTCCCTCGATATCCACAATCCACGTCATCGTGAGATTTCAGCCTTCCGCATGCTGGCCAAAATTCCTACCATCGCCGCCTATTCCTACAAGTATTCGGTAGGTCAGCCTTTTGTCTATCCCCAGAACAAGCTGGGCTATGTCGAGAACTTCCTCAACATGATGTTTTCGGTCCCCTGTGATGATTACAAGATTTCACCGGTGGCGGCACGGGCTTTGGAACAGATTCTGATTCTGCATGCTGATCATGAGCAGAATGCCTCGACCTCGACCGTGCGTCTGGCTGGATCGTCGGGAGCTAATCCGTTTGCAGCTGTTTCAGCCGGTATCGGGGCCTTGTGGGGTCCGGCCCATGGTGGAGCCAACGAAGCGGTGTTGTCGATGCTGGAGCAGATCGGCACGATCGAGCGCATTCCGGAATTCATCAAACGGGCCAAGGATCCGGACGATCCTTTCCGTCTGATGGGATTTGGCCATCGGGTCTACAAGAATTACGATCCACGGGCCAAGGTGCTGCGCAAGGCGGCTTATGATGTCCTTGAAGATCTGGGACGAGGGGATGATCCGTTGTTCAAAATGGCCCTGGAACTGGAGCGGATTGCTCTGGAAGATGACTATTTCATCAAGAAGAAGCTCTATCCCAACGTCGATTTTTACTCGGGCCTGATTCAGTCGGCCATTGGCATTCCGACCAATATGTTCACGGTTATCTTTGCTGTGGCCCGTACCATAGGCTGGGTGACCCAGTGGATGGAAATGATCGCTGAGGAGGACCACTCCATCGGTCGTCCGCGGCAACTTTACATTGGGGCCAAACAGCGCGATTATGTGCCTTTGGATCAACGTTAACAGAGGGGATGGGGGCTGGTAAATTGAAGCTGACCGGTGCTGAAATTGTCGTGCGCTGTCTGCTCGATATGGGAGTCCGAACGCTGTTTGGGTATCCCGGTGGCGCGGTGCTGAACATCTACGACGCAATACATAAAAACAGTAAGGATTTACGTCATATTCTGGTACGGCACGAGCAGGGGGCGGTCCATGCCGCCGATGGCTATGCCCGTGTCACCGGTGAGGTCGGGGTAGCCCTGGTCACCTCCGGACCCGGAGCGACCAATGCCGTGACCGGTCTGGCAACGGCCCATATGGATTCCATTCCCATTTTGTGCATTTCAGGCCAGGTGCCATCACAGCTCATTGGCAACGATGCTTTCCAGGAAGCGGACATCGTCGGTATCACCCGTTCCTGTACCAAGCACAACTACCTGGTCAAGGATGTCAACCTGCTGGCCCGGACCCTTCGCGAGGCGATGTATATCGCCCGCAGCGGTCGTCCGGGACCGGTGCTGGTGGATATTCCCAAGGACGTAACCGCCGCCATGGCGGACTACGAGGACGACAACAGTCCGGTGGATATCCGTTCCTACCGGCCGACGCTGGAAGGGCACATGGGGCAGATCCGCAAGGCCATTGACCTGTTTGCCAAAGCCAAGAGGCCGCTGATTTATACCGGAGGGGGGGTCATCCTCTCCAATGCTGCCGCCGAGCTGACCCGGTTTGTGCGTGCTCTGGGGGCTCCGATCACCAACACCTTGATGGGACTGGGGGGAGTGCCGGCCTCGGAGAGCTGCTTTGTCGGCATGTTGGGCATGCACGGCACTTACGAGGCCAACATGGCGGTGTCGCAGTGTGATCTGCTGGTGGCGATCGGTGCCCGTTTTGATGACCGGGTGACGGGCAAGATCTCCGAGTTTGCTCCCCACGCCACCATCGTCCATATCGACATCGACCCGACCTCGATCTCCAAGAACGTCACGGTGGATGTGCCGATTGTCGGGGATATCCGCCACGTGCTGATCCGTATGAACGAGCTGATTGAGGAGGCTGCGTTCAGAAAAAGCCAGCCTGATTACTCGGAGTGGTGGCGGGAGATCAACGGATGGCGTCAGCAGGACTGCCTGCACTATAACCAGCAGCCGGGTATTATTGAATCCCAGTTTGTCATCCAGAAAATCCACGCCTTGACACAGGGCAATGCCATCGTGGCTACCGATGTGGGTCAGCACCAGATGTGGGCGGCGCAGTTTTATGGCTTTGAGCGGCCGCGACGCTGGCTGACTTCCGGCGGTTTGGGTACGATGGGTTATGGTTTGCCGGCGGCGATGGGGGCCCAGATCGCCAGACCCGACGAAACGGTACTGCTGATCACCGGTGAGGGTTCGATCCAGATGAACATCCAGGAGCTGGCAACCCTGATGCAGTATCGCTTGCCCATCAAGGTGGCCATTCTCAACAACGGTTACCTGGGCATGGTGCGGCAGTGGCAGGAATTTTTCTACGGCAGTCGCTATGCCGAGTCGGACATGTCGGTGATTCCTGATTTCAAAAAGCTGGCCGAAGCCTACGGCATTCTCGGACTCAGTGCCAGTCATCCGGACGAAGTCGAGCCGGTGTTGCGTCAGGGGTTGGCGGCCGATGGACCGGTCATCATGGATTTTCACGTCAATCGTGAGGCCAACGTCTATCCCATGGTGCCGGCTGGTGCGGCGTTGAATGAAATGATTCTGCTGTAGGAGTCGCGACATGAGACACGTAATATCGGTGCTGGTCGAGAATGAGGTGGGCGTGCTGGCCCGGGTGGCAGGGCTTTTTTCGGCCCGTGGTTTTAACATTGAAAGTTTAACGGTGGCTCCCATGCCGGCGGGGGCATTGCAGCTCGAAGGCATCATGGAACAGACCAGTGGTTGTTCCCGCATTACGCTGGTGACTTATGGCGACGATGGCATCATCGAACAGATCATCAAGCAGCTCAACAAGCTGGTTCCCGTTATCCGGGTTGTTGACGTCACCGATGGTTCCCACGTCGAACGTGAACTGATGCTGATCAAACTCAACACCGAACGGGATGCCCGTAACGAGGCGTTGCGTGTGGCCGAGATCTTCCGGGCGCACGTGGTGGATGTTGCTCCGACGTCGCTGATCGTCGAGGTGACGGGCAAGAGCGAGAAGCTGAACGCCTGTCTGGCAGCGCTGTCCCCTTACAATATCGTCGACGTGGTGCGAACAGGCCAGGCGGCCATGCTGCGCGAGCCCAGGAAAGTGTGACGGTATATTCCCCATCTACAAAATTAAGGAAATAGCACGATGAAGATATTTTATGATCGCGACGCCCACATCAATCTGATTCAGTCAAGGCGGGTGGCGATTATCGGTTATGGTTCCCAGGGGCATGCCCATGCCCAGAACCTCAGGGATTCCGGCGTGGATGTTGTGGTGGGTCTGCGGGCTGGATCGCCATCAGCGGCCAAGGCCAAACAGGCAGGGCTGGCGGTGGCGGAAGTGGCCGAAGCGGTCAAAACGGCGCAGGTGGTGATGATTCTGGTGCCGGACGAGCATCAGGCCCGGTTGTACCGCGAAGAGATTGCGCCCAACCTTGGCAAGGACACTGCGCTGGCGTTTGCCCATGGGTTCAATATCCATTTTGGCCAGATCGATCCTCCGGAAGGGGTGGATATCTTTTTGGCAGCCCCGAAGGGGCCCGGTCATCTGGTGCGCTCTGAGTATGTCAAAGGGGGAGGCGTACCAACCCTGATCGCCATCCATCGCGATGCTTCCGGTCAGGCCCGGGATATTGCCTTGGCCTATGCCGTTGCCATTGGTGGTGGCCGTGCCGGTATCATCGAGACCAATTTCCGTGAAGAGACCGAGACCGATCTCTTTGGCGAGCAGGCGGTGTTGTGTGGAGGTATTACCGCCCTGATCCAGGCCGGTTTCGAGACGCTGGTAGAGGCGGGCTATGCACCGGAGATGGCCTATTTTGAATGCCTGCACGAGACCAAGCTGATCGTCGACCTCATCTACGAAGGTGGCATCGCCAACATGCGCTACTCGATCTCCAATACCGCTGAGTATGGCGATTTGACGCGTGGGCCGCGGGTGATTGATGAGACGGCCCGTGCCGAGATGAAGAAGATCCTGCGTGAAATCCAGACGGGAGAGTTTGCCCGTGAGTGGATCAGCGAAAATCTGGCCGGTCGTCCGAAGTTCCAGGCCCTGCGCCGTTTGGGACAGCAGCACCCGATTGAGGAACTCGGCGCCGGGTTGCGCGCCATGATGCCGTGGATTCAAAAGGGCAAGCTGGTGGATCAATCGAAAAATTGATCAGACCCCTCACCCCCCACCCCCCTCTCCCACGGGTGGAGAGGGGGAGGCATGAGGGGTGATCCGTGTCTTACCCTCTCCCCTTGTGGGAGAGGGTAGGGTGAGGGGTGCTTAGGGATGTGATGGTGTGAAGTAGTCTTCGGATGCAGACAGATAGAGAAAGCGGTGTGGTGTGCGTATTCCGATAGCAAGGGAAGGGTGGCCTTTCATCGCCGGCTTTGCTGGTGTGGCCTTGTTGGGCACATGGTTGTGTCCGGTGCCGTGGGGGCATCCCCCCCTGTGGCTGCTGTTATTGTGGGTGGTCTGGTTCTTCCGTGATCCGGAGCGGGTCACGCCGGTAGCGGCCGGATTGATTGTTGCTCCGGCCGATGGCCGTGTCATTGCCATTGATGAGGTGGTTGCAGCGCCCCTGTCCGGCAAGGCCGCACGCCGCATCTCCATTTTCATGAACATCTTCAGTGTTCACGTCAACCGTTTTCCGGAGAGTGGCCAGATCGTTGCCAGCCGCTATCAGCCGGGGCGGTTTCTCAACGCGGCGCTGGACAAGGCGTCTCATGAGAACGAGCGCATGGAGCTGTTGCTACAGACCGATCAGGGTCGGGAAATCGCCTTTGTCCAGGTGGCGGGGCTGGTTGCCAGACGTATTGTCTGCCGTGTGCGCCAGGGCGACCGTGGTCGGCGTGGTGAGCGGTTCGGCCTGATCCGTTTTGGTTCGCGTGTCGATGTCTATCTGCCTCTCGATGCGGTTGTGGCCGTGACGCTGGGCGAGCGCACCGTCGCTGGCGAGACCCTGCTGGCGACCCTCTCTGCTGCTGTGGAAAGATAGGGCCGTGAACGATACTCCGCCACTGCCGCGTGTCAACAAGAAGGTCTACATTCTGCCCAATCTGCTGACAACAGGGGGGATGTTCTTCGGTTTCTACGCCATCATGGCCTCCCTGACGGGTCATTATGAACAGGGGGCTCTGTCCATCGTGGTGGCGGCCATCTTCGATGCCCTGGATGGTCGGGTGGCGCGGGCGACCGGTGCCGTTTCCAACTTCGGCAAGGAGTATGACAGCCTGGCCGATTTCCTTTCCTTCGGGATTGCCCCGGCGCTGCTGGTCTATCAATGGGCCCTGGTGCCATTCCAGCGCCTGGGCTGGGCGGCTGTTTTTCTCTTCTCGGTTTGTAGTGCGCTGCGCTTGGCCCGTTTCAACGTGCAGCACTATGTTCAGGATGAACGCTTTTCCAAGCGCTATTTCCAGGGGCTGCCGGTGCCGGCTGCCGCCGGTGTTGTGGTGGCCCTCATGCTGTTTTATATCGATTTAGGCATCCGTTTTGATGAATACGGCAGTCTGAATAACTTCAGCTGGTTTCACTGGATTCCACTGCTGATGATTTATGGGTTGGCCATTTTGATGGTCAGTACCATTCGCTTTCGCAGTTTCAAGGACTTTTCCTGGCATCGTCAACGACCCTTTTTGACTCTGGTTGCTGTGGCAATTTTTATCACGGTGTTGACCATCCATCACGCTATTTTATTATTTACGGTCGGTTGTCTCTATCTGGTTTCGGCGATTTACAGCCACCGGGAATATCTCGCTCTGTTGGCAGAAGGTAAAGAGCTTGAGGAGGATGAGGTTAAGGATCTGACCATCTGAGATGGCATGGATGTTGATCATGACTGGGGAATAGGGCACAATGTCGGTACAACACGATCAGCAGAATTATTAGGAGGATGCGATGACGGTCCGCCAGTTGGACAAGACGGGAAAGACGATGGCCCAGGTGGCCGCTGCAACCAAAAACCGGTCTGCTGGCCAGGTCAGTGGGGAAAAATTTGCCCATTACCTGGACTCTTTTGCTGGGGTACACGGCAACGAGTCGGCGGCGATGGACAACAGCACCACACCGGATGAGCCGTCTCTGCATCAGAGACATGAGCAGCTGCGTTCGGCCGGAGATCTGCTCGATTCTCTGGAGGCTCTGGAGAGCGGTTTGAATCAGTCGTCGGGAGAGGATAACCTTGAGGCGCGCGAGCGGTTGCGTGAAAGTCGCGATCAGGCCCTGCGCACCCTTTCCGATTCACCCAGCCGTGGTGCTGAACGCGATTTACTCCATCGTACCGCCGTTCTGGCTACGGTGGAACTGGCCAAGAGTGATCGGGGAGATTACCTGTCATCATGATGAACTGTGCTCATTGCTAATGTCGCTTCAACATATACGTAATTTCTCCATCATTGCCCACATCGATCATGGCAAAAGTACTCTGGCTGACCGGCTGATTGAATTTACCGGGGCCCTGAGTCAGCGTGAAATGACAGAGCAGGTTCTCGACAGCATGGATCTGGAGCGGGAACGGGGTATCACCATCAAGGCCCAGTCGGCGCGATTGCTTTATCGCGCCTCGGATGGCGTTGAATATATTCTGAATCTGATCGATACGCCTGGACATGTCGACTTTTCCTACGAGGTGTCGCGCTCTCTGGCCGCCTGTGAGGGGGTGCTGCTGGTGGTCGATGCCACACAGGGCGTCGAGGCGCAGACGCTGGCCAATGTTTACATGGCCCTGGAGCATGATCTTGAAATCATCACCGTTCTCAACAAGATTGATCTGCCGTCGGCTGATCCGGAGCGGGTCAAGCACCAGATTGAAGAGATTATTGGCCTGGAAACCCACGATGCCATCGCTGTATCGGCCAAGACCGGTTTGGGTATTGCCGAGGTCTGTGAGGCGATCGTGGCCCGCATCCCGGCACCGACCGGTCGGATCGATGCCCCACCCAAGGCGCTGATCATCGACTCCTGGTATGACAACTATCTGGGAGTGATCTGCCTGCTGCGGCTGTTCGAGGGCACCCTGCGTATTGGTCAGAAGGTGCTGCTGATGAGCAGCGGTTCCGAGGTCGAGCTGGAGCGTCTTGGGGTACTGACCCCGAAGATGACACCAACAACCCAGCTGGCGGCAGGTGAGGTCGGTTTTATGGGCGCGGCCATCAAGAACCTGTCCCAGGCACGGGTGGGCGATACGGTCACCGATGCACGCAAGCCGGCCACGGAACAGCTTCCTGGCTTCAAGGATGTCAAGCCGATGGTCTTTGCTGGCCTCTATCCGGTGGAGTCGTCCGATTATGTGCGGCTCAAGGAGGCCCTCGACAAGCTGTCCCTGAACGACTCCTCTTTTTCCTACGAGCCGGAGAGCTCTCCCGCCCTGGGTTTCGGTTTCCGTTGTGGCTTTCTGGGCATGCTGCATATGGAGATCATCCAGGAGCGCCTGGATCGTGAATTCGACCTCGATATTGTGGTAACCTCGCCGACGGTGGTCTATCGGGTGCTGCTGACCGATATGACGCTGTTGGAAATCCATAACCCGTCCGATTTGCCTCCACCCAATAAGCAGCAGGTGATTGAGGAGCCCTTCATTCTGGTTTCGATGCTGGTGCCACCGGACTACCTGGGCGATCTGATGCAGTTGTGTACCCAGCGTCGTGGTGTCCAGCGCGACGTCAGTTATCTGTCTGGCAACCGGGTGTTGGTCAAGTATGAGTTGCCACTCAATGAGGTGGTGATGGATTTTCATGACCGCCTTAAATCACTGACACGGGGCTATGCCTCGCTCGATTATGAGTTTCTTGAGTACCGTCCGGCCGATCTGGTCAAGCTGGACATCCTCATCAATGGCGAGTCGGTCGATGCCTTATCGATCATTGTCCATCGCAACAACAGCGAGCAGCGCGGTCGTGAGCTGGCGCACCGCATGCGTGAGGTGATTCACCGCCAGCTGTTTGATGTGTCCATTCAGGCTGCCATTGGTGCCAAAATCATCGCTCGGGAAACGGTCAAGGCCCTGCGCAAGAATGTCACCGCCAAATGCTATGGTGGTGATATTACCCGTAAACGCAAGTTATTGGAAAAACAGAAAGAAGGTAAAAAAAGGATGAAGCAGATTGGGCGGGTTGAAATTCCCCAGGAGGCCTTTTTGGCCGTGCTCAAGGCCGATGGCTAGATTCAGACAGACCCATGACCAGCCCGACCGGGGCTGGACGCCCAAGCACCTGCTGCATGGGGTGGCCTTTCTGCTGACGGGTCTGCTGATGCTCGGCAGCTACATCGTGGTCGGTGAGCCGGACAGTGGCGAAGTTTCCCTGCGCTGGGGAGTGGTGGCAGCTCTGGTGATGATCGGCTGGGCTATTCTGGTGCTGTTGCCTGGGCGGCGATTCCTGGAACACCGCAATCCACTGGTCGAGTATTACGATGCCATGGTGGTTGCCGTGGCGGTCGCTCTGGCGGTGCGCACCTTTATGATCGAACCGTTCAAGATTCCATCGGGCTCGATGATTCCGACGCTGCTGGTGGGGGATTATCTGTTCGTTAACAAGATGGCTTATGGCCATCGGGCCCCCTTCATGAAGACGCGCCTGTTTCAGGGTGAGGGACCGCGTCGTGGTGATGTGGTGGTGTTTGAGTACCCGCGTGACCCCGGTAAGGATTACATCAAGCGCGTGGTTGGTTTGCCCGGTGATCGTATCCTGTACGAAGGACATCGCCTTTACATCAATAACGTGCCGGTCCAGTATCAGGGTAGGGAAGGTTACAGCTATCACAACGAACGGAACCAGAAGATTGAGAGTGACCGTTATCTGGAGCGGCTACCCGATGCCGTTGAGTACAGCGTCCTGTGGCAGCGTGATGGCCTGTCCAGCATGAGAACGGATGAGGTGGTGCCAGAGGGACATTATTTTGTCATGGGAGACAATCGCGATAACAGCAACGATAGCCGCTTTTGGGGATTTGTGCCGGGTCACCGTCTGGTCGGCAAGGCTGTGGTGCTGTTTTGGTCATGGGATATGCAACAGGGCGCCGTGCGTTGGGATCGCTTGTGGAAGGCGATACAATAAGCGACACGACAGATCAGGCACCCGTTCACTGGTTCCAGCAGCAGTTTGGTTATCGTTTCGTCACACCGACCTTGCTGGATCAGGCTCTGCGCCATCGTTCCATTCAGCCGTGTGAGGAGGGCATGCCGCACAATGAGCGGCTGGAATTTCTCGGTGATGCCGTGCTGGAGCTGATCATTTCAGCGCTGCTGTTTCAACGCTTCCCGTCGGCCATGGAGGGCACCCTGTCCCATTGGCGCGCTGCCTTGGTCAACAGCCATGTCCTCAGTCGTCTTGGCCAGCAGGCGGGATTGGGCGGCTATCTTCAACTGGGCAAGGGAGAGGATCAGAGCGGTGGCCGCTACAAGGATTCGATCCTGGGCAATTCGTTCGAGGCACTGATTGGTGCCGTCTTTCTCGATGGTGGCTACAAGGCCGCGCGCACGCTGGTAGAGCGGCTGTTTGTGACGCAACTGGATCAGATCGGACTGCAGCAGCGGGCCCGTGATTACAAGTCGCTGCTGCAGGAGCAGTTGCAGGCGCGTGGTCAGAAATTGCCCAGCTATCGTATCGTGGAAGTATCGGGAGCACCCCATCAGCGCCATTTTGTCGTCGAATGTCTGATCGATGAGATGGTGTGCGGTACGGGTCAGGGTCGCAGCAGACGGGCGGCAGAACAACAGGCTGCCCATGCAGCACTGCAACGGGATTCATCATGAAAAAAGGAAAATCGACCGGTCGGTCTGGCTTTATCGCGATTACCGGGCGACCGAATGCCGGCAAGTCAACCTTCCTCAATCAGGTGGTCGGTCAGAAAATCGCCATTGTCACACCCAAGGCCCAAACCACCCGCAGTCGCATTGTCGGGATTGTCACCCGGCCACGCAGCCAGATGGTATTTCTCGACACACCGGGGATTCACACGCTCGGCCGTACCACAGCGTTGAACCGGGCCATGGTGGCGACAGCCTTCAACAGCTGTCATGAGGTTGATCTGATCCTCTACATGATCGATGCTGTGAAGGGGCTGGACGCCGAAGATCAGAACCTGTTGAGTCAGTTGCCCGGTTGTCGGGACAAGCCCCTGCTGTTGCTGGTCAACAAGATCGATCGCCTGGCCCAGGCCGATCTGCTGCAGCGGCTGTCCGAGATCGGTGAACAGATCAAACAGTCGTCCGGATGGCCGGCCATAGCCGAGGTCATTCCGTTGTCGGCCATGCGGGGCTACAATCTGCCTCACCTGCTGGATGTGCTGGAGCGTTATCTGCCCAAGGGACCGCATTATTTTCCGGCTGATCAGATCACCGATCAGCCAGAGCACTTTCTGGTGGCGGAGATCATCCGTGAAAAGCTGTTCCTGCTGCTGCAACAGGAATTGCCCTATTCACTGGCGGTGCAGGTGGAGCAGTTCAGTGAGGAGCCGAGCGGTCTGCTACGGATAGCGGCCCTGATTGTGGTGGCCCGCCCAGCTCACCGGCCCATCGTCATTGGCCATCGCGGTCAGCTGCTCAAGAAAGTGGGCGAACAGGCCAGACTGGAGTTGGAACAGCTCTTTGCCACTCGTATCCATCTGCAGTTGTGGGTCAAGGTGGATGAGGGCTGGAGCGACAATCGGCAGACGCTGCAGGAGCTGGGTTATCCGATGGACCCCTGATGCACATTCACGATCAGGCCTTGTTGTTACGTCGTCGACCATTCCGGGATAGTTCGCTGATCCTTGACCTGCTGACA
>JADGCH010000061.1 GCA_015229115.1 Magnetococcales bacterium
CGACCGTGGTACTGGCCCGCATCAAGAACCATATGGAGCTGAAACGGCGCGGGGACATGCTGGAGCGGATCGCCATCCTGGATGGCTTGACCGGTATTCCGAACCGCAGGCGTTTCGATCAGACCATCAGCTACGAGTGGGAGCGGTCCTTGCGCTACCGGCATGTTCTGACGCTGATCATGATGGATATTGATTTTTTCAAACTGTACAACGACCGCTACGGTCATGCCGGAGGGGATGAATGTCTGAAAAAGGTGGCAGGTGCTATTGCAGCGGCCATGCCGCGCACCGTCGATCTGGCCGCTCGCTACGGTGGTGAGGAATTTGCCTGTATTTTGCCGGAGACCGATAGCAAGGGGGCCATGGCAGTTGCCGAACGCATTCTGGAACGGGTGCGAGGGTTACAAATTCCTCATGCCCAATCCAGGGTGGCTGACCATGTGACCGTCAGCATCGGCGTAGCAACAACGGTCCCGAAGGCCAACCAGAGTTTCTCAGATTTGATCCAACAGGCCGACGAGGCCCTCTATCATGCCAAAAACGACGGCCGCAACCGGGTGGTGGCGGGGGGCTAGGCAGCCGATTCCTGGGAACTGCTACTGTAAACCTGGTCAATGTCAGTCAGCACTTCGTAGCCTTCGGCTGTGATCAGGATGGTGTGCTCGAACTGGGCCGACAGGGAATGATCCTGGGTGACAACGGTCCACTTGTCGGGTAGGTGACGAATGGCGGCTTTGCCCAGATTGATCATCGGTTCGATGGTGAAAATCATGCCCGGGCGTAGCAGCGCTCCCTGACCGGCCTCGCCAAAGTGCATGACAGCCGGATCCTCGTGAAAGTCCCGGCCAATGCCATGACCACAATATTCACGTACCACCGAACAGTGCTGTAACCGGGCATAGGCAGCAATGGCCGCGCCGATGTCACCGACATGGCCACCGGTACGGATGGCGCGAATACCGATATCCAAGCAGTTGCGTGCCACATCGATACATTTGGCCGCTTTGCTGCTGATGGTTCCGACGGCAAAGGTGCGGCTGGTGTCACCATGAAAGCCATTCAGGTTGGTGGTGATGTCGACGTTGACAATGTCACCCTCACGCAGGACACGGCTGCTGGGAATACCGTGACAGACCTGCTGGTTGACCGAGGTGCAGATGGATTTTGGAAAACCGCGATAATTGAGCGGGGAGGGGACAGCTCCATGATCCAGGATGAATTGATGACAGATGTCATTCAGCTGCTGCGTCGTGATCCCGGGCTGGACGTGCGGCTCGATCATGCGCAACGCCTCGGCCGCCAACCGGCAGGTGTGGCGCATCTGCTCAATTTCATAAGGGGTTTTAATTCTGATCATGCAGCCCTATTTCCCGGGTGATTCGGATTTGCTGTCGGATTTATTGCCAAGGGCTGGTGTTGGCACCGGTTTTCTGGCTGGTAACTCGTCAACCGTTGAGGCCGCAGGCGGCGCTACCGGAGCTGTTGAGGCTGGAGCGGTGGAAGATTTCTCAGGTACCGGGGTGGTGGTGGTTGACTCGACCTGCTGCTTTTTGTCAACGCCTTCCATGATGGAGGATCCGACCACCTGCTGGTTACTGAAAAAGGCCAGCACCAGACTGGTGGTCATAAAAATGGTGGCCAGGGCGGCGGTCAGCTTGCCGAGAAACCCTCCTGATCCCTGAGCGCCAAACAGGCTTTGTGATGACGTGCCGCCAAAAGCCGCTCCCATATCGCTGCCGCTGCCCCGCTGCAACAGCACCACAAAAATCAGTGCAATAGCGATCAGCACATGGACCACTTGCAAAATCAGTGTCACAGGAAACTCCTTGGTTGATTAGGATTCAGATGGAACGGCTGCATCGACGATAGCGACAAAGTCAGCCGCCTGCAACGATGCACCACCGACCAGACCACCGTCGACATTGGCCAGCGTTAGCAGAGCAGAGGCGTTATCCGGTTTAACCGATCCTCCATAAAGGAGACGGATGGCATCGGCGACCGATGCTGGCAGATGCTGGTGTAGAATCTGTCGCAGCCGGTCGTGCACTTCGGCAACCTGTGCTGCAGTGGCGTGATGGCCGGTACCGATGGCCCAGACCGGCTCGTAGGCCAGTGTTAACGAGGCCAATTGATCGGATGATGTGTGAGCCTCAATCAGGGAGGATAGAACCACTTCAAGCTGACGCTGCAGGACAGTCAGGGTGTGGCCCTGTTGCCGTTCGACCAGATTTTCTCCCAGACAGACGATGGGCCATAGCTGGTTGCGTAGGGCCGAAAAAACCTTCTGTGCTACCAGTTGATCGGTTTCACCGTACAGGGTGCGCCGTTCCGAATGGCCAACCAGGACATATTGGCAACCGACATCGCGTAACATGGCACCGCAGATTTCACCGGTATGGGCTCCGTGCGACTCAACCGACAGGTTCTGGGCACCGAGCTGCCAGCAGGCCTCGTTGCTTTCTCTGAGCTGATGCAGAGCATGAAGGGCGGTAAAGGGTGGACACAACACCACATCGCAACCACGATAACGTGGCAGATTGGCGGTAAAATGGTGTTGAATCTCCGTTGCCAGCAGCAGGGAAGGGGCGATCAGACCATTCATCTTCCAGTTGCCGACAATCAGGGCGCGTCGTTGCATAAGACCAGATGATCCCATGATGGTTAAGGGTGAACCGAAGCCATTGTCGGTCAAAAATAGTCCTAAGTCAACGTTACAGTTTGCCGCAGCAATGCTTGTACTTCTGACCGCTGCCGCAAGGACAGGGGCTGTTACGGCCAATTTTTTCATCGCCAGCAGCGGAGGCAGGATCGTGGTGCATCGAGAGATGACGATCCCGCTCGGAGGCACGGGCTGCTTCCATCTGGTCGATCTCCTCTGGTTGATGCACCTCGACCCGTGCCAGGATTTCGATGGTCTGCGACTTGATGCGTTCCATCAGCCCGTCAAACAGACCGAAGGCCTCTTTCTTGTACTCGTTGAGTGGGTCGCGCTGGGCATAGCCACGCAGGTGAATACCTTCCTTGAGGTAATCCATATTGAGCAGATGCTCCTTCCACAGGTGGTCCAGCACCTGCAACAGGATGGACTGTTCCAGATGGCGCATCAGGCTGGCTCCCAGCAGTTCTTCCCTCTGGCGACAGTAATCCTGGATGGCCTCCATGGTCCGTTGGCGTACCACCGCTGAGGTCACCCCTTCTTCGTCACGCCACTGGTTAATGGGCAGAGCTACAGCAAATTGCAGCAGAATCTTTTCGGAAAACTCCTCGGTTTGCCAGTCTTCCGGCAGCTTTTCTTCCGGAAGATAGTTGATGATAGCACCGTCGAGCAGCTCTTCACGCATGCCCTCAATGACGTCGACGACACTTCCTGACTGCATCAGGTTGCGACGCTGCTCATAGATGATCTTGCGCTGCTCATTCATGACATCATCAAACTTGAGCAGGTTTTTGCGGATGTCGAAGTTGCGTCCTTCCACTTTCTTCTGGGCTGATTCAATGGCCTTGTTGATCCAGGGATGGATGATGGCCTCGCCCTGTTGCAGCCCCAGTTTCTGCAGCATGCCATCCATGCGGTCGGAACCAAAAATGCGCATCAGGTCATCCTGCAACGACAGATAGAAACGGCTCTGCCCCGGATCGCCCTGGCGACCGGAACGTCCGCGTAACTGATTGTCGATGCGGCGCGCCTCATGTCGCTCGGTGCTCAGCACGTACAGTCCGCCCAGGTCGATGACAGCGGCCTTTTCATCGGCACACTCCTGGTAGATCGCCTGGCAGCGCTGTTGACGCTCCTCGTCGGGTAGATCGGTGGCTACTTCGCGCCGGATGCGCATCTCCGGGTTACCACCCAGCTGGATATCGGTGCCACGACCAGCCATGTTGGTGGCGATGGTCACTGCGCCCCTGCGGCCTGCCTGGGAAACAATTTCGGCCTCCTTGTCGTGGAATTTGGCATTGAGTACCGTATGGGGAATCGAGCGGTTTTTCAGATGACTGGAAAGCAGCTCCGATTTTTCAATCGAGATGGTACCGACCAATACCGGCTGACCGCGCTGGTGACAATCGGCGATATCCTCCAGAATAGACTGTACCTTCTCATCGAAGGTGCGGAACACCACATCGTCGTGATCCTGACGGATCATGGGACGATTGGGCGGAATGATAATCACTTCCAGGTTGTAGATGCCCTGGAACTCGGCCGCTTCCGTGTCAGCCGTACCGGTCATACCCGCCAGTTTGTCGTACATGCGAAACAGGTTCTGGAAGGTAATCGAGGCCAGGGTTTGCGACTCGTTCTGAATCACAACCCCTTCCTTGGCTTCCAGGGCTTGGTGCAGTCCATCGGAATAGCGTCGTCCCGGCATCATGCGACCGGTGAACTCGTCGATGATGATCACTTCACCGTTACGGATGATATAATCGCGGTCGCGTTCAAACAGCGCATGGGCACGCAGGGCCTGGTTGATGTGGTGCACGATTTCCACGTTGGCCAGATCGTACAGGTTATCGCTGCTCAACAGGCCGGCACCGGTCAACAGGGTCTCAATGGCCTCGTTGCCTTCCTCAGTGAAGATGACGGTGCGGCTCTTTTCGTCGACGGTATAATGGCGTGTTTTCTCCAGCTGGGGAATGAGACGGTTGACACGGTAGTACTGATCGGTATTGTCGTCGGTCGGTCCGGAGATAATCAGCGGCGTACGGGCCTCATCGATCAGGATTGAGTCGACTTCATCGACGATGGCAAAATTGAGATCGCGCTGCACCATCTCGTCCAGCGAGAATTTCATGTTGTCGCGCAGATAGTCAAAGCCAAACTCGTTGTTGGTGCCGTAGGTGATATCGGCCTGGTAGGCCTGACGCCGTTCGCCGTCGGTCAGGTTATGGACGATGACTCCGACTTCCATACCGAGAAAACGGTAGATCTGTCCCATCCAGTTGGCATCGCGCTGGGCCAGATAATCGTTGACCGTGACCAGGTGGGCACCGCGTCCAGACAGGGCGTTAAGGTACAGGGGCAAGGTGGCCACCAGAGTTTTGCCTTCGCCGGTCTTCATTTCGGCAATGCGACCCTGATGCAGCACGATGCCGCCAATGAGCTGAACATCGAAATGACGCATACCAGTGCTGCGCAGGCTGGCTTCGCGCACGACGGCAAACGCCTCTGGCAGCAATTCGTCCAGAGTGGCACCATTGGCAAGCTGCTGGCGAAAATCGTCCGTTCGTCCACGTAAATCCTGGTCGGAAAGTCGCTGAATTTCTGGTTCAAGTTCGTTGATGCGATCAACCAACGGTCGCAGGCTACGCAGATAGCGATCGTTTCGTGAACCAAAGAGCTTATGGGCCAGTGCAGCAAACATGATTTCTCTTCTCTCCACCAACAGGGTCAACGCGACGGGTCAGCGTGCAAGAATAACCAGTTTCACGGCTATTGGCAACTGTAGGCAATCGCAAAGGAATATTGTATCATGAGCCCATAGGGGCGAGTGCACCACAACGTAGGGAGGTGGGGTGAATCACAATCTGCGGCAGACAATCCTGATTGTTGACGATGTTCCGGGCAATATCAAATTCATGATGGCCATGTTGGTGAACCAGTATGAAGTCATGGCGGCCAACAGTGGTCAGAATGCCCTGAAAATTGTCGCCGCCAGACGGCCAGATTTGATCCTGCTCGATGTCATGATGCCGGATATGGATGGCTATCAGGTTTGCCAACAGTTGCAGGCCAACGCCGCCACCTGCCATATTCCGGTCATTTTTGTTACGGCCATGGATCATGAGGACGATGAAAGCCGCGGCTTTGCTTGCGGTGCCGTTGATTATATCACCAAGCCGGTCAAGCCTTCGGTGCTGCATGCACGGGTCAGTACCCATCTGGAGATCAAGCGCAAGCGGGAAGAGATTGCTGAACGCGATGCCTACATGCAATCCATTCTTGATCATGCCATGGATGGCATGATTGCCATTAATTCTCAAGGCCATATTGTCGAATTCAATGCTGCAGCGGGTCAGTTGCTCGGCTACGAACGGGCCGATTTTATCGGACAGCCGGTCGATCGCTTTATTGTCTCATCCGAGTGGCCAGCGGTGCTGGAGTCGCTGTCAACGATCTCCAGTCTGCATCGGCGCCTGTTTTGTGTCGGTCACTGTGCCGACGGCCATGTGGTTGAGATCGAAATGGGGTTAACGACGGCTCGGTGGCAGCAGCGGTTGCAGCTGATTGCGTTTTTGCGCGATGTTACCGGTGAGCGGCAACTGCTCAGGTCGCTTGAGGAGACGCTCAAGGTCGCCGAATCGGCCAGTAAGACCAAGAGCGCGTTTCTGGCCAACATGAGTCATGAAATCCGCAGCCCCATGAATGCCATCATCGGCATGACCGATCTGATCCTGACCGGTTCGCTATCGCACGAGGAAGAGCACAACAATCTGCAGATTGTGCTCAACGCGGCCCTGTCACTGTTGGATCTCATCAACGATATCCTCGATATTTCCAAGATCGAGGCGGGCCATTTTACCTTGGAGCACATCCCGTTCGATCTCTGGGGTCGTGTTGAGGATGTCTGTGAGACCATGGCCATCAAGGCCCACCAGAAGGCACTGGATATTTTTTGTGCTATCGACTGGGATCTACCCGAGACACTGGTTGGTGATCCACTGCGGTTCAAACAGATTCTGATCAATCTGATCAACAACGCCATGAAGTTTACCTCTGCCGGGTTTGTATCGGTGCGGGTGGAACGGGCTGACGGCGTGGTCAAGGATGATAACAGCGTTATGCTGCACGTCTCGGTAGTCGACAGCGGCATTGGCATTCCGGCGGACAAACTGGACATGATCTTTGAGAATTTCAGTCAGGCCGACGATTCCACCTCACGCCGCTATGGCGGTACCGGTCTTGGTCTTGGTATCTGCAAGTATCTGGTGCATAGGATGGGGGGCGATTTGTGGGTGGAAAGCGTGGTGGATCAGGGCAGCACGTTTCACTTTACCGTCCGGTTTGACTGTGAACAGGGCAGATCGGTGGCTGCGGACGATCCACTGGCCGGAGTACGGCTACTGATCGGTAGCGGATTGGTCATGGGACAACAAATTCTGGATGAGATGGTCACCCGTTTTGGTGCCCACGCTGAGACCGTAATGGATCAGAATCAACTGCTGGCGCGGCTAGCCGAGGCCGAGACGGCCGGTCAACCCTTTGACCTGTTGCTGCTGGATGAAACGATGTTGAGAGAAGAGTGGCCGTTTGTGCAACCCATGGCCACTCGCTTGGGCTATCGCCATCCTGTCATCGTGTTGTTGCCGACCAACATGAGCCTCAACGCCCTTAAACACCATAGCTGGCTGGATGGTGCCTTGTCACTGAAAAAGCCGGTGAGGCGCTTCCGCCTGCTGAAACGCATCCAGCAAGCCCTGGGCCGACTGCCCATCAGCGGTGAGGCTCAGCAGCATAATCCGGTGATTAGGCGCCGCACCGATATCCTGTCGATGAACATCCTGCTGGTCGAGGATCTGCCAGCCAATCAGAAACTGGCCGTGACCATCCTGCAGCAGGCCGGCCATGGGGTCACCATCGCCAATCATGGCGGTGAGGCCTTGGCTTTGATGGAACAACAGCCTTTCGATCTGGTGCTGATGGATCTGCAGATGCCGACCATGAACGGTTTTGAGGCTACCGAACGCATACGGCACCATGAAGCTACCGAGGTCTTCAATCCCGCAATTGCCATTGTGGCGGTAACGGCCAATGCCCTGGTGACGGAAAAACAGAAGTGCGAAACCGTAGGCATGAATGGCTACCTGAGCAAGCCTTACCGGCCGCATGAGTTGATCCAGGTGATTGAACCTTTTACCAAGCCTAGGCCGAATCGCAACAAGGGTATCATCTTGGAGCCGGTTGATGTTGACAACGAGACACTGGATCGGTTGAAGGCTGTTTTTGTGGCAGAATCCGGCCGTATGCTCACATCCCTGCAGGAAGCCTTGTCGAGACAGAACAGTACCCAAGCCTTGCAGTTGGTGGATCAACTACGACTGATCTCCAGTGAGATCGGTGCTGGTCGCATCGCTACCCAATCGATCCGGTTCAAAGGCAGTGTTGAAATGGCCGATTGGCAGGAAGCCAGTGAGGTTCTCGCCGTCCTGACGCGGCATGTTGAACAGATCCTGTCCTTATTGGCGTAGGTATGGGTGTAACGGAATGGTACATAACAGGCCGATCTGGACCGATCCTCTGACGCAGATGAACTTTGTCTGGATTCCCAAGGGCCGTTTCGTGATGGGCAGTCCGTCTGGCGAAGAGGGGCACCAGTGCCACGAAGCCCCGTTACACGAGGTCCAACTGAGTGGCTTCTGGCTGGGTCAAAGTCCGGTGACCCAGGGCGAGTGGCAACGCATCATGAGTCATAATCCCGCTGGCTTTCGCCGTGGGGCGCACCATCCGGTTGAAAAGGTTAGCTGGCACGATGCCCAGTGCTATATCGATCGACTGAATCAGCAGGGTCATCACCGGTTCCGCCTGCCAACCGAGGCCGAGTGGGAATATGCCTGTCGCTCGGGTACCACCACACCGTTCTGTTTTGGCGCGACCATCCGGTCGGACACCCAGGCTAATTACAATGGCAATTACCCCTACAACAGGGGCTCCAAACGGCTGTACCGTCAGGCGACCACGCCGGTAGGGAGTTTTCCCGGCAACGATTTTGGTTTGTACGATATGCACGGCAATGTTTGGGAGTGGTGTCAGGACTGGTACGATGCCGAATTTTATCGTCACACGGATGTCCATCAAGACCCTGTTTGCCTTGGTGATGCCAGCGGGTCACGTGTCATCCGCGGCGGTTCATGGGACGACAGCGCTAGAAGGGTACGCTCGGCCGAGCGCTATCACGACCGACCGGACAGTCGCAGCGATTATGTTGGTTTCCGTTTGGTATGCAGCATGGAGGGCACGTGACGACCGATCAAAAAATAGACCGAAAAATTCTGATTATTGCTGGTCCTAACGGTGCTGGTAAGACTACTTTTGCCTCGGCCCTATTGCCGAAACGGGATGAATGTCGTCAGTTTGTCAACGCTGATCTCATTGCTGCTGGTTTGAGTCCATTTGCCCCAGAAGCCGAGACTGTGCGTGCCGGACGGCTGATGCTGGATCGGATTCACGACCTGGTGCGACAGGGGGTCAGTTTTGCCTTTGAGACCACGCTCAGCGGTCGGGGCTATGCGGCCCATATTGCCGACTGGCAACAACGCGGCTATCGGGTCAAGCTGTTTTTCTTGCGTTTGCCCGATGCCGACTTTGCTGTTCGTCGGGTGCGTTTGCGCGTGCGTATGGGTGGGCATGATGTGGCTGAGGAGACCATTCGGCGCCGCTTTGTCAAAGGCTGGCGCAATTTTCAGGAGGTCTACCAGCCCCTGATGGATGCCTGGGCCCTGTATGACAACTCAGGTCCGGCACCGGTGTTGCTGGAGGAGAAAACCAACCGTGTCTAAACATCGTGTTCAACCGGAACCACCACCAAGAGATCCCGACCTGCGTCACGCTGAGGCCGCCCTGCAGCGTGCTGCCAAAAGAGCGCAGCGACAGATTCGTGCAGCTGGCTTCAAGCCGGTGGTGCAACGTCCGGAACCACCGCCACGTGTCAACAAAAAACAGCAGAAACATACCACCGGAATACTTGAACCCCTCACCTTACCCTCTCCCACAAGGGGAGAGGGTAAAAAAAGATAACTTATTCCCCCCTCGCCACTTGTGGGAGAGGGGGGTCGATGGGGGTGAGGGGGAATCGTGATCGGGAAGAATTAGGGGGAGACCAAGCATGCTTATACGACAGCTACAACTGTTCAGCGCCGCCGTATCGGCGGACTCTCTGTTGCCGTTGCAGCAGATTAAGCCGAACCTGGTCGTGCTGTTTGCTGACCATGCCCTGCTGCAGCAGGGTAGTCTGGTCACGACCTTGCGCCAAGCCTTTCCACAGGGTGTTGTGGTCGGTTGCAGTACCGCCGGTGAAATCACGGCTGGTGGTGTGGCCGATGGCAGTGCTGTCGTAACGGCATTGGCTTTTGATCACGTCCGCTATCGTGTCGCTGTGGCATCGATGGCCGATATTGAGGCTTCCTGGTCGGCAGGTGAATCAATTGGCCAACAGCTGGCTGGGGACGATCTGCGCGCCATCTGTCTGTTTGGTCCTGGAGTGGCCATCAATGGTTCGTCCGTCATTGCCGGTGTGGTAGCCATGGTTGGACCACAGGTTCCCATAGCGGGTGGTCTGGCCGGTGATGGAGGCCGCTTTACCGGTACGTTGACCGTCACACCAGATGGAGTGGATCCTCGGGCGGTTGTGGCGATTGGGCTTTATGGCGAGGGACTGCACTTTACCCAGGGATCGTTTGGCGGCTGGATGCCGTTTGGTCCAACGCGTAAGGTGACCCGTTGTCAGGGCAACATCCTCTATTCCCTCGATGATGAACCGGCTCTGGAAATCTACCGCCGCTATTTGGGCGACCATGCCAAGCAATTGCCGGCAGCCGGGTTACTGTTCCCCTTCGAGATGCTGGATGCTGATGGTGCCCAGGTGGGTCTGATTCGTACCATCCTGGGTATCGATGAAGCGAGCGGTAGCCTGATCATGGCCGGTGACATCGATCCCAATGGCTATCTACGGTTGATGCACGCCAACATCGAGACGCTCATCGATGGTGCTGAAGAGGCGGCACGTCTGACTTATGTCGGTAACAACTGGCAGGATGGTGTACCTGGGCTGGCCATTCTGGTTAGTTGTGTCGGGCGCAAACTGGTCATGGGTGACCAGGTCGATGAGGAGGTGGAGTCGGTGCTGGAGGGACTGCCAGACGGTACGATCGTGACCGGGTTCTACTCCTATGGTGAAATCGCTCCGTTTGGGGTGTTGCAACAATGCAGGCTGCACAACCAGACCATGACCATTCTGATGATTCAGGAGGTCTAGCGCCATGCACCGGTTGCTGAATCGACAGATCAGACGTCTGTTTCGCTCGATTGAGCCGGAACAGCTGACCGGTCTGTTGCAGCAGCTGCATGATCTGGTAGTACAGCAATCGGACAATGCCGAATTGATCGCCGTTACAGCGGGGCTACCGAAACTGCTGGAACGGGTCAGCATGACCTATGAGACCCATGAACGCGAGGAGGAGCTGCACACGCGCAGCCTGCAACTCAGTTCAGAAGAGCTGCACAGTGCCAACGTCCGGTTGCAACGTGATGCTGCTGTCAAGGGTGGGGTTATTGCCACCCTGCGTCAGACCGCCAATGAGTTGCTGAGTGCTTCTGGACGCGATCCTTTGCCAGAGGAAGAGGATAATCTGGCCGATGTGGCCGAGTTGATGAGTCGTCTGGTGCATGAACACGACCAGATTCACCAGAAGCTTCAGTCGGCCTTAAACAGCCTCAAGCTGCAACAGTTTGCCCTGGATCAGCACGCCATTGTCAACATTACTGATGTCAATGGGCTGATTATCTACGCCAACGAAAATTTCTGCCGTATCAGCCAATACACCGAGCAGGAGTTGTTGGGTCAGAATAACCGCCTCATCAACTCCGGTTTCCATGATCAGGCCTTTTTCCAGCACATGTGGCAGACCATCAACAGTGGTCAGGTGTGGCATGGTGAGATCCGCAACCGTGCCAAGGATGGTAGCCACTACTGGGTATTTGCCACCATTGTACCCTTTCCGGATACCTTCGGTAAGCCGTTCCAGTATGTCGCCATCCGTACCGATATCACCCGGCAGAAGGAGATGGAAGAGGCCCTGCGCCAGACACTGGTGCTTGCCGAGGCAGCCAATCGCGCTAAAAGTGACTTTCTCGCCAACATGAGCCATGAAATTCGCACCCCGATGAATGCTATTATTGGTATGAGCTGTCTGGCCCTGAATCGGGCCGAGAATGCGCGCCAGAAAGAATATTTGAGTAAAATTCACCAGGCTGCCCAGTCCCTGTTGCGCATCATCAACGATATTCTTGACTTTTCCAAGATCGAGGCCGGCAAGCTGGAGCTGGAGGAGGTGGATTTCAACTTGGATGAGCTGTTTCAGAATCTGGCTAACATGATCTCTCTGCAGGCCCATGAGAAGGGGCTGGAACTGCTTTTTGACTTGCCAGCCGATTTGCCACAGCAGTGGCGTGGGGACTCCTTGCGTCTCAACCAGGTCCTGTTAAACCTGACCGGGAATGCCATCAAATTTACCGATGGTGGTGAGATCGTGGTAGCAGTTGCCTTGGGGGGTGAGGCCGATCATGGCCGTCAGCGGCTGGTGTTTACCGTGACCGACTCGGGTGTCGGGATGAGCCAGCAACAAATGGATCGGCTGTTCCGTCCCTTTACCCAAGCCGACTCGACCACCACCAGACGGTTTGGTGGAACCGGGCTGGGTCTGGCAATCAGTCGCCAACTGGTGACCTTAATGGGTGGCGATATGGCGGTGGAGAGTATTCCTGGTCAAGGTAGTGTATTCCGGTTTTCTGTTGCCATGAGCGCTATCAGTCAGCCGTTATCGCTCACCTCCTGCCCGGTCAACCTCAAGCCAGTGCGTGTTTTGGTGATGACCAGCAGTCCTACCCAGGGTCAGATTCTGGGCAACCTGTTGCAGACCTTCCGTTTTGACTGGCAACAGGTCTCCTCCTTGGAAGCAGCGATAGCGATGCTGTCCCAGTCTTCCGATCCGTGGCGTGCCTGTATCTGGGATGCCATTCTGCCTTATACCGACCTGGTACAGGACATCGCGCGGTTGCGACAGAGCCACACC
>JADGCH010000062.1 GCA_015229115.1 Magnetococcales bacterium
GTTTTTTGTTTTTAGAAGCACAAAAGCCACCCGAAAAGGTGGCCTTGGCAAAGAGACAAACTGACTAAAAATGGATGGTGGGCCCACCAGGATTCGAACCTGGGACCGACCGGTTATGAGCCGGCGGCTCTGACCGCTGAGCTATAGGCCCCCACACGACGCGCGTATTGTATCAATAAAGCACGCCCCCTGACAACTCAAAATCCGTCCAGCAACCGTACCCCGATCACAGCAACCGTACCCCGATCAGGACTCCAGGAAACTGCGCAATTTGCGCGACCGGTTGGGATGACGCAGCTTGCGCAGGGCCTTGGCCTCAATCTGACGGATGCGTTCACGTGTCACCTGGAACTGCTTACCCACCTCTTCCAAGGTATGATCGCTCTGCAGGCCGATACCAAACCGCATGCGCAGCACATTTTCCTCACGCGGGGTCAGGGTCTTGAGCACACGCCCGGTGGTATCACGCAAGTTGGACATAATGGCCAGATCAGAAGGAGACAGCATCGACTTGTCCTCAATGAAATCACCCAGGTGGGAATCATCCTCATCACCAACAGGCGTTTCTAGCGAGATCGGCTCTTTGGCGATCTTCAGAACCTTGCGCACCTTGTCGAGATTCATATCCATCCGCTCGGCAATCTCTTCTGGTGTCGGTTCACGACCAATTTCCTGCACCATCTGCCGGGTGGTACGCAACAGTTTGTTGATGGTCTCGATCATGTGGACTGGAATACGGATGGTGCGTGCCTGGTCAGCAATTGAACGGGTGATGGCCTGGCGGATCCACCAGGTCGCATAGGTGGAAAACTTGTAACCACGCCGCCATTCGAACTTGTCAACCGCTTTCATCAGACCAATATTGCCTTCCTGGATCAGGTCGAGAAACTGGAGACCACGATTGGTGTATTTCTTGGCAATCGAAATCACCAGCCTCAGGTTGGCTTCCACCATCTCCTTCTTGGCCTGGTTCGAGCGCCGCTCTCCAGCACTGATGCGCTGGCTGATGGCCTTGATGGAACCGGTTTTCTGGTCAGCCTCCTGTTCGATCAGGCCAATCTGCTGCTGGACGCTCCGTATCGTCTCTGCATGCTGATAGAATCGCTGCCAAGAGGCGTCTGAACTGGCGGCGAACTGATCCACCCAGCCAACAACGCTTTCATGGCCACGAAAAGCGTTGATAAAACTCTCCTTATTGACCTTGGCCCGTTCAGCGATGGTGATGATCTCGCCCTCAAGCATGCGAATACGGTCGACGTGGTTTCTGATCTTCTGCACCAGCACATCCCGCACACGCTGGGACAGCCGGATATCCTTGACCAGATCAACAATTTCATTTTTATGCGTGATGTATTTCTCGTTTAACGTCTTGATCTTCTTGGTGTTTTTCTTAAGTTCAGCCTCGGTCAGGTCGTGTCCCAGTTTCTGGATGACACGATATTTTTCCATGATGGCATCAAAGGTCTCCTGGGTCTGCTGTAGCAACTCACCGGTGACCAGCGCAGCACCCGGGGGAACGAGCTCACCGTCGACCACCTCATCGGTCACCAGCAGATCGGGATCGTCTACCTTTCGGTCATCGTCGACCACCTCGACGCCATCTTCCAGCAGACCATCCTCACCATCGACGTCGACGTCCACATCCCCCAGCTCCCCCCCCAGTTCCTCACCTGGCACCGTGGGTATATCGAGAATGTCGCGCAACAACAGCTGTCCCATGCGTAGTTGCTGACCCAGTTCGATCAGCTCGTGCATGGTTGACGGGGCGTCGCACAAGGCTTGTATAACCTCGTCGTAGCCAGCCTCAATCCTCTTGGCAATGGCAATTTCACCCTCACGTGTCAATAAACCGACAGATCCCATTTCACGCAGGTACATCCGCACCGGGTCGTCAGTCTTGCCAAGCTCAATGGTATCGCTGCCACCTTCGGTCAGACCGATGTCGATCTCTTCCTTGTCATCCACTGAACTGAGGACCTTGCGACCCGTCAGCAGCTCAATCTCCTCATGTTTGTCCGATGAGAAGCCGTCTGCGTCATCAATCAGGTTGATGCCCATGGTGTCGAGATAGGCGATAACATCCTCCAGCTGTTCAGCAGAGATGAGATTGTTGGGCAGGAAACTCGGCAGAAAGTCGTTGACTTCATCCAGCGTCAGAAATCCCTGCTCCTTGCCATGCTCAATCAGGCGTTTCATGTGATGACGTGTAAAATCTTCACTCATGATGTTACGCTATCCCGTTATCCTGCCATTTTTATGCATCGGCCCTGTCCTTCACTGTGGGGCCACGATCAGTTTCTTGTTGCGATGCAAGCGATGCTCTTCCTGTTTGAGAGCCAGCAAGCGTCGCAAAGACTCATCATTCCACTGCGGCGTGGTCGATAACCCGCTTTGCTGCAGGTAACTGCGTTCCCGCTGCAGCTGGCGTAACTGGCAGGAGGTCAGACAGCCTGCCAACTCACGACGCCGGTCCTGTTCCTGCTCCGGCAAGGTCTGTTCGGCTTGCAGAATCTGCTCGGCCGTGGCACGTTGTTCAGGCGACAGCTGCCATTGATCGGGGTCCATGCCGTCAGCCGCGTCGTCCACCTGCTCTACTAAAGAGCGCAACAGACCAGCAAAGTTCCGGTTGTCCAGATGAAGGGTACTCAGAACCTCTTCCTGTTCCAGAATCAACGTTGGGTAACGCAATAACAACGCCAACAAAAACTGCTCATAATCCCTGCCAGCTGCCAGCGGCTGGGACGCTGGTGCAGCCGCCTGCGGCTCACGGTAGCGCGTTGCGGTGGAACGACCGGTGATGCGCCAGGATGGTAGCCCAACCCGTTGCGCCAGGGCCTCGGCATAAAACTGGCGCAACAGCGGATCCGACATGCGGTCGAGGTAGGGACGCAGGCGATGCACCAGGGCAGCGCGGTCATCCGGACTCTGTAGGTGCAAATCGCTGCTGAGGCGCTGATAGAGAAAATCCCATAACGGCATGGCCTGCTGCAATCGGGCCTGCAGCCCGGCGGCCCCCTCATGGCGCATCAGATCGTCCGGATCCATGCCCTCGGGCAGGAACAGAAAACGCACATGGCGACCGGATGACAGTCCCTCCACGGTCTGTTCCAGGGCACGCCAAGCCGCCTGATAACCAGCCTTGTCCCCATCAAAACAGAAGATGATCTTACTGGTTCGTTGCCAGAGCAGCGCCAACTGCCTTTCGGTCAGGGCTGTGCCCAGCGTCGCCACAGCGTAATCAAAACCCTGCATGGCCAAGGCGATACGGTCCATGTAGCCTTCCACCACCAGCACCTGCCCAACACGACGTATCGACTCCTGCGCCAGGTGCAGACCGTAGAGCAGATCACCCTTATGGTAAAGGGCCGTCTCTGGCGAATTGATGTATTTAGGCTCCCCTGCTCCCAGAATGCGTCCGCCAAAAGCGACACACCGCCCCTGCGGGTCATGGATGGGAAACATGATCCGGTTGCGGAAACGATCGTAAAAGGGCCGATGGTCATCCTGTCTGCCGGGTTGTTCTGCCTGTCGCTGGATCACCACACCAATCGCTACCAGCTGATCAGTCTGCTCCAGGCCGAAATGATCCAACAGCGTCTGCCACCCGGGCGGGGCATACCCTAGCCCCAACCGTTGCCACTGGCTGGCATCCAGACCGCGTCTGGTTAGGTAATCTCTGGCCCGTTCCCCCGCAGGACCATTCAGACAGTGCTGAAACCATTCGTTACAGGCGGCCAGCAGGTCGTGGCGTTGCTGTTTCAGCTGCTGCTGCCGTTGCTCCTCCGATGAAGCCGGACCGTCACGATGACCCTCATCCGGCAACGGCAGGCCACACTGCTGCGCCAGATCGGTGACCGCTTCCTGAAAAGAAAGCGATCGCATCCGCATGAGGAAATCGATGGCATCACCACCGGCACCACAGCCAAAACATTTGAATAGGCCTTTTTCCGGCCGCACCGTAAAGGAAGCCGTCTTCTCCTGGTGAAAAGGGCACAGCCCGGCCCAGTTAGACCCCTGTTTTCTTAGAGTGACGTGAGAACCGATCAGTTGCAACAGGTTGACACGATCACGCAACAATGTCAGAAAGTATTCTGGGTAGAAAGGCATAGGCGCCCGTTACACCCTCAGAGGAGTTTTTGATCCACAAAAAACAACGGGCACGGTATTCCGTGCCCACATACACCATGCCACACCACCGTCTGTCTGGAGTGACTTATGCCGTTATCATAGCCGCCGATAGCAGATAGGAACCGGTATAACCCTTGACCCCCTCAGCAGAGAGGTAATAATCGCCGCTCTGGGAAGGCGTTAACACAATACGAGCATCCTTCTGGTTGCGCGCCCGGTCGTCGTTCTGCCCGACAACATCGCCATAAGCGTTCAGCAACCGCAGCGAAGGATCACGCAATCCGGTAACGCTGCCATCGTTTTTGAGATCGAACTGATAGCGTTGACCCGCAACCAAGGCAATCTTAAACCAGTCCTGATCGTTCGCCCCATCAACGATACCCATCCTGGATAGGGCAGCCGAAGCCGAGATGGTCTCCGCTGCCGCCGTCGTAACACCCTGGCCAACATCGACGCCAAAATCGGTCACCAGTAGCGCGTAGCCATCGCGTCGACTGTCAACCTGTTTCAGCACACCTTGAGCAGACAGGTAAAAATCACCCGTCGTGGTCGGTGTGTACAGGACCGTTGCCGTACCGTTACGACCGGGATTGTTATCCTCAGTCACCGTCAGCGCATTGCTGGACATCAGCTGCAATTTCGGTGTGAGATTTTTTGGTTCGTCAGCCGTTAGCACCATGCGGTAGCGGTGACCTGCTATGAACTGGCTACTACCCTTCAGGGCAAAGCAGTCCCGATCGTTGCTCTGCTCAATTCGACCACGCTGCACGGTGGCGATGGTCATGCTCGTGGCATCGGCCAGGGTTGACTGATAGTCGTCCGTCAATTCCACCTGCAATACATAGGCCCCCGTGGTGGTCCTGGCACCCCCAGCCGCCACATAAAAACCGGCTCCACCACGGTCGGTGGTGATATCAATGGCGGCATTCTTACTGCGGGAAGACAGATTATCGTTCTCATAAACCACAGCACCACTGTTGGTGTCGATCAGGCGCAGATAAGGGTCAAGATGGCCCAACATCGGGTAACTGGTATCAGCAGCCAAGGTGAACCGATAACTCCTGTTACCGGACAACGTGATCTTGAACCAGTCCTGGTCGCCACCCTGCTCAATGATGTTGGCCACACCCTGGAATGGGGCAGTCGCAACGGGAGTCGTCAGCACCCCTGCCGTCAGGCTGTTTTGACCAATATTGGCGTAACTGGCCACAGTCAGAATATATTGACCACCCTTCTGCTGACCTGACAGATTGCCCTGCACGGCGATCACCGCCCCGGCGATATCGCGATCCGGCGTATAGGCTACGACAGCCCCTTTACTGCTGGTGATGCTGCTATCGTCCGATACCAAGCGGGCGGTAGCGTCGCCGTCACTCTCCATCAGCTGCAAGGCAGGAGCAAAGCGGGCATCGGTCATGATCTGGAGCTGAATGACGTAGGTCAAACGGGCACTGAGGCCGTTGTAAAGGGCGAACCAGTCCTGGTCACCGCTGGTCTCGATCTGCCCATAAAGCTGGACGCCCGTCGAAACAAGGACTGCGCTGGCCACGCTGGCGCCATAGTCATCGGCCGGCTTCAGCAAAACGGACGAGCGCGATGATTGCGCAGAAAAACTAGGCATAACCGCTGACAACCTTCTTGCTTACCATTGTAATGGATGATCATTGCGCCATCGTGTTTGATTTGGTGCGGATGGCCGGACTTGAACCGGCACGGCTCGCGCCACTGCCCCCTCAAGACAGCGTGTCTACCAATTCCACCACATCCGCATCTTGTCATTACAGCTGATATCGTGAAGATTGTCAATGGTTTTTTATAATCACCCGCGTGGATGATATTGCTGGTGAATCTGCTTCAGTCGCTCGCTGGCGACATGGGTGTAGATTTCCGTGGTGGACACGTCGGCGTGTCCCAGCATCATCTGCACCGCACGCAGATCGGCGCCATGGTTGAGCAGATGGGTTGCAAACGAATGGCGCAGCAGATGGGGTGACAACGGCTTGATGATACCGGCCATGGTGGCATAGCGGCGGATGATGTACCAGAAATTCTGGCGTGTCATGGCAGTACCGCGATTGCTGAGAAACAGCGCCCCCGGATCTGGTCCGTGCAGCAACAGGGGACGACTGCGCTGGCAATAGCTGTTGACCCATACCAGCGACGTCTCGCCCGTGGGCACCACCCGCTCCTTGTCGCCCTTGCCGATCACCTGGACAAATCCGAACCGGTCATTGAGGCCGGTCAATGGCAGGTTGACCAGCTCGGAAACCCTGAGACCGGTGGCATAAAGCAATTCCAGCATGGCACGATCGCGCAGACCAAGTTCCGTGGTGACATCGGCCATGCGCAACAGCTGTTCCACCTCGGTCTCATTGAGGATGTGCGGCAAGGCCCGCGACCAACGTGGCGAATCAATCAGATGGGTTGGGTCATCGTCACGCTTTTTCTCCAACATCAAATAGCGAAACAGATGGCGGATGGCGGAAAGCTTGCGGGCCACGCTGGTAGGGGCCAGCTGCTGCTGGTTGAGCTGCTCCAGATAACAGAGCATCTCCTCGCGTGTGACGGTGAGCAGCGTCCGCTGGCACTGGACCAGAAAGGCCAGAAGATGTTCGATATCGGTGCGATAGGCCTCCAGGGTATTGGCCGCCACGCCCTCCTCAACCAGCAAAGCATCGAGAAAGCGTTTGATCAGCAAGGTATCCATCACAGGTGGCTCTGGCACGGATGACTCTGATGTCGTTCGGTAACAGGGATGACCATGGGCCCAGACATCATGCGCGCTGGCTGATGAAGCGGGCGAACAGCATAGACCACCTTTTCAGCCTCGGCCAGAATGACTCCACCCAGCGGGGCAAACCAGCGCTGCCCAGCCTTTTCCCATGCTGAAGCGGTGCGCAGCCAGTAATCACCCGACAGGGGTGGCATGAACAGGGCATAGCAAAATTGCCTGGGAATGAAAAAGGCCTCCTCCAGCAGGGTCCGTACCTGTCTCGGTGAAAAGGGCCTCCCCCAGCCGAACGGGGTGCTGTCGTGGCGTGCCCACAAACCACCGCGGTTGGTTACCATCAGCAGCAGCCGTCCTCCCGGCTCGAGAACGCGCCAGCTCTCACGCAAAACCGCATGGGCGGAAAACGATCCTTCCAGCAGGTGGGTCATGATGACACGATCAAAGGTGGCATCGGGAAAAGGCAGGGCATCCGGTCGAACCAGCGCAACACGATTGCTGTCTGCTGGCCATGGCATGACACCCATTTCGGCTGGTGAAGCACCGAGCAGGGAGTGGGTCCAGTGGGCAGCACAGCCAAAATAGGGCTGGGCAAAGCCGAACCCCAGAGCATGATGCGAGGCCTGCTGCCCGCGCCACCATTGATTCAGCACTTCACTGATCAGACGTACCACAACCTGACCCTGTGGCATGGCATACCAGCTGTGCAGACGGATGGCTTCAAACATGGGCCAGAATCTGCTGCTGGGCCTGTGCCAGTGACCATTGCTGCTGACGGGCTACAACGGCCAGATCGTCAAATTCGATCCGGGCTATCCCTCCAGCCATGATGACGCGCACATCGCCCCACGGAGTGTTACGGACCTCGGTCTGTCGTGCCCATTTCAGCCGTGATACGGTCTGCCAGCGCACTCCCAGCGTGGTGGTCTGCTGCAGCAACAGGCTGGCCAGCTGACGCGCCAGCGGCACAGAAGCCATGACCTCCAGCTGGATAGCCGGCCGGCCTTTTTTCATGGTAACGGGGGTCACAGTGACATCCAGCGCTCCAGCATCCAGCAGTTGCTGCCACAGTGGGCCATACCATTGTGGGTTCATGTCATCGATATGGGTGGATAGCAAGGCCACCTGATCTTCGAGTAGCGGTGGCCCTTCATCCGGCTGCTGCGTCTTATCGCAAACCAGCAGGCGTAGGGCATTGGTCCGGTCTGGCCAGCTCTTGTGGCCCAGCCCAACGCCGATCCGCGTCACACCCTTCAGGCCAAACTGACCATAACGCGGCGCCAGATGAGCCAGAATAGCCACACCGGTCGGCGTGGCCGCCTCACCGGTAACGGCCTCCGGCTGCAGCGGTATGGCATATCGGCGCACCATTTCGGCCACGGCTGGAACAGGTACCGGCATGCGCCCATGCTGGCAGAGCACCGATCCACAACCGGCCTGCAAGGGGGTAGCGGTGATGGAGGCTGGCGACAACTGCTCGATAGCCCAGGCCGCAGCGCAGATATCCAGGATGGCATCGACCGCACCGACCTCATGGAAGTGGACCGCCTCCGGCGCCACACCATGCACGGTGGCTTCGGCAGCAGCCAGAATGTGGAAAATGTCCACGGCCCGCTCGGCCACCGGTTGCGGCAGACCGGCCCGTTCGATGATGGCAAGGATATCGTGCAGATGACGATGGTGGTGCTGTTCATCCACCTGAACCTGCACCCTGGTCCCCATCATGCCATGACAGCGCTGCTGCCGCTGTAGATCGACGTTCCAGCCCGATAGATCGAGTCGCTGCAATAGCCTCCGCAAGTCTGACTCATCCAGCCCCAGATCAAGACAGGCGGCCAGGAACATGTCCCCTGAAATACCGGCATCCAGATTGATGTGCCAATCGATCATCTTCCCTCCCAGTAGCACCAGAACCAGAGGACAGGCGTCAGGAGCAGCAGTGCATCCCAACCACTCCAGCGATGCGGTATGGGTGGCAACCATGGCAGGCTATGGCTGAAGCCACGCAACGGTAACGTCTCCTGCAAAACGCCAATTTGCCCTATCACCCGCATTAGCCAAACATCTGCCAGCCATAACCAGCGATGCAACCGCAATCGTCCCGATAACGGACTGGACCTGCCGACCACCGACAACCGCAAGCGAGCCTCCTGCTGCAGCAACTCGGCCTGAGCCCATAAATCGGGCAAACAGCCCATGGCAAAGGCGACCATAGCACACCAGCGTTGCCACGATCCCTGCCACCCCTGCCCCAGCCAGCCACCGGCACGCCACACCAACGCTAGCAGAGCCAGCGGTGTGGTCATGCGCCATACCAGCCAGCCCAGCATGAGCAATACACTCATGCGCACCGCCTGGATTCCGCCCTGCAGCGCCCCCTCCACCGAGAACGGCAGACCCTCCAGCAGCGCTGAACCTGGCACCATCCAGCCTTGCAACAGCACCATGGTCAGAAACAGCCAGCGCAACCGCCACATCAGAGACCACGGCCCTGCAGCAGCACCGGTCAATCGGTAGGCCATAAGTGTAATCACTAGCACCAGACTACCCCAAGCCAGCGTCGCTATGGGCAACAACACCACCAGTACGGAACTCTGCAGAAAGGCCGCCAGGACAGCGGCAGGATGACGCTGGATCAGTTGAACTCCAGCTTGAACTGCGACAGATCGGCTGACAATAGCCCATCGTCTTCATCCTCCCCATGCAGGGCCTTGGCTACCGGAGGACTGTCAGCCTGTTGCGGAGCCGGTGCGGTCAACGAACCGATATCCCAGCCCAGCCCGTCATCGTCGTCATCGTCATGACCCAGGGAAAAAGGAATCGATTCTAGACCGGTCACAACTGGATCAGCTGGCATCGACACTGGGTCGGCAACGGTTTCTTCGGACCAAGAGATGACATCGGGCAGACGCTCCGCTTCGTCGGGCAGACGCTCCGCTTCGTCGGGCAGACGCTCCGCTTCGTCGGGCTCGGGCCGGTCTGCCGTCACGACCCGTGGTGCTGCCACGACAGCTTCCGCAGCCACCGCAACGGCCGCTGCAGCCACAGCAGGAGTCACTGTTGGCGTTGCTGCCGCGGGCGCAGCTACCGGAACTGGAGCTGGAACAGCAGCCTTGGCCATCGGAACGGCCGTGGCGACCGGGAGAGCTGTAATGGTCGGTGGGTCTGCAACAACGGGGGCAGCTACTGGCTGCGGCGTGATAGTCGGCTGCGGTGCAACGGCAACCGGCTCTGGCGCAACCGCTATGGCAGGCGTCTCTTCAGGCTCGGTCACCACCGGCGCCACTCTCTCCTGTTCGGGTTGTTGAGAACGCTTTTTACGGAGAGGCCAGAAGTTGCGCAGGGAGTCCATGGAAATGCCGTTGACCTGCTTGGGTGTCAAGTTGTTGGCACGACGGCGGTACCACATCATGCCAGCAGTCAGCAGCGATGCCAAACCAATGCCGCCGTAAGCAACAGCATCACTAGCCCATAGCTCGCGCCAAGACAGAGACGGTGGCGCAGGCATGGGAGGAACCGGCATAGGAGGAACCGGCTGTCGTGGAGCGGCAACCACCTGTCCCTGACGCGGCTCCTTCTCCTTCTCTTTTTGGCTGGTTTGCAGGGTGCTGATGGTTTTGGAGAGAAGTTGTATCTTCTGGTCCAGCGCTTCCAGATCCTGTTTCTGCTCGCGCCTCTGCTGATCCAGACGATCGTTGATTTTGCCGATAATTCGGTCAAGATCGGCCTGGGTCATCGCCGACGGGTTGACTGCTGCCGCAGCCTGTGGTGCCGCAGCGGCTGGTGCTGCTACCACAGGGTTCTTGTTGCCAGTCGGTTCCTTCTGTTCCTTCTCTTTGGCCTTGACAGGCGGTTTGACGCCATCGATTGGCTCCACCTTGGCGGCAGCGACGGGTGTGGTCCGGACCGACGAACGCTTGAACTGGTTCAGCAGTGACAAGGCCTCCTGCTCAGAACGGGCCATGATCTCATCAACCGTAGGAATCTGCAACAAGGCCCCCGTCACAGGCGTATCCATATTGCCAGGACGAAACTGGGATCGGTTTTTCGACCACAGGGCCGCCATCACTTGGTTATGGCTGGGGCGCAGGCCGTTGAGACTGGGCAGGTCGGCCATCACCCGCTGGGCCACCGTGCGCAGGTTATCATCAGCCTGAACCGGCCCGTAAAACCGCTCTGCCCTGCCCGCACGGCTGCCTTCGGTGGCAATGACACTATTCCGGCCTGATTGTGACGATCGGTAGCTGTCGAGCAAGACCGGATAATGACGGAAATGGCTACCCTGTGCTGTCGAAACCTTGAAAAGCAGATTAAAAAAGGACTCCCGTACCGGTTCACGGCTGGTTATCTGTAATCGTGTCCTTTTTTTGCCTTCGTTCAGGAGATCCTCTTCCGTCAGCAGCTCCACCCGCAATCCCTGCAGGGCACTGGAGCGATGCAGCGACCGGCTACGATAGTCGGCTTCACTGGCCAGCTCAACCCGCCATTGTTCCAGCACATCGGGTGGCACGGTTGCCGGTAGTGCAATCTCGGCCGACAAAGGCTCCCCGACCAGACTGTCGATCCGGATTTCACCCAGTGCAACACGATCTGACGCCAAGGCTGGCGAAGAGGCTAGAAGAGCCATCCCAACCAGAGCCTGCATGACAGAACGATGACCTGTTGGCATGATAACAACGCTCCAAGTTCAAGACCTGCACAACAAATAACAGCCCTCATGCAACAAATGGCCCAAACGGACCGGATTGACCCCTAGCTGGCCCATTGGCTACAATGGGTGCCCCTATCCACCCAGAGAAAGGCTGCCGACAGCTTGACCCACCTAACCTGCATGCCTTGTACCTCAGCTCACTTGCCGGCCATCGTCGCTCTGGAACAGCGTATCGCCAGCTACCCATGGCAGGATAGCCTGTTTCAGGATGAATTGCGCCCGCAATGGCAGCAACAGTCGCTCCATTACGTATGGCTGGCACCGGATGGCTGTGTGGTCGGGTTCATCTTCTGTCGTGCCTTGATAGCCGATGAGTGGTGGTTGCTCAATATCGGCATGGACCCACGGCTGCGGCAGCAGGGTTGGGGGGAGAGATTGTTACGTCAGGTGATGCAACAGAGTGCACAGCGTGGCGGCGAGAGCATGCTGCTGGAGGTGGCGGCCAGCAACAGGCCGGCGCAGCGGCTGTATGAAAAATGCGGCTTTGTTGTGATAGGCATCCGAAAAAACTATTACCACCATACAGGAAGGCAGGACGATGCGCTGGTGATGCAGTGTACCCTACCCCAGACTCTGTAAGCGTCCATTATTCGGCGTTTCTCACGGGTTCGCCAAGGCTGCCTGATCGACGTTCCATGGTAGGAGCTTTTCGAAGTCTTCCAGATTCTTGGCAACCGGCAATAGGGTGAACACATGCCGCAGATAGGCGAACGGTTCAACGCCGTTGGCCTTGGCGGTCTCGATCAGGCTATAGAGGTTAGCCGATGACTTGACGCCGCGCACCGAATCAGAGAACAACCAGCCCTTACGCCCGATCACAAAAGGGCGAATGGCATTTTCGACGCCGTTGTTATCGATCTCCAGTCGTCCGTCATCAAGGTAACGAATCAGCCGTGACCACTGGTTATTCAGGTAATT
>JADGCH010000063.1 GCA_015229115.1 Magnetococcales bacterium
TTTGAGGCCAGCGTGTCTCTGTGGCGGCTTTTTTCATTCATTCTGAGACAGGCTCCATGCCGGAGAAAAGATACCAGATCGTTTTATACCCTTGCTGGATTATACCGATTTTGCCATCACTTTTCGCTATGATGCTTATCCTGAATTGGGGATAGAGAGTTTTCTGGGATATATCAAGGAGGTGTTTCGGGGTGTCGGTGATGGATAGACTGATGATTGAACAACGTGCGCTGATCCTGATTGTCGATGATGAGCGATTGAATATCAATGTGCTCAGGGATCTGCTGGAACCCGATTACGATATCATGATCGCCAGAAATGGCGTTGAAGCTCTCAGTCGTCTCGCAGCGGCCAAACAGGATGGCCTACTGCCCGATCTGATTCTGCTGGATATCATGATGCCCCAGATGGATGGTTATCAGGTTATGTCCCATCTACAGCAGGATCCGGTGACCCGAAACATCCCGGTGCTGTTCATTTCAGCCATGACCAGCATGGAGGATGAGGCCAGGGGACTGCAACTCGGGGCGGTCGATTACATCACCAAGCCGATCAATCCGGCACTGGTCAAACTGCGGGTTCAGAACCATTTGCGCATCCATCAGCAGCAAAAGCAGCTGCTACTGGCCCATCAGGTGTTGCTGACCATGGGGGAAGGCGTGGTGATTACCGATGCTCGTGGGGTGATTGTTGAGGTCAACCCAGCCTATGAAAAGCTGACCGGTTATGGGCGTGATGAAGTGCTGGGGCGCAAACCAAACGTGTCCAAATCTGGCCATCACGATGCAGCTTTCTATCAGAACATGTGGCGTGCTCTGCTGGAACAGGGTCAATGGTGTGGCGAAATCTGGGATCGACACAAAGATGGTCACCTGTTTCCCAAGTGGCTGTCGATCAGTACCATTCGCAATCCGCTTGGTGCGGTGAGCCATTATGTTGGTACTTTCCTCGATATCACCACCCAAAAGGCATCGGAACAACGGCTGGAACGGATGGCTTTTTATGACGTGCTGACCAGGCTACCTAACCGTGCCTTGTTCCGTGAGCGGTTGGGATACCAGATTGTGGCCAGCCAACAGCATGGTAACAGACCCTGTGCACTGTTGCTGATCGACCTGGACCGCTTCAAGTATGTCAACGATACTCTTGGACATGATGTCGGTGATGAGCTGCTGATTGAAGCAGCGCAACGCATGACCAGTTGCGTCAGTCCGGATGATACCGTCTGTCGTTTGGGTGGTGATGAATTCACCGTGATTCTGGCCGAGGTCGATGCAGTGCATCAAGTTGGGGCTGTTGCCACCGCCATCATTGAGCGTCTCAGGCAGGTCTTTCTGCTGAGGGGTAACGAGGTTTATATCGGCTCCAGCATCGGTATAGCCATGGTGCCGGATGACGGTACCGATTTCGAAACCGTTACCAAGCATGCTGATGTCGCCATGTATGCTGCCAAAGAGGCCGGGCGTGGCGTCTATCGTTTTTTTACTGCCAACATGAACGACAAAAACCTGTTGCGCATGCAGCTTGAGGCTGATTTGCGTGTGGCGATTGAACAGCAGCAGTTATCGCTGGTTTACCAACCCAAACTGAATCTGGCAAGTGGCCAGGTTTGGGGTATGGAGGCTTTGGTGCGCTGGCATCATCCCAACAAAGGCTTGATCATGCCGGGTGACTTTATTGCCATCGCCGAAGAGAGCGGATTGATCGTGCCGATGGGCGAACTGGTGTTGCGCATGGCCTGCCGGCAATTCAAAAGCTGGTGTCTTGGTGGTATGGATGATTTGCAGATGTCGGTCAATCTGTCAGCCAAGCAGTTGCAGGATCCCCAACTGCTCGATAAAATCCTGCGGATTGTTGAGGATACCGATATGAATCCGGATCATCTCGAAATGGAGATCACAGAAAGTGTGGCCATGACCCATGTTGAGCAGACCATTGCCATCATGCGCGTTATGCGCGACAAGGGCTTGCATATCTCTATCGATGATTTTGGTACCGGTTACTCGTCGCTGAGTTACCTGAAGAAACTGCCGGTCGATACCCTGAAGATTGATCAGTCGTTCGTACGCTGCCTGACTGATCATTCCGATGATGCTGCTATTGTACGCATGATCCTTTCCCTGGCCAAGACACTCAACCTGGAAGTGGTGGCTGAGGGAGTAGAGACTCTGGAGCAACTGGAGTTTCTGCGTCAGCACGACTGCGAGTGCATCCAGGGCTATTATCTCAGCAAGCCCTTGCTGCCGGATCGATTCCCGGAGTTCGTTCAGCGCTATAACGACTCATCCTTACGCATTGGCCCATAGGAGCTTCCAATGACCATCGCCGAACGTATTTATGCCGAAGCCCAACGCCTGCCCGACGAAATGGCCCACGAGGCGCTTGATTTCATCCTGTTTCTGGTGCGCCGGTATGGTCTTGAGCAGGTGGGAGAAACAACTGGTGTGAGTCAGTGGGACGTCCTTTCGATAGATACCAGAAATTGGCAATTTGACAGGGAAGAAGCTAATGTCCGTTGAATTCTTTCTGGATTCAAATGTTGTTATCTACGCGTTTTCTAGTACCGAGACAGATAAAAGATGCCGTTCCCGTGCTTTGCTTGAGACATCTGGTGCTTGGGTAAGCATACAAGTTCTGAACGAACTGGCCAACGTCATGATGAGAAAATTTAATCAGACATCATCAGCCATTCGCAAAGTTGTTAATCAAATCTCATCTATTTCAAAAACATATCATATAAACTCAAATAGCATTGGTCATGCTCTAAATATTGTTGAATGCTACCATTACGCCTACTACGATAGCCTGATCATTGCTGCTGCTCTGGAATCCGGTTGCACGATGCTTTATACCGAAGACATGCAGCATGGACAAGTGATTGACAGCCAGTTAACTATCATCAATCCATTCAGGGATGTGCACCATGAACATCCTGCTCATCTCCAGTAAGTACCCGCCTGAATATGCCGGTTCCGGTTATCGTATCGACCGTACCTGGCGGCGGCTGGCTGCCATGACCGGCTGGAACTGGCGGGTGGTGTGCAACTCGCTCGAATACGATGGCTATCAGGCTTATGACTGGCACGGTGTGGCCGTGCAACGCGTTTCGTGCCGTCTGCAACGCCATGGGGCAGGGGGGATACGCCTGCGACAGGCCCTGCGTACTTGGTTGGAAGCCATCGCTACCTGGTGGTGGTTATGGCGCTATCCGGTCGATCTGGTGTACGTAGTCGGCACCTCGGCTTCGACGGCAGCCGCGATCGCTTGGGCCCACTGGCGGCGGTTGCCGCTGGTGGTCGAACTGGTTAACACCGGCGCTGAACCATTGCAGCCCCTGCCGGGACTGGCTTGGTTGTGGCGGCGCTACTTGCAGCCGAGGTTGCGGCAGCGTACCCTGATTGTGGCTATCTCAGACAAATTGCGCCAGTTGTGCCAGCAGCGCTTCGGGCTGCAGCACAACGTCTGGAGTCGGCCCAATCCGGTCGATGAGCAGGCCTTTTATCCTGCTGATGCCGCAACACGCTGGCAGCTGCGTCAGCGTCTGACCCCTTTTGCTGAACGGGACCGGGTGCTGGTGTGGGTGGCCAATTTTATTCCGGGTAAAAACCAGATCTTTCTGCTTGAGGTTTTGCGTCAGTTACCGCTTCATTATAAACTGGTGCTGGCTGGTCCATGGTTGCAAACCGGTCCGCATGGTGAGCGCAACAGTGCCTATGTCGCCCGTATTCGGCAGCAGATCGATGAATGGCGACTGGGTGATCGGGTCTTGTTGCAGACCGGCTTTGTCGTGGCGGCCGATTATGTGCGCTTGGCCGATGTGGTCACCATACCATCGTTGGCCGAGGGTCTTAGTACCCCAATGTTGGAGGCCCTGGCCTGTGGTCTGCCGGTGATCGCCAATGGCGCCGAACCGGCCTTTCAGCAGTGGATTCAGCCGGGTTACAACGGTTTTCTCTGTCCGCTTGATGCCACGCAGTGGGCCGATGCCATCCAGCAGGCCGATGTCTGGCCACTCTCGCAACGACAGCAGTTTGCGGCGGCCATCACCGCCTGTGCTGCAACCGGCGTGATCGACCGTCAACTGGTAACCCTGCTGCAGGCTTTGGTAGTTTTATCTCCTGATGCGATACTGGATGTATCGACATGTTTTTGACCTATGATCCCCACGCGGAGTTCCAATTGGTACGGCGGGGTATTGAGAAGGCATGGGTTAAACAGGTACTGTCTGAACCCCATGAAGTGGAGCAACGGGGAGATAAGCTTTCATTTCTGGCGTGTTTTCCTGAACGGGGAAAAATGCTGCGGGTTGTCGTGCGTCTGCATGACCAAAAATATGTCATTACAGCTTATTTTGACAGGAGAAAACCATGCACGTAAGAGTAGATTCTCGGTCAGATGCCATTTATTTGGATCTGACCCATGAAGCTGTTGACAGCAGTGAGGAGGTGGCCGACGGCATCATTCTGGATTATGATGTTCAAGGTCGGTTGGTAGGTATCGAAATTATTGGTGCATCAAAAAAAGCAAAAGATGAATCTATTTGGCGCAACCTGACCATGGAAATGGTGCAGATGGCATAAGATTGGATATATCGACATGTCTTTGAGCGTTGCCCTGCCCATTTCCACTTTTTTGCCCAATATTGGTGGTGCCGAAGTAGGGGTGCATAACATCGCCACCCGCCTGCAGCAGCAGGGACACCGCCCGGTGGTGATCACCTCGCGACCCTATCCTGACCGGCTGCGTCGCGAAGGATGGCAGTTGCCCTATCCGGTGCTGCCGTTTCCGCCACGCATCTGGGGCATTCTGGAGCGCTGGCCTTGGATCGGGCTATGGTTGCTGGACCGCTTTTTTGCTCAGCTGCAAAGACGCTGGCGCTTTGATTACTGGCACGTCACCATGGGCTATCCGGTCGGAGTGGCCTTCAACCATTTTGCCAGCCAGCGCTCGGATATCGCTTGGCTGGTGCGCTGTGCCGGTGATGATATCCAGGTCGACGCCACCATTGGTTATGGTATGCGCCTTAATCCGGTGGTGGATGATCTGGTGCGACGCTGGTTACCTAAGGCGCAGCATCTGGTGGCTATCAGCGACAGTGTGGCGGATGAATACCGTGCCCTTGGAGTCAGCGAGGAGCAGATTGTTGCCATTCCCAATGGTGTCGATCTGAGTCGATTTCAACGTCAGGAGTCGCCGGAGTCGCCGGAGTCGAAATGGTCGCTGCGTCAGCGGTTGGGATTGCCGCAACAGGCCTTTCTGTTTCTGTCGGTCGGGCGTCACCACCCGAAGAAGAATTTCTCGCTGCTGGTACAGGCCAGCGCTATCCTGAAACAGCAGCATCCCGACCGACCTTTTATGACCCTGATTGCTGGTCGCGGCGTGTCGGCGCTGTTGCCGGAAGCGAACCAGTGTCAGGTCTCGGATCGTCTGCTGCTTTATGAAAACATCTCAGGCCAACCTCAGGATGGCCGATTGTTGCAGCTGCCGGGCGATGATCTGGTCGAGCTTTATCTGGCTGCTGATGCTTTTGTCTTTCCATCGCGACTGGAGACCTTTGGTATTGTGCTGGCCGAGGCCATGGCCGCCGGATTGCCGATTATCACCAGCGATGCACCCGGTTGTCGTGATCTGGTACGCCATGGTCAGGATGGCCTGATGGTTCAGCCGGACGATGCCCAGGGCTGTGCCGCTGCTATGGCCCAGCTCATGACCGATGCAATGGCCTGTCGAACTTGGGGCGAGCGGGCCCGTCTGCGCGGCGCTGATTTCTGCTGGGATGCTGTAGTAGCCCGCTATCTGGCGCTGTATCAGCGCGGTATCGAACAACGCAGGAGTACATCGTCATGAACAATGGGCGTCCATCCTCCGGACTGATCCATCAATCTGTCCTGCTGTTACGGCGCTGGCGTCATGGCCGACTAAAAAAACTGGAACCGCTATGGCGCGTTCTGGGACGGGGCTACCGTTGGCTGCTGCGCCACAGCGGCCGTTCCATCACTACCAGCAGTTGCATCGGAGGCTATGGCCCTTTTACACTGGATGGCCACTTCGCCTTCAGCGCCTTTGATCAGTGGGGCGATCGTCACAATGCCGGTTTTGTCGCCTGTGTCGAGGCCTGCCGTGGTGCTCAATGTGTGCTTGATATCGGTGCCCATATTGGTCTGGTAGCGTTACCGATGGCTTCGGTGGTTGCTGCGGGTGGACAGGTGTTTGCCTTTGAGCCGGCCCGTGCCAACCATGACTATCTGGTGCGCCATGTGGCCCTGAACCAGTTGCAGCAGACGGTCACAGTGCTCAACAGTCTGGTGGGAGACAGCGTGTGCGAGGAGGTGCCTTTTTTCGAGCAGTCCGACGTGGCGGGCATGAATGCCGTGGTCATCAAGAAGGATGCCGACACCTATCAGGAAACACGCCGCCGTCAGGAGACCATCGACCATTTCTGCCAGCAGCGGTCGCTATCGCCCCAGGTCATCAAGATTGATGTCGAAGGTTATGAGCTGGAAGTGCTGCGTGGTGCTGCCGCAACGTTGCGTACCGCTTGGCCGCTGGTGTTTCTCAGTGTGCATCCGGTGCCGATCCGGATGCTGGGGCACACCCTGGAAGAGTTGTGTCAGTTGATCGACGAGCTGGGTTACCAGTTGCTGGATGTGGTGCAACAACAGCCGGTGACCGGGGTGGTGATGGGTGAATATCTGTTGAGGAGACGATCATGACGGAACAGGAACTGGAGGAATTGCTGCACCATGCCACGCGTGGTGATGTGGCCAGCCAGTATCGACTGGGTAATATGTATCGCCAGGGTGTTGATGTGCCACAGGATGACAACGAGGCCATGCGCTGGTATCGGCTGGCCGCTGAGCAGGGTGATGCATTGGCGCAATTGAGCCTTGGGCTGATGTATATCGACTGCAGTCTTGAGCGTCAGAACTATAAGGAGGCGGGGCGGCTGATCCGCAAGGCTGCCAAGCAGGGCGAAGCCAAGGCCCAGTACATCCTTGGCATGATGTACGAGCAGGGCAAGGGTGTAACGCAGCATTACGGTATGGCGGCCGAGTGGTACCATAAAGCTGCCAACCAGGATTATGCCGATGCCCAGTTCAGCTTTGGCAAGATCCATGAGCAGGGACGTGGCCTCAAGCAGGATCTGGTTCAGGCCCATCTCTGGTTCAATCTGGCCGCTTCACACGGCCATCGTGAGGCGGTCCAGGCACGTGATGCCATGACCAGCACTCTGACCGCTGCCCAGGTGAGTCAATCCCAGGATCTGGCTCTAAACTGGAAACCGGTCACCGATGGCAAGAAGTAGTGCCTAGGTACGAGCTGCCATGCGTACAGGTGTGACCATCTTCTTCTGGCTTGGCACCCTAGCCATGCTGATAGCCCATTATTACCTTTTGGCTCGTTTCGGCCATTATCTGCAGCTGGTTGGTCGTCAGAGGCGTGGGCTGGTGTGGTTATTGGCAGCCTGTGTCCTGTTGACTGTGACTGCCATTCCTGTCAGCCGGACACTGCCCTATCAGCTGTCTACCTGGTTGACTTGGCTGGTGTTTCCCTGGATGGGCATCGTGTTGCTGTCACTGGTGGTGCTTGGGGTGACCGATGCTGCTGGATTACTGATCAGGATCGCAGCGCTGTTGGCTCCGCGGTATCGATCGTGGCATGCGTTGCATCGGCGTGTAGGAGGATGGGCAGTCTTGCCGGTCATTGCACTGCTCGGCAGTGTTGCTGTCTGGAATGCGTTGCAACCAGCGACAGTCCGGTCGATCGAGGTAACACTGGATCGATTGCCTCAACAGCTGGACGGTTTGAAGATGGTGCAGCTGACCGATTTACACATCGGTCCCATGATCGATGGGCGCTGGTTGCGAAAGATTGTTGACGACGTTAACGCCTTGCAGCCCGATCTGGTCGCCATTACTGGCGATCTGGTCGATGGTTCGGTGGAGGTGCTGCGTGACCAGGTCGCCCCCATAGCGGATTTGAAGGCGCCACTGGGGGTCTATTTCGTCACCGGCAATCACGAATATTACTCGGGTGTCGAGGCGTGGTGTCGCCATCTTGCCAGTCTGGGCGTGCAGGTGTTGAGCAATCGACACGTATCGGTTGCGGTGCGTAACGCTGTTGTCGATATCGCTGGTGTGGAAGATTGGCACAGTCGCCAATTACCACATGGAGGACACGATCTACCCAAGGCCATGGCAGGGCATGATCCTGACAGGATGTTGATTTTGCTGGCTCATCAGCCGGCCACTATCCACGAAGCGGCCAACCATGGAGTTGATCTGCAGCTGTCCGGCCATACCCATGGTGGGCAAATCTGGCCATTTGGTTACCTGGTCTATCTACAGCAACCCTACGTCTCTGGGTTGCATCGTCATCCTGGCACGCGTACACACATCTATATCAGCTCGGGTACCGGTTTCTGGGGGCCACCGATGCGTTTGGCAACGACCGCCGAGGTGACCAAGATTACGTTGCGATCGGTTGCCATGCCTTGTCAATCCTGTTGATCCTGTTTGCGCTTTTGCCAGTAGTTCAGGCGGCGGGCAATCTCTCGTTCGAATCCGCGTTCGACCGGCTGGTAAAAGCGACGGTCACGCAGTGACTCGGGCAGGTAGTCCTGGGCCACCCAGCCTCCTTCATAGTCGTGGGCGTAACGATAGCCGCTGCCGTAACCCAGCGATTGCATCAGGGGGGTGATCGCATTGCACAGGTGCAGTGGTGGCGCGAGTTGACTGGTTTGCTCAGCCGCCTTTCTGGCTGCTTGGTAAGCGACATAAACGCTGTTACTCTTGGGCGCTGTTGCCAGATAGACGACCGCTTGGGCTAAAGCCAGTTCACCTTCCGGTGCACCGAGAAAATGGTAGGTCTCCTTGGTCTGCAGAGCGATGGTCAACGCTTGTGGATCGGCGTTGCCGATGTCTTCGCAAGCAAAACGGACCATGCGTCGGGCAATGTAGAGACCATCCTCTCCGGCTGACAGCATGCGGGCCAGCCAGTACAGGGCGGCATCCACATCCGAACCACGCAGCGACTTATGCAGGGCAGAAATCAGGTTGTAGTGGTTTTCACCGCTTTTATCATAGAGTGGAGCTCGATGACTCAAAGAACGTTCCAGATCGGCCAATCCAAGAGGTGACTGGCCCGGCGATGACGATTGGTTGTGCGTCAGTACCAGATTTTCCAGCAGGTTGAGGGCCGTTCGACCATCACCGGCAGACATCTGGACCAGCTGTTCCAGCAAGGGGGGGTCCATAGTGCATTGCAACGCCCCTAGCCCCTGCTGCTGGTCGGTCAATGCCCGTTGCAACAGCTGCCGTAACGATGGGTCGGATAGTGGTTTCAGGACCAGTACGCGGCAGCGTGACAGCAGTGCGCCGTTCAACTCGAAAGACGGGTTTTCGGTCGTCGCCCCAACCAGTGTGATAATGCCCTGTTCGACAAAAGGCAGGAAAGCATCCTGTTGTCCCTTGTTGAAACGATGGATTTCATCGACGAACAGCAGAGTACGTTGTCCGGCACGCCTGTCAAGCTGAGCCCGTTCGATAACGGCGCGGATGTCGCGTACGCCTGACCAAACTGCCGACAGGGTGACACAGCGATAGTGATCGTCACGAGTGAGCAGCTGGGCGATCAGGCCGGCAATCGTTGTTTTGCCGCAACCAGGGGGACCCCAAAGAATCAGCGAAGGGATCTGGTGGCTGGCCAACGCTTCGGTCAGGAATTTGCCCGGGCCAATCCAATCCTCCTGTCCGACCACTTCATCCAGACTGACGGGACGCATGCGATCGGCCAGTGGAGACTGCAAGGGTGGTTTAGGGTTGGTGGCGGGCATTGATCCAGTAATGACAACCTCCCAGTCGTTCGCCATAGGCAGTTTCCTGCCAGCCCGCCTCAACCAGGTGGTAGCGCAACACCGCTGGCAACAGGCGCTCTTCTTCGGGTGGACCTGCTTTCTGACCTAGCTCACGTTCAGGACACGACTGCATATGTCCCCAATCGAGGATAGCCAGTAACCCATTGGGACGCAGGATGCGCCTGACTTCAGCCAAGGCAGCCTTGACTGGCACCTCATGCAGGGTGAAGGCGATGAAAACGGCATCCCACTCCGTTGCAGCCAATCCGGTATCGAGCAGGTCCGATACGATGATATCCAGGCCTGGGTGCCCGCCCCAGTTTTCCTGCAACAGCTCGACCACCGGTTGCTGTAATTCCAGCGCGGCTACCAGACCTGTTGTACCGACCGCTTCCAGCAGGGCAGGGGTGAAAAATCCGGCGCCACATCCCAGATCTACCACCCGCATGCCGGTCGAAATGCCCATTTCCTGCACCAGTGCCAACGGATCGATGATCAGACGTCGTTGTGGATCGAGTAACGAGCGTGCGCGTGCCGGATCAAACCGGTGTTTAGGTTGGTGTTCTACCACAGGTTACTCTCCTACGAAATGCAGTACGACATCCCTGTGGTGGGGTCGCCGACGGTGCTCAAAGAGATAGATGCCTTGCCACGTTCCCAGCGTCATGCGACCACCGGAGACCGGTATCGTTAAGGAGACATCCGTAAGAGCGCCTTTGACGTGTGCGGGCATATCGTCTGGTCCCTCGCTGGTATGCTGGAACCATACGGCCCCTTCTGGAACCAGACGATTGAAAAAGGCCACAAGATCCTGCTGAACATCCGGATCGGCATTTTCCTGGATGGTCAGGCTGGCAGAGGTATGGCGACAAAAAATCGTCACCAGACCCATGTGGACGTTTTGTTCCTGCAACCACAGGGCAACCGTTCTGGTGATCTCCAGCAGTCCCAAGCCTTTGGTCTGGATCGTGATGGTTGTTTGGACTTGCCGTATCATCGAGTTACGGTTGTGGCACTGCGGCGACCGGTTTAATCATGAATACCGATGGCCGGCGGCGTTTCCCTGCTACCTGCAGTTGCTCCAGATAATCCTGCCAGTAGCCCTGTTGGCCTTGTCCAAGGTCATACAGGCTCTCCCACGAATAGACGCCACTGTCGTGGTCATCGCTGAAGACGATCTTGACGGCATAGTGACCGACGGGTGTGATGGACCGGATGGTGACGTCACTTTTACCATCAATCAGCTTGCGCTGGCTCGGCGTATGGCCACGACAGTCGGCGCACGGACAGGCAATGCGCAAATATTCCATCGAGTATTCGAATCGGTCACCATTGTTCCAGCTGATCACGACCTTACGCTCCGACGTGACTTGGCGAATTTCAGTAGGAATCTGCTTGCTGCCGTAAGACATGGGTCTAACCTCCTTCACTGCTGGTTGGATCCTGGTTGAGCGATGGCGGCCGATAGCCTAGCCGCTGCAGCTGTTGTTCAAACCAGGGACGATATTCATGATACCACGGATTGTGCAACAGGGACGACCATCCTTGGGGGGGATAACGATAGGGAGTCAGGACACGATCAATCCTTTGGCTGGATGGTCGTCGTGCCACGTCAGACTGCTGCTGCAGGGCCTGTGTGATCCCCTCCAGAACTAGGAGACTATCTTCAGTTCGACCGGTACAGCAGAGCAGTAGATCGCAGCCGGCCTGTATGGCCTGACGGGCCCTGGCATCAAGGGGACCACTCAGGGCACCCATTTCCAGCGCATCGGACACAATCAACCCCTCATAGTGCCACTGGCCGCGTAATAGATCAAGCAGCAATGGGGCCGAGCAGGTAGCTGGCTGTAGCGCGTCGATACCACGGGCAACCAGATGGGCGGTCATCAAGGCTGGTAACTGCAGCAGCAGTTGCTGAAAGGGTTGTAGCTCCCAGGACGATAACTCGGCTGCACTTTTATCGATGATCGGCAAGGTTTTATGCGAGTCAGACTGGGCCGCCCCATGTCCCGGAAAATGTTTACCAACGGCCATAACGCCAGCCTGCTGCAGGCCCTGCAGCCACTGACTGGCTCGGCGTGCTACGCTATCGGGATGATGACCAAAGGCACGATCACCGATAACGGGATCGGCTCCTGCTGTAGCGATATCCAACACCGGAGCGCAATTGATGCCAATACCCAAAGCCGCCAGTTCCAGACCGCAAAGCTGACCAGCGACCACCAACAGCTGGTTGGCCAAGGGGGCATCCTGACATTCGATCGTGCCAAACCAAGCCGCGGGAGGGTAGGCGATCAGGGGGTGACGTAGACGTTGCACCCGTCCTCCCTCCTGATCGATCCAGATGGTTGGTGCAGGGTCGGCTACTGCGCGTATCTGGCTGACCAAAGTTGTGACCTGGTACGGAGTGGCGATATTTCTGGCGAACAGGATCACACCGGCAGGAACATGATCACGCAGCAATATCCTTTCATCGTCTGTCAGTTCCAGCCCGGATAAGCCTGTCACCAACCGTTGTCCGGCATGATTTTGTA
>JADGCH010000064.1 GCA_015229115.1 Magnetococcales bacterium
TGGCTGTGGATGAATCAGGGACGTGGGTTGGTACCGGAGCAGCACGATCCCTGATAGGACAACTTCATCAGCATGTTTTGCCCGAGCCTGCACAAAACCTCATGGAACGGTTTCCAACGCCCCCTGATGCGTTATGGAACAATTTACAGATCATCTTCCTGGATGGCCATCGGGTTACCGCCATCTGTACCACCAGAACCCAAAAGGTGGAAAGAACGCTCAACTTCACCCAGATGAACATGATCAACCGCAACAATGGCGGCCCGGATGTGCAGTGGAAACTGCTGGAGACATTGGCCAACGTCAACGGCATCATCACCATGACCGGTCCAGCTTATGATCCCAACAATCAGAAACGGGTGGAACGCCTCAACAAGACGCTGCAGCAGTTTTTTGGAATTGAAGGTCATGCGATCGTTTGGGACAAGAATGATCGAATATACCGTTCCACAGTTCTGATCCAATGGGACGATGAGATGAGATCGGTTCGTACCCATTCCCATGCCAGTCTACGCGCCTGATTCATTCACGGTGCCGTCTCACGGTGATGGCCTGTCATAGGCCATCACCACCATCATCATCACCGCAAGACCCAATTCTTGAATGTTGCCACAGGGCCATCGACGACATGACGTTGTGGAACCGTTGGAAAAATAACTTTTTCTTATAACCGTCTATGGTAGTGCAACACACTGATCTCTATCAGTAACTGCTGTCGTTTAATAGCTGTTTTCCCTGTTTCGAGAGCTCGTCCGACGACATGTCGCCAGTCAGGAGCAATCGGGTTTATGCCCGTTACCTGATCCATAAGGCGGCTCATCATGAAATCAAGGAATCGTTACCAAGGCATTGATCCCTACGTTGTCAACGCGGTGCATCACCATGCGCGTCAGCTCACCTATCAATTGCACAACGTTCTATACGAGGTGGAGGATATCGAACAGGAGTTGATGGCTGACATTCATCACAGACTACCCTGTTTTGACGCTACCAAGGCAAGCGCTCATACCTTCATCACCCTGCTGATTAAAAACCACGTGGCCACCATGGTTGAGCATACCAAGGCCAAGAAACGCTGTGACGGTACTCCTATGGCTTCTCTGAACCAACCCGTCACGGACGAAGAGGGGTGCCCCGTCGAATTGATCGACACAGTGCCATTCAATGCGTCCTTATGGGATGACGGTGAAACTGTTTGGCCCGAAACAGCGGAGCAAAGGATGGATGTCACCCGTCATCTGCAATTACTCCCATCTCGTCTCAGGTCCGTTGCCATCCGGCTTATGGCGGAGACATTTACCGAGATTTCAGCAGCTACAGGCGTTCCTCGTTCCTCTCTCTACGATGCTGCGGCTCGTATCCGTGCCAGTTTCATGAGTTGCGGCATCAAAAAAATTACAGCAGTTCCGACGAATTAAAAAGGCCACAGGTAAATAAGGGGTAAGAAAGACACGAACCGGGGGTTGATGGGAATACAACACCCACTGGGAAATACCATCACCGCAATCCTTGAGCGGCGCCAGCCCCGGTTTCTCAAGAATGGCGCTATCAGATCCAGTTAACTTAGCACAAATGTAGGAGAGGACAACATGAACCAATCGATCACCCTTGAACAACTGCCCCATATCCCCATAGGCGAGCTGAGCGCATTGCCAGTGCCAGAACTGGTCCGTCTTCAGAAAGAGGCAGCCGCTGCCATGTCATGGATCAGGACCATCCAGGAGCTGATGGATGGGGTGCTGGCCCGTCGTTTCAACGATCAGGTCAACGCCATCCGGCAGGACAACAGTAAAGCGTACGGCGTCATCCGATTCAGCGATGGTGAGATTGAAGTCATTGTCGATCGCAAAAAGGAGGTGAAGTGGGATCAGCAAAAGCTGGCGACCCTTGCCTCACGTATTGCAGCGGACGGCGACAACCCCGGTGAGTACATCAAAACAACTCTCAGTGTTGATGAAAGGAAGTATACCGCATGGCCAAGTTATATCAGAGATATCTTCGAAGAGGCCAGAACGGTCTATAGCGGCCGACAGACATTCCGTTTTGAGACTGCGGCTGACAGAAAGGCGGTGGCGTAATGGCGATCTCGTTAACATCTCTCAACCGCAAACAGCTGGTGCTGCCGCCACGCATCTCGGTGTATGGCGTAGCGGGAGTTGGCAAAAGCACCTTGGGTGCTTGCGCACCTAACCCCGTCTTCATTCTGACAGAAGATGGTCTGGGACTGCTGCAAACCACCAGTTTTCCTCTGGCTCGCACCTTCAACGATGTGCTGGAGGCGTTGGACAGTCTGCTGGCCGAGGCTCATGAGTTTGAAACGGTCGTCGTCGATTCACTGGATTGGTTGGAGCCGTTGATCTGGTCGGAAGTAGCCCGTAATGCCCGGGTCAATTCGGTTGAAGACATTCCTTACGGTAAAGGCTTCAGTGCTGCCCTGGATCATTGGCGTGTCTACCTGGAGCGTCTCAACCGGTTGCGTGCCGAGAAAGGCATGGTGGTGATCCAGATTGCGCATGCCACCATCCGGCGCTTTGATTCGCCAGAGCACGAGCCATTTGATCGTTACGACATCAAGTTGCATCAAAAGGCTGCTGCCCTGGTTCAAGAGCACAGTGACTGCGTGCTGTTTGCCAACTACAAGGTACACACCACCAAGTCGGATGTTGGTTTCGGCCAACGCATCAATCGAGCGGTCGGCACGGGTGAACGACTGCTGTTTACCCAGGAGCGACCGGCTTTTCTGGCTAAAAATCGTTACGGGCTACCCCCGGAACTGCCCATGAACTGGAACACACTCCAGGGACACCTTACCGGACAACAACCAACACCATAAACGAGATAGGATACAAGACATGGCTCAACTCGGCGGTACATTCGATGCCTCACAGATCGATCCCAATCAGCCCTATGAAGCGCTACCTCCTGGCGACTACCGGGTGCATATCACCTCATCGGAGCTGAGACCAACCAAAGCTGGCACCGGTCAGTATCTCTGGTTGGAGATGGAGATATTGGAAGGCTCTCTAGCTGGACGCAAGACTTGCGATCGGCTCAATTTGGTCAATCCCAATCAACAGGCGGTGGAGATGGCGCAACGCACACTATCCAGCATCTGTCATGCCGTTGGCAACCTGCAGATCACGGATTCCGAGGATCTGCATTTCAAACCGATGCTGATCAAGCTGACAGTGGGTAAGGAAGGCTACAACGAAGTGCGGGGATACAAACCCATACCAAACGCTACTCCAGCGCCACGACCAACACCCGCTGTGACACAACAGCAGTCTGCAGTGCCAGCCTTCACCGGCGGTGGGGTGGGTCCCTGGCGCAAAATGGGATGACAGCCAAGCGGAGCGACAACCGTTACCCAGCCGGCAAGCAACAGTAACGGTGCGCTCCTATCCACACACATCTTCTTGAAGGAAATTGCTATGGACGACTCCATCTTGACTCAAATGGATGGCCAGGACAAGTGCGTACTGCCATCGACACGTGAGAAATGTTGTGACCGCATCATCCGGTTGCAATCGGATATTGCTGCTATTCGTGATCAGCTGGCTGCTACCGATATGGACCGGCAGGCCAAAGGCGAGACCATGGATGCCAACTGGTTTCACCGTGCCAAGACCGCCATTCGCTTCAAACGGGAAGAGTTGGCTCATCTCCAGGAACATCTGCGCACCCTGCCTGATGGACCGAGAGAGCGTAAACAGCGCCTGCAGGAATGCATCCTTGCCATTGTACGCAGCGATTATGACAACGATGAGTGGCAGGAGGTGCTCGACAAGGCGCATGACATCATGCGTATGGATTCAGGAGCGGTCTGATGGTCGCTCTCCCCAGAACAGACAGCCTGACTGTCACAAACATCTACACCGCCTATGAGGCGGAAGCCAGTCATGGCTTTCGCCCTCATCTGGGTGCCTCATTGATCGGTAAGGAGTGCGAACGCTCCTTGTGGTTTGATTTTCGTTGGACGACGCGCTGCCGATTCACTGGTCGCATGCTGCGGCTGTTTGAAACTGGACAGCTGGAGGAAATCCGGTTGATCAGAAACCTGCGCCGTATGGGTGTGACGGTCCTGGACATTGATCCGCAGACCGGCCGCCAATGGCGGGTAACTGCCTGCAATGGCCACTTTGGCGGTAGCCTTGATGCAGCGGCCATGGGTGTACCCGAGGCGCCGAAGAGTTGGCATGTGTGTGAGTTCAAGACTCATAACACGGCGTCATTTGCCGCACTGCGCAAGGATGGGGTCTACAAGGCCAAACCGCAACATGTGGCGCAGATGCAGATTTACATGCACCTGACCGGTATGAGCCGAGCACTCTACCTAGCCGTCAACAAGGACACGGACGAATTGTATTCCGAGCGGCTGCATGCCGATGGTGACGAGGCCGACAAGCTGCTTGCCAAGGCCGAACGCATCATTGGTTCAACGCAGCCTCTGACACGCATCAGCGACGATCCGACCTGGTACCAGTGTCGGATGTGTTCCCATCACCCCGTCTGCCACGAGGGTGTTCAGGCTGAGCGTAACTGTCGCACCTGTTTGTATACCACCCCAATCGAGAACGGTCACTGGCAGTGCAGTGCCAATAGCGTGGTGCTGGCTGTTGCGACACAGCTGACTGGTTGTGTGAAACACCTGTTCATTCCCGATCTGATTTCTGGTGAACAGATTGATGCGGATCCCGATGCCGGGTGGGTGGAATATCGCCTGAGCGATGGTTCCCTATGGCGCGACGGATCGGATAAGACCATTGAGAATTCACGGTAAGGAGAGCAGCGATGAAGACTTTGAGACTCGAATCAACCATTACCATGCAGCCGCTTTCGTTTATCCGTGAGCAACATTTGGTGCGCAGGATCCATGAGCAGCGGGTGGCTAGGCTGATCAGCAATATTGAGCGGATTGGCGTGAAATCATTTCCTCTGGCTGTCACGCCAGATGGGGTCCTGTTTGGTGGCAACCACCGGTATGAGGCCTTCAAGCGGCTTGGTATTGATCACTGCCTGATGGATATCTATACCCCGGAAAGCATTGATCGGGATGCCATTGAATTGAACGATGCCGAGGGGGATGTCCTGCATATGACCTTTGTCGACTACGCTGAGATGGTCTGGCGTAAGGTTGGTAGCGGTCAGACCCAGCAAGCCGTCGCAGATGAGATGGGGTGGACAAGAGAAAAGGTAGCACAGTTCTACCAGTTACAAAAGATATGCCCAGAGGCATGGTTTGTGGTTGTTACGACTTTTCAGTCTGGCGTAACAAACGATGATAAAGATGACGTAACAAACCTTGTTACGTCCGTAACGTTCACGGAAAACTTGCTACGTTCTATTGTTCAACTTACCCCGCCACAGCAACTTGAACTGGTGCGCGATTTGGCTTCTGGCAGGATCCAGAAAGGCAAGTTCAAGTCGCTGGCTCAGAACTACCGCTGTCGTAATGAAGCAGGCGATTGGATCAAACAGCAATTGGTCGACACCACACTGGTTGATCGCTGCCTGACTGAGATAGCCAAAGGCATCTACGATGCCGAATGGCACCAGGCACAAGGTCCAGGGCCCAAGCTGCTGCAACTGGTCCATACCGCTCGTGAAGAGTGGGAACGACAGAACAGTATTTCCCTCATCCATGGCGATTTCTACGACAAGGTAAAACAGATTGGCAACAGCAGCATTGACCTGATCCTGACCGATCCACCCTACAACATCGCGAGTGACAGCGACATTAAAATCGCTGGACGATCCGACATGAAGCGTAACTTTGGGGAATGGGACAAGTATAGCCACGCTGATTTCATGGCGCTCATTGATCAATGGGCCATCGAATTCAGGCGTATTCTCACCAACAACGGCAGTGGGTATATCTTCACATCCTATCAATACCTGTCACATATGACCGACGCACTGACCAGGGTCGGCATGAAAGTCATGAACACCATTGTCTGGCACAAGGCTAACCCAGGCACCCAGGTGGTCAAGACCAATTTCAAGAACGCGGTTGAGTACATCCTCTTTTTCACCAAAGGCGATGCTGACCACACCTTCAACTGGCAGGGGGAGAACGAGATGCAAAATTGCGTGACCTTGCCGATCTGTGGTGGTGGTGAGCGACTGGCCAATGCTCGAGGAGATACCCTGCATCCAACGCAAAAACCGCTGGCATTGCTACGGCATCTGCTGGAGATCTCCAGCCACCCAGGTGACATGGTGTTTGATGGCTTCATGGGGGTTGGTTCTACCGCTCAGGCAGCTCGCGATCTCGGTCGTAAGTTCATTGGTATTGAGCAAGACCAGACATTTTTCGAAGCGGCACAGCGGAGGCTCACCCATGTATGACTTTGATTACGACAACAGCTGGCAGAAACACATTCGGGACGAGATTCTCATCCCGCAATTTTACCGCGTACAAGCCACTGAGGGACGCTATGTGCTGCTCGATAAAGGCGGTTTAGCTACCAGACTGCAGCGAGAACTGGGGATGGATACCATTTTTCAAGCAGAAGGTGGCGAGGTTGTCACGATTGAGGAAAAAATTGTCCGTTGGCATGCCTACGCTTATGCCGCTTTCTGCCTGGAAACACATTCATGCACTGTGCCTGGTCATGAGAGCGACGGTTGGATGGTCTATAGCAAGGCAGACTACCTACTCTATTGTTTCTTCAGACCTGGCCATGGGTTGGATTGTCATCTGATCGATTTACCAAAACTCAGGGAATGGTTTTGGCCAATCCATGAGCAATTTAGCACTTTTGGCCCATTGGCAACATTGAACCGCACGATGGGTCGGCTGGTTCCTGTTCAAACTGTGTACGACCATGTGCCCGTTTGGTGGTTTCCACTGCAGCCAGCACAACCGGAGGTAGTCGCATGAAATTACAGCTACGACCTTACCAGCGTGCAGCTGTCGATAGCATCTACCGCTATTTTGACAACCACAGTGGCCATCCTCTGATAGTTTTACCGACCGCCGGGGGCAAGAGCCTCGTTCTGTCTACCTTTATCCAGGAGGCCATTCAGTTCTACCCAGATACTCGCATTCTGGTGGTTACCCATGTGCGCGAGTTGATCAGCCAGAATTTTGCCGAGTTGATGAATCTGTGGCCAGAAGCACCGGCCGGTATCTACAGCGCTGGCCTCAACCGACGAGACACGGAAGAGCAGATACTCTTTTGCGGTATCCAGTCGGTGCATCGTAAGGCTTATGACATTCAGCGTGCCGATCTGGTGCTGGTCGATGAATCTCATTTGATTCCGCGCAAGTCCGATACCATGTACCGACGGTTTCTGGAGGATCTGAAGCGTATTAATCCCTACCTGAAGATCATCGGACTGACGGCTACGCCTTACCGACTCGACAGTGGCCTGCTGCATCAAGGCGAGGATGCCTTGTTCAGCGACATTGCCTTTGAGGTACCGGTACGTGATCTGGTGGAGCAAGGCTATCTGGCACCGCTCATCAGCAAGGCCACAGCGGTTCAATTGGACGTTACCGGTGTCGGCTCCAGAGGTGGCGAGTTCATCCCCAATCAGCTGGAGGCAGCAGTCGACCAAGACCCTGTCACCCGGGCTGCTGTTGAAGAGATCGTTGCCTTTGGTCAGGATCGGCGGTCCTGGCTGCTGTTCTGCTCCGGAGTGGCTCATGCCACCCATGTACGTGATGCCGTACGTCGCCACGGTATTTCCTGCGAGTGCCTCTTCGGTGATACCGCCAAGGAGGAGCGGGATCGCCTTGTTACAGCTTTCAAACGCGGCGACCTTCGTGCTCTGTCGGCTATGAACGTGCTGACCACCGGGTTCAACGCACCAGCGGTCGATCTGATCGCCATGCTGCGACCGACCAAGTCGACTGGCCTCTATGTTCAAATTGCCGGACGGGGGATGCGTCTCGCGCCTAGCAAAAGCGACTGTTTGGTACTCGACTTTGCCGGTAACGTCAAACGCCACGGTCCGATTGACCAAGTCAACCCAAAACAGCACGACGCTGGGGAAGGAGAGGCGCCAGTCAAGGACTGTCCGGTGTGCCATACCATCAACCATGCGGCTGTCAGGATCTGCCTAACATGCGGTTATGAATTTCCACCGCCGGAACCGTCGCAGGAAAGCCAGTTGGAGGCCACTGCCAGCACCATGGCCATCATGACAACACGTCTGCCGGTATGGGTCAAGGTAGACAGTGTAGCCTATCACCAGCATGAGAAACCAGGTCGGCCCCTATCGATGCGGGTCGAGTATCAGTGCGGCCTAGTGCGTCATCAGGAGTGGGTTTGTTTCGAACACGACGGCTTTGCCAGACGCAAGGCCGAAAGCTGGTGGCAACGACGCGCTGCTGTACCCGTGCCTACAACCGTGCAGCAGGCCATGGATCACACCAATTTGCTGAGAGTGCCGACCAGCATTGCCGTACGCAGCGCCGGTCGGTGGACCGAGGTGGTACAGGCCCGTTTCACGGATAGCAGCCATGTCTGATGCCGACGCTATAGAAACAACCGTTGAGACCAAATGGCACGTTCCCGGTCGTGGATGGCTTGAATATCCAGCGGGTACCCCGTGCCGTTTGGCTAACAAAAGAGAGCTACCTCCCAGGGAGGTGCGCTTGTTCGAGAAAATATTGTCCAGACATAGTCATCGGGTGCTGGTTCAGCTGGATGACCGGTTTTGTGTGATCTCAACCGAGCAACTACGGCCCAGAACAAAGAGAGAGGTAGCCATGATCGACCCCACAGAACGTGAATTGGCGGCTATGCAGGCTGCCGGACCACTGGCCGGAGAGTATATCGAGAGCCTCGGTAAAACCGACCTGGCGCTGTTCACACTTGAGGAATTTATCACCCTGATCCAGGTGATCATAACTGCCTATCTGGAGGCCAAGTGCCAACTTGATCTCGCAAATAGGCTCGACGACGTCCCATTCTGACACAAGGAGACCACCATGACACGACGCGACAAACGACCAGTTCACCACAACAACCCTTGGATGGAGGACACCATGAAAACGACCCAGCACTGCGACAAACGACCAGTTCACCACAACAACCCTTGGAGGGATGACACCATGACAACGACCCAGCACTCAATCGGCAACCATTACAACCCTTGGGAGAATGATATGGAAGCAACACCTCACCACTCAACGGCTGCCAGTTCTATCAACACGTACAGGGAGACTTTGATGACAGCTACGCATAACCAAAAAACCCATGCGCTGATCACCGTTGGTGATGCAACAGTGCCGGTGCTTGAATATTTCGGCAAACGTGTCGTGACCTTTGCCATGATCGACCAAGTGCATCAACGACCAGAAGGGACTGCTGGTCGTAATTTCAGAGAAAACAAAAACAAATTGATAGAGGGAGAAGACTATTTTCGTCTTACCTATCAAGACATTGGACAGCTCGACGAATTTCGTCGGGCGGGAATCAAGCCCAATTCACAAGGACTGACTGTCCTTACCCAGTCTGGCTACCTCATGTTGGTCAAGTCTTTCACGGACGATTTGGCTTGGCAGGTCCAACGTGAGCTGGTCAACTACTATTTCCAATTGCCTCCAGCCAAATCCAAAGCGCATGAGCTGTTACGGTCTGTTCAGCTGCTGGTGGAGCAAGAGGAACGCTTGCAACAAATGGAAGCCGAACGCTCCTGGCAACGACAACAAATCCAGGCCATTGCTCAGCGTCAAGACGACATGGACGGTGATACGGGTTATATGACCGCTTTGGCCTTCTGTCGCAAGGAGCATATTCAGGCACCGCTCATGTTTGCTCAGAAACTTGGCATGATGGCCAGCGATCTGTGTCGTCATATGGCTATCCGTACCGGTCGGGTATCGGACGAACGCTGGGGGACAGTTAAAAGTTACCCGGTCGAAGTGCTGAGAGAATGTCTGGCCACCCTGAACCCGGTATCAGCCTAACAACCCTTTTACGGTGGGGAGCAACTCCCCACCGTATTCAACAGGAGCACAACGAACGATGGAAAGTTTTATGACCACCTACGGCAGCATGCTCATAGCCGGTGGCTTTCCGATTCTGCCGATCGTGCCTGGTGAGAAGTTTCCAGGCCGGTTCGAACGCAGCCGCTGGTTGCCCTATAAGGGCTGGACCAAACATGCTACCCGTGCCACGACTATCCACGAGTTGAACATCTGGCAGCAATGGCCCGATGCCGGTATCGGCATTGCTACTGGCACAGTAGCAGGCATAGATATCGATATCATGGATGATACCGTGTCAGAGCAGCTGCAGCAATTAGCCTTTAATCGATTAGGTGTTACACCAGCTGTGCGCATCGGCCGTTACCCCAAACGATTGCTGGTCTACCGTACCAGCGAGCCGTTCAAAGGGATCAAGGCCCATCCACTGGAAGTGCTGTGCCTGGGTCAGCAGTTTGTGGCCTACGCGATTCATCCCGCCACGGGTAAACCGTATGAGTGGCCAGTGCGCTCTTTGGCAGAATTGACCTTGGCGGAACTACCGGCACTGACCGAAGAACAGGCACGTGTCTTTATCGAGCAGGGACTGGCACTGCTACCGGAACAGCTGCGTCCATCCCGCATCGAACACAACCAACCAGTCAGTCCAGCACCACAGAGCCTGTCTTATCCGAGCAATGACCTGGAAGGCACGCCGGAAGCCATCCTGGAGGCACTGCGCTATATTCCCAACACCGACCTGCCTTACAACGATTGGGTGCGTATCGGCATGGCCATCAAGGGAGCCATTGGCGAATACGGCGCCAGCTTCTTTGTCGACTGGTCGGCCTCATCCAGCAAGAACCAACCGGAAACCACCGCTACCGCTTGGAGGGAATTCAAACCAACCGTTATTGGCGCTGGTACCCTCTACTACCTGGCCAAGCGTAACGGTTGGAAGCCAGATCCATCACTGGTGTTCAACCCAGCTCATGGCCACTATGGCGCACATCCGGCAGCACAGTTGCTGCACAAAGTGCAGCAGTCCACAGCACCAGTGCTGCACAAAGTGCAGCAAGAGGCCTCGGTGCTGGGGGACGATGAACCATTCGATCCACTCACCGTCCATGGCCTTGTCGGCGATCTGACTCGATACATTGCCGCCAGAGCTGAGTCACCACTGCCATTGCTGATCTTTGGCCATGTTCTGACAGCGCTGGGTGCCTTGATGGGAAGACGATACCGTACCGAGACAGATCTGCGTTCCAACCTGTACGTGATTGGTCTGGCACCGACCGGTGCTGGCAAGAACCACTCCCGCGTCATGATTACCAGCCTGTTCGAACAGGCCAACCTGAGTCAGTTTATGGGTGGTGACGAGATTGGCTCGGGTTCCGGCCTGATCAGCTCACTCGAACGGCAGCCGTCCATCCTGTACATGCAGGACGAGTTCGGTATCTTCATGCGCGATATCCTCGGCAACGGCAGGGCACGCATGGCTGCCTACGTCAGCAAGATCCATAAATTGCTGTTGCAGTTGTTCACAACCGCCAACAGCACCTTTCAGGGAGTGGAATTATCAAAAGCCAATCCCAACGGCTCACACAACCCCATTGTTGATCCATGCCTGTGCATTTATGGCACCGGTACGCCGGAAACATTCTGGAGCGCTTTTACCCAGGACCAGATTGATGATGGCTTTCTACCGCGCTTTTTGGTGCTACAGGTGGATCAATACCCGGAGGAACAGGATACCCCCTTATCGCTGCTGGATAAGTTTCCCCAGGAGCTGATCGAAAGGTGCCGACGCATCCAGGATGGCGGCTCGTACGGTTCAGGCAATCTGTCCGGTACGATCATTCCCGGCGTTGCCGTGTTGGTCGAGCCAACTATCGTTCCGATGGAAGATGCCGCCAAGTCCCTCGTCCAGGCGCTGAAGAAGGAGGTGAACCAGCTGCGACGCCAGGACCCCACCAACAGGAGTAATGCCTTCCTGACCCGGTTGGTGGAGCATGTGCTGAAAGTCTCGCTGGTGCTGGGGGTGGCTACCTGTCCAGAGAGGCCAGTAATCCGTGCCGTTGATGTTGACACCGCCATGCGCTTTGCCAGGAATAGCACCCGGCTGCTCATTCGCAAGGCGGATGAGTGCATCATGGAGAACCAGGTGGCCAGAGAGAAGCAGCAGATTCTGAATGTCATCAAGAAAAGCGCAGAGGAGTGGGTGAGCAAGACCTATATTTCTGACAGAACGCGTGGCATCTCCATCAAAGTGCGAGATGAAATCCTGCTCGACTATGTCAACAATGGCGTTCTTGAAGAGCTACAGCAGACAACCAAGACACGGCCGGCCTTATTTTATCGGGTTATGCTGGAGTCGCAGTGAGCTGGAAGGATATCTCATCAACGCTAAGG
>JADGCH010000065.1 GCA_015229115.1 Magnetococcales bacterium
TAATATTAAGATATTATTTTTAATAATAAATTGTATTTATGGCATTGTTATATCAATACATTTTTACAAGAAGATCGCACATGCCAAAACAGCTATAGAGTGTGCTAAAAAGCAATTCCGCGATTTTATGGCCAATCCTAGAATATCAGATACTGTAAAAGAAAAAATCATGTTGCTTCCCCCAGTCCATTTTCTCGGGCAAGGATGGGCTGTTTATGATTTATGTAAAAATTTATACCCAGAGAATGAATTATTAATAGAAAATACGTTAATATCATCATTATTTTTATGTTTATGGGTAATATTATTAATATCAACATTTTTTGTGTGGTTGTGTTTATAGTTTAGAAACAAATGTAAGGATTAATCAATGATAAAAAGAAAAATATTCTTCGAAAATCTATCTCAAGAGACAATCCAGTCCATCCTTGACGCTGGTGATGAACGTGAATTCTCTGAAGGAACGGTAGTTTTTTCTGAGGGTGCCGAGTTAAAAGGACTGTTTCTGGTTATGGACGGTTTGTTCGGTGAGTTCATTGATGGGAAGCAAATAAATCTCTATAGTCCTGGTGATTTTTTTGCTGAAGCCCCATTTTTTTCTGGATCGCTAACATACAGTGAGATCCGCTGTCTGAAGGATGGTGTCCTATTATTTCTTGACCGAGATAGACTATCAAAATTGCCTGATTCAGAAGAGGTTATGAGGATACTTGCTATTTCTCTTTCTCTGAATATGCAGCAATTGTTGCTCAACAAAAAGACGACACAACAATTGCCGCATCCAGAATTCTGGAATGAGATTGAAGCAAGAAAGGGTCAACTGCGCCACTTTATGTCAGGTTTTCAGACGATTTCAAAAAATAAGGCATCATTAGCCTTGCAAGGAAGCGTGTTAGATTATGTTATTCCGATAGGAAACAAATTAATTAATAGGAAAGATCCTTTCTATGCATGGCAACAATCTCGTCGAGAATTAGAACTTTGGACCTTTTCCTATACGATTAAATCTACCCCTAACCCATGGATGGAAATAACCAATGAGATAGGAATAAATGTAGGTGGACTTAATTTCGCATCGCAAGATTACCTTTCCTTGTGCTCACATCCACAGGTTTGGGAAGCTGCAGAGGCTGCTCTAAAGGATTATGGTCCACATAGCGCTGGTTCTCCAGCCCTTCAGGGCAACACTACTATCATGCATCAACTTAAAAAGGAGTTGGCAGAAGCATTACAGATGGAGCACGTTCTACTCTATCCTACAGGGTGGGGTGCCGGTTTTGGTGGTATTTTTGGGCTTGTCAGAAAGAATGACCATATCTGCTTGGATCAACTGGCTCATAATTGTCTATCAACCGGTTCTATTTCGTCAACGAAAAATGTGTGGCGCTACAGTCATAACTCGATTGACTCATTACGTAATAAGCTGACCCATATTCGATCAAGAGATACCGAAAATGCGATACTGGTTGTGACAGAGGGAATCTTCTCGATGGATTCCGACTTTCCAGATTTGGTCCAGTATCAGGATGTTTGCCATGAATACGGTGCCACTTTATTTGTCGATATTGCTCACGACTTTGGTTCCATGGGACCAGGAGGAACCGGCATTATTGGACAACAAGGCATGTTGGGAAAAATTGATCTAGTGATGGGCAGTTTTTCTAAAACCTTCGCGTCCAATGGAGGTTTTATCGCTACCAACAGTGAGGCAGTGGAAGAGTATCTGAAATATTATTCCCCTCCATTCATTTTTTCGAATGCTATTTCTCCTTTACAATGTGCCGTTGTCCAAGCTGCTTTAAGGATTGTCAGATCCGATGAAGGAGAGAAACGACGTCAGGATTTATTCAGGGTCATCCATACGCTACGTGAGGAATTTTCTGCAAAAGGCATTAATTGTATTGGAGTACCATCTCCGATCGTTCCTGTCCCTATCCGGGATGGTGACGATCCAACCAGTAACGAGGCCCTTGCCAGGGTTTCAGCAGCCCTAGCATTTAGACGGGGCGTTTTCCCGAACCTGGTTGAATACCCAGCCGTTTCCAAAGGATCCCCACGTTTTAGGATGCAGGTTATGGCTAAACACACTGAAGAGCAAGCCAGAAAAGCAGCTGATGTGATCACGGAGTGTATCAATGAGGCTAAAATTGTTCTAAAGGATGGTAGGTACAATAGCCAATACAAAGGCATACCATAATTTATGTCATCCCTTCCAGATTTACTAAGTTCGATCATAAAACAAGTCACAACAGCGGGAATCACCTTTCCTGCCAAACAGGACTCCTTTCTGACATACGCAGCACTCCACCAAGAGGCGCTCTGTATTGCTGGCTTTTTCCAGTCAAAGGGCATCACTCCTGGTGCAGAAATCATCCTGCCGGTAGAGGATAATGCGGCTTTTGTACGTCTGCTGTGGGGAGCACTATTTGGCGGTTTTATCCCTGTGCCGCTGCCTGCTATGCATAATGAGGATGCACAGAACAAGGTGCTCAATGTTTGGAATTTGCTCAATAAGCCATGCCTAGTGTCAGACAATGCTCATATTGAGTTACTGCATGAGTTGATTAAACCGCAGCAAGGGGCACTGTATTCAATAGCCGAAATCGATGATTTCCGAGGTACAGGTCAACTCTGCCCATCAAAATCAGATGATATCGCCCTGATCCAGTTTTCATCGGGATCAACAGGAACGCCCAAAGGCGTTATGCTGTCTCATGGTAATTTATTGACCAACTGTGCCTCAATTATTGAACATTACAAACTTAACCAGCAAGACTGTTTCCTAAGCTGGTTGCCGCTGTTCCATGATTTTGGCATGGTGGCCATGCACCTGACACCGCTGATGCTGGGGTGTAATCAGATTCATGTCCCCACGGCCTCTTTTATACGTCAGCCAGCCATCTGGTTGGCACAGAGTTGTCATCATAAAGCTACCATTCTGGGATCACCCAACTTTGGCTATCGTTATTGTCTGGATCATGTTGATCCGTTAGAGGTGGCCGATCTGAATCTGTCCGCCGTACGTATCATCTTCAACGGAGCCGAACCGATTTCGGCTGCACTGTGCCAGCAGTTCAATCAGGCATTCCAGATTTGCGGCTTGAACAAGACTGCCATTACCCCATCCTATGGACTGGCGGAAGCCTCGTTGTTCGTTGCCGCACCGCCACCCGATGAACCACTACAGTTCCATATTCTCGACCGAAAGGAGTTATCGGTTGGGAGTACTGTGCAGGAATATCTTGCAGAGCCGGATGGTTCCTACGCCCACCATCTATCTACCTTTGTCGATTTGGGTTTTCCTGGACCCGGTCTATCAATGCGTATTGTCGATGATCAATATCGCATCGCTGCTGATAGTGTGGTCGGGCATATTCAGATCCAAGGTAACAACGTTACCAAAGGCTACTATAACAACCCAGAAGCAACCCGTGCAGTCCTGTCAGCAGATGGCTGGCTGGACACAGGTGACCTCGGCTTTCTGCGCCATGGACGATTGGTCATTGTTGGACGACATAAAGAGGTGATCTTTGTGCATGGAGCCAACTACTACCCCCATGATCTTGAACAGATTGCTGCACAACTCGACGATATCCAACAAGACCGTATGGCTATCTGTGGCTATAGGGCTACTGATGAAGAGCAAGATCGTATCTTAGCCTTTGTGGTCCATAAAGGATCAATCGAGAGTTTTGTGCCACGAGCCAGACAACTGCGCGATCATCTATTGCGCAAGATGGGATTATCGATCGATCACTGCATCCCGGTGCTTAAAATTCCCAAGACCAGCAGCGGCAAATCACGCCGTACGGCCATGGTACAGGCCTATCAACAAGGGGAGTTTTACGAAACCATATCCAAATTGCACGATCTCGAAGCAGCGTGGGCAACATCGCAACTGGCTTCCTATTTGGAAGAATGCCCTAGCAACGATATCCATAGCCGAGCAGAACGCATCGGTGTTTTCTTAAGACAAATGGTCTTGGCTACGTTGGGGCTGGAACTGTTACCAGACCGGCCTATTATGGAACAAGGCATCGACTCTCTAGGGTTGATTGAGCTGCAACTGCGTTTGGAAGAGGCTTTCGGACGCAAATTGCCCATCTCCTTGGCTTTTGATTTTCCGACCGTGACCGCCATGTCTGGTCAATTGGCGCGGTTATGGACAGCACCCTATTCCAAGAAGAACAGTTCTGTCACAGCGGATGAAGGGCAGCCTCGTCACAACCATGAACCGATTGCCATTATCGGTATGAGCTGCCGCTTCCCTGGCAGTGCCGATACACCAGAGGCTTTTTGGCATTTGTTATCCCATGGGCAAGATGCTATCACCGAAATTCCTGCTGATCGCTGGGATAAAGACGCTTTCTACGATCCCGACCGCACCGTTCCTGGTCGTATGGTGACACGCCATGGCGGTTTTCTGAAGGATATCGACCAATTCGACTGCGCGTTCTTCAGTATCTCGCCGCGTGAAGCCGACGAGATGGACCCACAGCAACGGTTACTACTGGAGATGAGCTGGCAAGCGCTTGAGCATGCTGGCCTTGATCCTGCTGGTTTGCGCGGTTCGCGTACGGGTGTCTTTGTGGGACTGTCAACAAGCGATTATCAAAATGCCCAAACTCTGGCCAGTCATCTGGATCGTATTGGTCCCTATTCGTACACCGGTTCAGCGCTCAGCGTGGCAGCTGGTCGGATCGCTTATTGTTTCGATTTCCGTGGACCAACTTTCACCTTGGACACGGCCTGTTCTTCTTCTCTGGTGGCGATTCATCAGGCGGTGCGCAGTCTGCGGTGGCGGGAAGCGGATCTGGCTTTGAGTGCTGGCGTTAATGTCATCATCTCTCCAGAATTGCATATTGGGTTCTCCAGACTGCAAGCCTTATCACCGGATGGACGTTGTAAAACTTTTGATGACAGTGCCAATGGTTATGTCAGAAGCGAGGGATGTGGCGTAGTGGTGTTGAAGCGTCTGAGCGATGCGCAACGCGACGGCGATCGGGTATTGGCTCTGATTCGTGGATCAGCCATCAACCACGATGGCGCGAGCAATGGTCTGACCGTACCCAACGGACTGGCCCAACAGGATGTCATCCGTCAGGCATTGCGTGATGCGGCGGTCACTGCAGCACAGGTCGATTATGTAGAATGTCATGGTACAGGCACGTCATTGGGTGATCCGTTGGAAGTACTCTCTTTGGGAGAGGTGTTTCAAGGACGTGACCCAGCCTATCCTTTGGTGATTGGATCGGTCAAGAGCAATATTGGTCACCTAGAAAGTGCTGCCGGTATGGCTGGTTTGATTAAAGTTGTTTTGGCCATGCAACACGAGCTGATCCCGCAGACGTTGCATATCAAAAATCTCAATAGCCACGTACCCTGGACAGAACTGCCGATTCGTGTGGCTAGACAGGCTTTGTCATGGTCACGCAAGCCGGATGGATCGCGGTTGGCGGGCATCAGTGCCTTTGGTTTCAGCGGTACCAATGCGCATGTCGTTATTGAGGAACCGGTACAACCGCCGGTAGAGTTGAATCGTACACCCGCTGTGACACGCTCCTTCCAGAGACAGCGGCATTGGACCCAGAACATTCCGATACATGGTGCGAGTACAGCGACAGCAGACCAAAACAGATCGGCTCTGCTCAGTGTAGTACCCACCAGTCTGCCGGGGAATGGTCAGCAGTGGTCCCAGTCCATTATACTCAACCAACCCGATCTGGCCTTTCTTGAAGACCACTGTTTCGGTGGTCAGATTATTTTTCCAGCATTTGGTTATATAGAGGTGGCGCTCAGTGCTCTGCACCATATTACCGGTCGTAATATCCTAACTTTGTGTGATCTGGACTTCAGAAGCACGTTGCTGCTATCAGAACAATCTGGTGTGACATTGCAAACTGAGTTGGTCAATGATTCTGATGGTGCGTGGGAGACCACTTTCCGTCATGCCGCCATGAGCACCAAGGTGTTGGCGACCGGATATGGCCACAGTGCTGATATTGACCATCCTGCTATCGATAGGCTTGCTCTGGAGACAATCCAGCAGCGGTGTCCACGACAGCAATCTGGGAGAGATTTTTATCAGGCGTGGTTCAATAGTGGTAATGCCATACAATTCGGACCGACTTTTCAAGGGGTGGAGTGTTTATGGCTAGGAGAGCGTGAGGCTCTGGCGCACGTCATCATTCCCGATCCTCTTACCAACACGATCGACAGGTTTCTCTTTCATCCCGCCATTGCAGATGCCAGCACCCATTACATCGCGGCACTGTTTCCAGAGAGGTGGCAGGACAACTTTGTTATCAGTTCCATGGGCCAATTACGGCTGTTTAAGCCCCTGCGTGGTCGGGAGTTTTGGAGTCATGCCTGTATGGCGGCTCATCAGCCCGATCAAAACCGGTCAAAACTTGGGTTTAACTATGTCATCTACGATGATGCTTTAACTTGTCTGGCCGAGATTACCAATCTGGTTTTTGAGATGGTCCCAACCCAAAAAATGGTGACATCACCAGCTGTTATGATAGCACAGAATAGCAACAAGTCTAATTCTGATAACAGAGATAACATTGAGGCTTGGTTGGGTGACAACATCAAAGATATCTTGCACATCAAACACGATATCGATCGACATGAGTCGCTGCTCAATGTTGGCGGTGATTCGCTAATGATGGTTGAGCTGGGTGTGCTTGTTGAGGAAAAATATGGCATTGATTTCAAGGATATTGGTATATATGATCAGCTTAACATTGTAAATTTGACCAGCCAGATTTTGCAAAAGATCGGTGCTGGTGATTCATCCCAGACTACAGAATCGCATCAACAATCTTCTTTTGGACCGGCCAGAATAGCTGAACTGCAACACCACTTTGATGCTATTAAATCAGGTGGACATTATCATTTTCAGCCCGTGATCGACCAGCTTGATCATGCCTGGATCATCACCGGCGGACGAAGGCTGTTGCTGCTGGCCTCCTACAGCTACCTTGGTTTATTGGGACATCCCGTGATTGATGAGGCTGCTAAACAGGCCATTGAGCAATTTGGTACGGGTACTCATGGTGTGCGCATGCTCGCTGGTACCCTGAAGCTGCACCAAGAACTAGAAAAGACCATCGCCCAGTTCAAGAAGACTGAAGATGCCATCGTATTTTCTAGCGGTTATGTGACCAATCTCACAGTGATCTCGACGTTACTGTCAGAAGACGACGTCGTTATCTGTGATCTATTCAATCACGCCAGCATTGTTGACGGTTGCCGTTTTTCTGGGGCTAGGCTGGTCTATTTCAAACATAACGACATGGACGACCTAAAGCGCTGTCTGATCGCTGCTGGGGATGCCGGTAAGCTGGTGGTGGTTGATGGCGTGTTTAGCATGGATGGCGATATTGTTAATTTACCAGAAACCGTGCGCCTGTGTCGCAACCACGGAGCTTGGTTGATGGTCGATGAAGCCCATAGCATTGGTGTTATTGGTCAAACTGGACGCGGTGTTGTGGAACACTTTGGTATGGACGCGGCCGATATTGACATTCACATGGGCACACTTTCCAAGACCATTCCAAGTATCGGGGGCTATATTGCCGGCAGTCATGCGATGATTGATGCCTTGAAACACAACGCACGAGGCTTCATCTTTTCTGCGGCACTGCCGCCGCCACAGGCTGCCGCAGCACGTGCTGCCTTTCAGGTGATGGAGCAAGAGACCTATCGTGTCCAGCAGCTGCAACAGAAAGCAGCTTATTATCGGGGCAGACTGAAGGCTTTGGGATTTGACATTCTCAATTCCGAGACGGCAGTGGTTCCCATCATTTGCGGTAGCGAGGAGCTGGCTTTTCGGATGACGACACTATGTCAGCAGGAGGGTGTATTTGTGTTGCCAGTCGTCTATCCTGCCGTACCCAAAAACGCCTCACGGTTGAGAAGCACCGTGATCTATTCCCACAGCCAGGAGGATCTTGATTTTGCTATCGAAGTGTTGGAATTTGCTGGTAGACAGTGTGGGTTGATATGATTTTTTGGAGTCCATAATGTGACGGTTTCTGAAAAATCGGCGGGTGGTTTCGTTTATGGTGGATGCCTTTTGCCAAATGGGATACTCTGAGATAGGTACTGCGATATTCACATCAGTTCAAAAGTCGGAAAAGGTCAAGACCAAACTGAGTGAGAAACATTCTTCTTGATGCCGGAGCAATGGTCGCCCTCTGTATACAACAAACAGGAGATCGTTTGATATGTTCGCCCCCAGATCCACCCCAAAAACCAATCCCCATTCTTCCCATAAGCGCATCAAAGCTGTTCACCATAATCAATCGCTGATAGAACGACTTGAGCAGAGTCATTTTGTAGTGAGCAATACTGTTTTTGATCAAGTGTTGGACCTGGTAGAAAATTCTTCAGAAACACCAGATAATCTCCGTAAACTGATGAACCAACCGGATTCGTGGGATAAGTCTTTGAAATGATTTTGTCACCACCAGAACCGATCAATTCAAGCCATGATCTACTGGATTTTAATTCCAGCAGATCCGATCTTGACAGTTGGTTACGTCATAGAGCTGTACAGAACCATACACGCGGTTTCTCTCGCTGCTTTGTTGTTTGCGATCAATCAGTCACGCCACAAAATCCGATCATCGGTTTCTATACGCTATCTGCCGGATCGATCGAACGTAAGATGATGCCAAAATCGATACAACGCAATGCGCCAGGGCAAATTCCTGTCCTGTTGCTCGGTATGCTTGCTGTTGACCAGCGATACCAACATCGTGGTATTGGCACTCGTCTGTTACGTCATGCTATATTGCGCGCTGCGGTTGTTTATGATCATATTGGCTTTTCGGCAATAATGTTGCATGCAATCGATGAATCCGTGAAACCTTTTTACCATGCCTACGGTTTCATAGCATCCCCTGTTAGCGCGCTTACGCTGCTGATGCCTATGACAATGGTGCATGCCGCTACTGGCTCCACGACGTTGAGTTGATGATGGGAATTGATGAATAACTTTATTCAACACATCATCCTCTATCGGCGTTTCGTATTTGCATTAACGCTGTGCGTCACAATACTGGCACTGTTTCTCTCGACCAATCTGCGCATCATCATTGATCCGGCCGCTATCTTGCCTCAATCTCACCCGTTTGTCGCCTCAAAAGCGGTACTCGAAGAGGTTTTTAACGAGAAGTATGCGCTGGTTATTGCCATTGCGCCGACATCCAACCAAGTTATGGACCCGGTAGTATTGGCGAAGGTTCGGCGTATTACCGATGGATTGAAAGCTACCCGTGGTGTCGTTCAGTCAACACTGTTGAGCGTTGCCAGCCGCAATGTCAAAGCTATTTCCGGCCATGATGATGGTTTCAGTGTAGCACCCCTGCGTACGATGATCGACCAACCCGACCGGCTACAGGCATTGCTGGAGCAGAACCCACTCTACAATAAGGCCATTGTCTCTGGCGATCAACGCTTGTTTGCTATCATCGTTAGTTTTGAGCCAGATCCACTCGGATACGGCACGATTTTGCGGCGGGTAGCCCCGTTTATTGATCGTGAACGGGATTCATCGGTATCGATCCACCTCAGCGGACATGTCAATTTTCTCGGTGAGATCGAGATCTACTCGGAGCGTATGATCATCTTTGTGCCTGTTGCCGTGGTGTTGATTGCCTTGTTGTTGTTCGATGCTTTTCGCAGCCTGCAGGGACTGTTTTTACCTCTGTTGACCGCCAATCTGGCATTGATCTGGGTATTGGGTGTGATGGGAGCCAGTGGTATTCCGCTGGATGTCTTCAACGCTACCACTCCCATCCTGATTCTGGCTATTGCTGCCGGCCATGCCGTACAGATTCTGAAGCGATATTACGAGGAATATGATCGGCTGCGGATGGATGGGCTATCATCAGTCGAGGCCAATCATGCGGCGGTGGTGATATCCATCGATAAAGTGGGCCGTTTCATGATTGCGGCCAGTCTGGTCGCTGCAGCGGGCTTTTTGTCCCTGACCATCTTCGAGATCAGGACCGTGCGCACTTTTGGTGTCTTTACCGGTGTAGGAATCATCAATGCCTTGTTAATTGAACTGACTTTTATGCCAGCGCTGCGATCCTGGTTGCAACCGCCACCGTGGCCGCGACCGACTCGATCCGGCCATGCGGTTTGGGATACCATCATAGCTCGCCTTGTTGCCTGGAGTCCCACCCGCAAACCCTTTATTGTTTGGGGAATGGTGGTTGCAGCTGCTTTGGTCGGAGCAAGTCGGATTCAGGTTGAGAACTCGAACAAAGCCAATTTTGCTGACTGGACGACGGTCAGACAAGATGATGCTATCATCAATCATAACCTGGCTGGCACGCAGATATTTTATATCCTGATCGATGCCGGACAAGAGGGTGGCATCAAACGCCCCGATGTGCTGCGGGGTATGGATATCCTTCAGCAGCAACTGGGGCAGTTGCCAGGAGTTGGTAAGACGCTATCCATTGTCGATTTTCTGAAACGGATGAACCGGGCCATGCATGCCGATCAGCAAGAAGCCGATACGCTTCCAACTACAGCTGAGATGGCCGGACAATACCTGCTGCTCTATAGCATGTCTGGTGATCCTGATGATCTCAAATCATATATCGATGCCGATGATCAGCGTGCCACGATCAAGGTGTATGTACAGAGGGATGACAGCCCGTTTATCCTCAATCTGGTTGCCAGAACACAACAACTGGCTCAATCAGCACTGCCAGACTCGGTTACGGTTCGTTTTGGTGGTGGTGTCGCTGAAGCAGCGGCTTTGAACGAGGTTATGGTGCGGGATAAACTGCTCAATATGCTGCAGATCACGACTGTGGTGTTTATGGCGTCGGCGTTGGTGTTTCGATCGTTTGTGGCTGGGGTATTGGTATTAACTCCTTTGCTGATTGCGGTGACGGTCAATTTTGGCTTGCTGGGCTGGTTGGGTATCCCGCTCAATATCCCAACATCATTGATTTCGGCCATGTCGGTCGGTATCGGTGCCGACTATGCCATTTATCTGTTATCCCGCTATCGCGAGGAGTTGCATCGTCATGCTGCAGAGGGGGGGGTGGTAGCCAGAACTCTCAACAGTGCCGGCAGGGCCTGTTTGTATGTGGCTACATCGGTGGCCATCGGTTATGGTGTGCTCGGCCTCTCTCTGGGGTTCAAGGTGCATCAATGGCTAGCCTTGCTGATTGCTTCAGCGATGTTTGTCAGCGTCTTTGCCGCGCTGAGCTTGATACCGGCTCTATTGGAGCAATTCCAGCCTCGGTTTATGTTTGGCAACACGGTAACAGAGAGGAAATGATCATGACTGCTGCTGGAATCAGATCAATCATGGCTGCTCTATGGATAGTGACGGCTCTATCGACGGCCTTGGCTGCTGATGACCCAGCCGCAACCGAGATGATGGTGTGTAATGATGCCGCAACCAAGGTGACCGATGCCAAAGCGGAACTGACCATGGTGCTAACCGACTCGTCCGGTGGACAACGCGTGCGCAAGCTGGTGATGATGACCAAGCTGGAAGCCAACGGCCTAGACAACATGCGTCTGCTGCGGTTTACAGCTCCAGCTGATATCAAGGGTACCGTGACGCTACTCATTGAGCAGCGCAACCAAGACGATGACATGTGGATCTATCTACCAGCCTTGAAAAAAGTGCGTCGCTTGGTAGCCGATAATAAGCGCGACAGCTTTGTTGGTTCTGACCTCACTTTTGGTGATATCATTGGCCATAAACCGATAGATTGGTCGCATCAGAAAGTGCGTGAGGATACCGTGGATGGTAGAGCAGTATCGGTCATCGAGAGTCTGCCCAGGAACGATCGGGTCAGAAGTAGCAGCGGCTACTCAAAACGCATAACCTGGGTTGATCGTGAAAGTTGTCTGGCACTAAAGACGGACTATTGGGATGAGGCTGGGCAGATGATGAAAAGCATTCTGGCATCACAGATCAAACTTGTCGATGAGATCGGGCATAAGTGGCAATTCATGCATGTAGAGGCCAGCAATCAGCAATCCAGCCACAGGACTATGCTGAACTTCGATCATTACGCGGCCAATCAGGGATTGACCGACGAATTGTTCACGCCCCAGGCCATGGAGCGGTAGTGGTGTGGTCAAGTGGTTAGGTCTGGCGGTACTGACGCTCTGCACGGCTGCGGTTGTCCACGCTGATGAGGCAGCACTGGACGTTGATTACTCGTTGCGGCTGGCCTATTTCAGTCATGATCGTCTACCGACACCGGGTCCGGCGCAGGGCATCTCCAGTCTGTGGTTGCGTAGCAACACAACCTTATCGACCGACGTTA
>JADGCH010000066.1 GCA_015229115.1 Magnetococcales bacterium
TGAGACCGGTGGCGGTAGTAACAGTGAAGGGGATGTTCTTGAAATATGGGATTCTTCACCGTCAATCCTGTTGGATAATTTTAATGATCTGCGGTTTATGAAATCAGGTAATGATTTAGTTGTTAGCCTAGATATTGAGGAAATATTTCCTGCTAATTCCGGGCGTGTAACCATTAAAAATCAGGGTTCCTTTTCGAATAAGGTGGAGTTGCTGCGTCCTCGTGATAGTGACGGAAAATTGATCACTGGAACGATAGACCTGAGTTCGGTATGGACAGCTGCAGGCACCTCTCTTTCCACACTTGATTTCTCCAAGAATCCCACAACAAACCTCTACTACGTTGCTACTGTCCGTTACACTCTCAATAAGGGGATAGAAATCAGCGGCAACTCGGTGGTGGGCACCGCCAAGAGTGATACCGTGACGCTCTTGACAGGCGGTCATCTGAGAGTGCGTAGCGTTGAAAGTATCACTGGCAGCAGCGATACGGATACCATCACCCTGCTCAACAGCAACAAAGTGCTCCTCAAGGGCGTTGAAACCATCGTTGGTTCGACAGGGGCCGATACCGTTACACTCACCGGCACGACAGCAGCGGTCATCCGTGGCGGTGGCGGAGCCGATAAACTGACCGGCGGTAGTGGCTCGAACCGGTTTCGCTACAGCAGCGCGGCCGAATCGTCACCAACGGCCAAGGATACCCTGACCAACTTTAATTTCAGTCGCGATGTCATCGAGATTCTCGCCAGCTTGCGCAGCGGCAGTGGTAACGGTACGTTCATTGGCTCGACTGCTTTCAATGGCAAGGGGCAGTGCCAAGTGCGTTTTGACGACAAGAGCAAGCTGCTGGAGATCGATCTGGATGGCAAGAGCAACAAGAAGGCCGAGATGGCGATGACGCTCACCGGCGTCAAACTGGCTGATCTGCGGGCCAACAGCAGCTGGCTGAGCTGGAGTGGTTAGGGCCCGATGGGATCATCCTACACAGACAGGCTGAGCTGGTAACTGGTATTGATGTCGGACGCAGCCGGGTAGATGCGCAGATAGCAGCTGGCTGTGCCAGTGCTATGGTTGCTGTAACGGATCGTCTCGCTCTCCAGATCGTTGTGATTGCTTGATACCAGTAGCGTTCCCTTGTCATTCAGCAGCTGCATATCGGCATGGGCTGTCAATCCAGTCAGGGTAGCCGTCAGGGTAGCACCAGCCGCCCATTGAAAATGATAGTAATCGTTGCTGTCATCAGCACCGATGAAATCATTGACCACGATGGGGGCGGCACGCAAGGATCCCACCCTGGTGGCCGTTGTACGCGTGTTGTTGCGTCCTGATTCCACCACCGTCACCATCAATGGCTCGGATGCTGGACTGATATGACCGGCACGATCCTGCTGCAAGGCCCTGATGGCATGCCTGCCCCACGTCAACATCCCATCAACAGCCCAGCGATTGCCGGTCACCGTCGTTGTTCCCAGCTGCTCGCCAGAATCGGCCATGGCGTTGCCGTTGCGGTCATCAAACAGGATCACCCGGGCCCCGTTTTCCCCGGATGCACTGCTGAAGCTGAGCGCTGCGGTCTGCGAGGTGATGTTATCGCTGCTGGAGCTGCCTTTATCGTCCGCTGCGGCCAGGTCCAGTCCGGTCAATCGAACCGGTGCTGTGGTATCAACCGTTATCATCAAGACCGTTGACACCCTGCTGCGATGGCCGCTTTGGTCACTTTGCAGGGCCTTGATGCGGTGGGTACCAGGCGTCAGATCGATATCAGCACTCCATGCCATCGCCGTGACCATTGTGGTAGCCATCAACTCGCCATCGTCCATCGCACCATCGTTGTCACGATCGGAAAAGAGCATCATGACAGCACCGCTTTTGCCGTCCTGGCCACTGATGGTCAGTCCACTGGTTTGCAGGGTGACATGATCGCTGTTGGAAAGACCGCTGTCATCGACAGAGGCCAGATCCAGCCGAGTCGGTACAGGTGGTCGCAGCGAGGTTACCGTGAGACGCCAGCCACCGGTTTCATCGTTAAAGCCTTCGGCGGACAGATAGTAGACGCCGCTTTGCTCGGCTGTATAGGTGATCGCTGCATTAAAGCTGGTACCGACGTCATCGTTGGAGCGAAGAATGACGCCATGATCGTCGTATAACCGCAACACCGGATCAGCCAGCGCTGCCGCGGTGCCCACCGCCCATCCAACCAGATCGATCTGATAGCGGTCACCGGCGGTAAGCGCAACAGAACACCAGTCCTGATCACTGGCCACCTCGACGACTCCGGTGATACTGCCACCAACGGTCACGACGCCTTGGGTCAGGATGGAAGAGGGATAATCATCGCTGCCATCCTGTTTGACAGTGAGCCGATAGCTACCGGTGGTCCAGTCATCGCCACCCTCAGCCGACAGATAGTAGGTAGCCGTCAGTGACGGGGTAAACAGCAACAGGGACTCCAGCCCCATGCCCAAATCGTTATCGTAATCCAGCTCACGGCCGTTGGCATCCAGAATGCGCAGGGCAGGATCGTCCAGCGTGCCCTGATTGCTATCCAGTCCCTGCAGAGTGACCCGGTAGCGCCAACCCGCCGTCAGGGTCGTGGCAAACCAGTCACGATCGCCGGCCTGCTCAATATTGCCCTTGATGCTGTTGCCAACCGTCAACCGGCCACGGCTGGCCGTTGAGGCACCATAGTCATCCGCCATGCTGGTCCGATTCGATGCGTTCCACCACCTGTTCTTCGATCTGATCGATCTCAGCCAGGAAACGGCGCCGATAGCGTTGCTGGTCGATCAAACGCGCCATCGGCTCCAGCTGGGAACGATCCGTCTGGTCAGCACCGCAAACAGCCTTGAACAAAGCGGCCAGATGGGCAAAGACCTGCTCCATCTCCCGTTCCATCTGCTGACGCAAGGCGACCAGTTGTGGCAGGGCCGCCGCAGTGGCCGGGTCAATCTCCGCCAAAGCCTCACGCCACTCCATGACCTGCATCAGGAAGGCGGCATCCTGATCACCCCTGCCCTGCTCTGCTGACACAGGCTGATAGCCCATCCGTTGCAACAGATAGACGGCACGGGCCAACGGCTCACGCAAAGTCTGCCAGGCCTCATTCAGCTGGGTCGCCTGTTCCATCGACCAACGCTGCTGCTCGACTGCATGGGTGGCAAAACGGTCCGGGTGAAACTGCTGCTGCTGGGCACGATAGTGCTGCTCCAGTGTGGCAACATCCAGATCAAAGGTCACCGGCAGCTGCAGCAGCGCAAAAAAATCGGTCATACCGAGAACGATTCACCACAGCCACAGCGTGCTTTTTCACGCGGATTGATAAACTTGAAACCCGATTTGAACGACTGCTGCTCAAAATCGATCACCATACCCTGTATCGCTGACAGCGATTTACTGTCGACAACCAGGCGCACACCCTGGCTTTCGAACAGCTGATCCCCTTCATCCGGCTGATCGGCGTATTCAAGCCGATAGGCAAACCCGGAACAGCCGCTGGTGGTGACACCAATGCGAATGGCCGCATCAGGTGTTCCACGCCGGCTCAGCATCTGCCGCGCCTGTTCGGCAGCCTGTTCAGTCAACGTAATGGCAGCTATTGTTTCTGTCGTCATACTATCCCTCCTGCTGGTCGCCCATGATTTTATGCTGTTTGGAACGGTAATTTTCCACCGCTGATTTAATGGCATCCTCGGCCAGTACCGAGCAATGGATCTTGACTGGCGGCAAAGCCAGCTCCTCGGCCACAGCGCTGTTCTTGATCGCCAGGGCCTCTTCGATGGTACGCCCCTTGACCCATTCGGTCACCAGCGAAGAAGAGGCAATGGCCGAACCACAGCCAAAGGTCTTGAACTTGGCATCGGTAATGACACCGTCGTCGTTGACCAGGATCTGCAGTTTCATGACATCACCACAGGCCGGTGCTCCCACCATGCCGGTGCCGACACGGCTGTCGTTCTTGTCGAGCGAGCCGACGTTGCGGGGATTCTCATAATGATCGAGTACTTTTTCGTTATACATGCGCTTGACTCCCTAGCTAGTGTGCCGTCCACTTGAAATTATCGACATCAATCCCTTCCTGCATCATTTCCCATAGCGGCGACAGCTCACGCAACCGGTTGACCGCCTGGACCACGGTTGCTACAACAACATCAACCTCTTCAACAGTCGTGAACCGTCCCAGACCAAAGCGAATGGAAGTATGAGCCAGCTCTTCATTGACCCCCATGGCACGCAACACATAGGAAGGCTCCAGAGAAGCCGACGTGCAGGCAGAACCGGATGAGACCGCCACGTCCTTGATGGCCATCATCATCGACTCACCTTCAACATAGGCAAAAGAGAGATTGAGGTTGCCGGCCAGACGCTGCTCCAGATCGCCATTGATATGGACGTGGGTTAAGGCGTCCATGATACCGCAACGCAACCGCTCACGCAGCATCAGAATGCGCTGCTGCTCGACCGCCATCTCCTGCTGTGCCAAGGCACAGGCAGCACCAAAACCGACAATCAGCGGTGTAGCCAGCGTACCCGAACGCAGCCCGCGCTCATGCCCCCCGCCATGAATGATCGGTTTGAGACGTACACGTGGTTTGCGCCGCACATACAAGGCGCCAATACCCTTGGGACCGTAGATCTTGTGGGCCGAGATCGATAATAAATCACTGTGAATCAGATCAACATGAAGCGGTATCTTGCCCACCGCCTGAGCCGCATCACAATGGAACAGCACCCCGCGTGACCGGCACAGAGCGCCGATCTGGGCCAGTGGTTGCACCACACCGGTCTCATTGTTGGCAGCCATGATGGAGACCAGAAGGGTGCGGTCGGTGATGGCGTCAGCCAATCGCTGCAGATCAACCAGACCATTCTGCTGTACCGGTAACCAGGTGATGCGAAAACCTTCGTCGGTCTCCAGATGACGGCAGCTATCCAGTACGGCCTTGTGCTCGGTGGTCAGGGTGATGATGTGATCACCCTTGTTGCGATAAAAGCGTGCCGCCCCGGTGATGGCCAGATTGTCCGACTCGGTAGCACCAGAGGTCAAGACGATCTCACGCGGATCAGCACCGATCAGATCGGCAATCTGTTGACGGGCCTGTTCAACGGCCTGCTCAGCCTGCCAGCCATAGGCATGAGAACGCGAGGCCGGATTACCAAACTTTTCCACAAACCAGGGCAGCATCTGCTCCAGCACCCGGGGGTCCATCGGGGTGGTGGCCTGATAATCCATGTAAATCGGTAAATTCATCGACGACCACTCCTTCGGACTGAATGACGGTTCACGGGGTCACAGCGACTCCATCATAATAAGGATATGTTGTTCCAGATTCAACCATTTCGATCTATTGGACATCATCCATGGCGCAATCGTTCCACAACCTGAACCAGTGCCGCAACAAAGGCCTCCACATGGGCCTGTTCGCTCTGCCAGCCCAGACTGATACGCACGGCACCACGGGCCAGCGTCTCTGGCAATCCTAAAGCCAGCAGCACATGGGATTGTCCCACCTTACCCGATGAGCAAGCCGCCCCACCACTGACGGCAAAACTGGCCAGATCGAGGTTCATCACCAAGGCTTCCCCATCCACCCCTGCCAAAGCGATCAGGGTGGTATTGGCCAACCGCCGCCCCGTAGCACCGACCACGACCGCATCCGGAAGATGATGGCTGATCGCTGCTTCCATGTGCTGCTGCAACAGGCGCGTGCGTTCCGCCTCCGCAGCGATCACATCCGGATGAAGATAACGAGCTACCGCACCAAAAGCCACAATACCGGGCAGATTCTCGGTCCCGCTACGACGACCACGCTCCTGCCCACCACCCGCCAGCAGCGGCTCCAGGGCCACGCCTTTACGTACCAGCAACGCACCGACCCCCGGCAGGCCACCCATCTTGTGGGCCGAAACCGACAGCAGATCACAACCAATCTGATCGAGTGCCACCGGCGCACGACCCGCCAGCTGTACCGCATCGCTATGACAGGGGATGCCGCGCTCACGACAGAGTCGGGCGATGTCGGCTACCGGATGGATCAAGCCCGTTTCGTTGTTGGCAGCCATGACCGATACCAGCCGGGTATCGGGTTGCAAGGCCGCCTCAATGGCTGACACCGTAATGTTGCCCTGCTGATCCGGATGAACCCGCGTGATGCGCATACCCTGTCGCTGCTGCAACAGTTCAGCAGCTGCCAGCAGTGACGCATGCTCAACGGCCGTCGTCACGATATGTCCCTGAAAGCGACGCTGCGCTGCCAGACCGAACAAAGCCAGATGATTGGCCTCGGTCCCACCACTGGTAAAAACCACCTGACTATCATGCACCGCAAACAGCTGCGCCACCGACCGGCGTGCCTGATCGAGCGCCTGCCGTGCCGCACGGCCAGCACGATGAATAGAAGATGGGTTGCCAGCCGACTGCTGCAACCAAGCCAGCACGGCTGCCTTGGCCTGTTCACGCAATGGAGCTGTGGCGTTATAGTCGAGGTAGATCAACGGTACAGCCCTTGCTGCTGGATATAATCGGTGACTCCGTCCGGCAACAGGTAACGTGGTGACCGTCCCTGCTGAAGCTGCTGCCGGATGGCGCTGGAACTGATCTCAAGGGGCGTCATGGGCAACCAGACCACTTGGTGGCTACCTGCCTTGTCATCGTAACGAAGCGCGGCGGGTGTCGCCACTTGGTGTATCTGTAACCACGCCGCAACCTCATCGCTGTAATGAGTGCCGTTGCCAGGACGCTGCAGGCAGCCAAGATGGGCCCAATGCAGCAACGTGCGCCATTGGCGCCACAGATGCAGCTCAGCCAGCAGGTCAGAACCGACCACAAAGACCAATTCATAGTCGGAATACAAAGATTTGAGGGTTGCCAAGGTATCGACCGTGTAACAGACGCCCTCGGCCTCCGCCTCGTGGCGACACAGGGAAAATCGTGGTTCGGTGGCAATAGCCAATTCGACCATGGCCAAACGATGGCCCACGGTCACGGTCTGGTCCGATTTGAAAGGATGGTGTCCGGCCGGCAAGAACAACAGCCGCTGCAGGGCAAGATGCTCAAGACACTCAAGCGCCAGACGCAGATGGCCATGGTGTGGCGGATTGAAGCTACCGCCGAAAATACCGATCCGCTGCGTCATGGAGCCTTATGACCGCAACTGGCCATGGCCAAGCACAATATATTTCTGACAGGTCAATCCTTCCAGACCAACGGGGCCACGCACATGCAGCTTATCGGTCGAAATGCCCATTTCGGCACCGAGGCCAAACTGAAAACCGTCGTTGAAACGACTTGAGGCATTGACCATGACCGCCGAAGAGTCGACCTCGCGCAGAAAGCGCATCGCCCGTTCGTGATCACGAGTGACAATCACCTCGGTATGCTGCGATGAATGGGCGGCAATATGGGCCAACGCCTCATCGAAATGATCGACGATACGGATCGCCAGGATGGCAGCCAGGAACTCGGTATCCCAATCCTGTTCAGTAGCCGCAACCACCGGAACCCCTGTTGCAGCCAAACAGGCCACTGTGCGCGGGCAGCCGCGCAGTTCACAACCAGCTTGATGCAGCCTAGCCGCCATGGGTGGCAGAAAATCAGCCGCAACGGCCTGGTGTACCAGTAAAATTTCGGTGGCATTGCAGACCGCCACGCGCTGCATCTTGCCATTGAAGGTCAGCTCCATGGCCATGGCCAGATCGGCATAACGGTCAATGTAGGTATGGCAAATGCCATCCAGATGCTTGATCACCGGAATACGCGACTCCTGCATCACCCGCTCGATCAACCCCTTACCCCCACGCGGAATGACCACGTCGATCCAGCGGTCGCAACGCAATAGAGCCCCAACAGCGGCCCGATCCGGTGTTGCCAGACATTGCACCACCTCAGCCGGAAGACCAGCCTCCGTTACCCCCTCCACCAGACAGGCGGCGATGGCCTGATTGGAATGATACGCCTCCGAACCGCCACGCAGGATGATGGCATTGCCCGATTTGATGCACAGCCCAACCGCATCGGCCGTGACATTGGGACGTGACTCGTAGATGATGGCCATCACCCCCAGCGGTACCCGCATCCGCCCCACCGACATACCGTTAGGACGCACCCGCAGATCGCTGATCTCGCCAATAGGGTCCGGCAAGGCGACAATCTGCCGCAAACCGGTCGCCATGGCCATGATGGCTGCCTCATCAAGACGCAGCCGATCGATCAACGCTGGCGCCAGACCGGCCTCCCCAGCAGCATCCAGATCACGCTGATTGGCTTCCAGTAATTTCTGTTGCTGCGCCAATAGCCGGTCAGCCATCCTTTCCAGAGCACGGTTGCGCACGGCACCGCTGGAGCGGGCCAACAGCGGTGCCATCTGACGAGCCCGCTGCGCCATGGAGATCACCATCGTGCTAATCGCGTCATCTACTGCTTGGTTGCTCATACCCTCAGACCCTCAAAACCACCAGATTATCCCGATGAATGACCTCATCATCACCACGAAATCCCAGGATCGCCTCAAATTCGCTGCTGTGGTGACCGGCAATACTCCGCAACGCATCAGCGCTGTAATTGACCAATCCACGCGCCAGCAATTCGCCCTGTGGTGACAGGCAACGCACGGCAGCACCACGATCAAAATGACCCTGCACACGCTGAATACCCTTGGCCAGCAGACTGCGCCCACTCAACAAGGCAGACACAGCGCCTTCATCAAGACACAGATCACCACTGCTGCGCAAACCATTGGCGATCCAGCGCTTGCGGCTGCTGATGGTATCCCCTTCACTGAGAAACAGCGTGCCTGACGGTTGCCCAGACAGGATTTTCGGGATGACTCCCTCACAAAAGCCATTGGCGATGACAGTCATGCAACCGCTACGCGCTGCCATGCGGGCAGCATGCAACTTGGTAATCATGCCACCCGAACCGACCTGACTGCCACTGCCACCCGCCAAGCGCTCGATATCCGGCGTTACCTGGTGTACCAGTGGAATTAGACGGGCCTGTCCATCCGACTGACGCGGGTCACCATCGTACAGGCCGTCGATATCCGACAGCAACAGCAGCAAATCGGCATCGATCAAACCAGCCACTAGGGCAGCCAGGGTGTCGTTCTCGCCAAAACAGATCTCTTCCACCACCACGGTGTCGTTTTCGTTGACAATGGGCACCAGCCCCAGCATCAACAGGGTCTCCAGCGTATCGCGTGCATTGAGGTAGCGCCGCCGATGGGCCACATCCTCCCGTGTCAGCAGAATCTGGGCAACGGAGCGACCATGATGGACAAAGGCCTCTTCGTAGCACTGCATCAATACACCCTGCCCGGCAGCGGCAGCGGCCTGCTTTTCGCGCAACAACACCGGTTTGCGTCCCAGATGGAGACGGGCCGCACCAGCGGCAATCGCTCCCGATGTCACAATGACCACCTGACGTCCTGTGTCCAGTATGGCGCAGATCTCCTGGCAACGTCGATCAATCCAGTCGCGTTGCAGATGCTCCTGACCTCCAGTCAACAGATGAGAACCGACCTTGATGATGATGCGCCGAGTCTGGGCAACCCGTTGCCAGGCAGCCTGTGCCACCCGGTCTTCATCGTCATGGCTCATCGATGTCGTCACCCCAGTCAAAATCAGCCTCACCCTCCAGATCTTCATCATCATCCATGGGCTCAATGGCCCCATGTCTGACACGCACCGGAGCATCAGCCAGTGTCAGCCCATGCCGCGACTGAGCGCGTGCCTGCTGGACGTAGGCCATGGCCTGCTGCAACAACTGTGGCACCCCCTCCCCTGTCACAGCCGAGATCAGCAGTGGTGTCTGACCGTCGTGGCTGGCCTGTTGCAATCGTGCCATCAGATCAGCCTGTTGCGACGTGTCGACCAGATCAGCCTTGGTCAGGACAATCAGACGCGGCTTTTGCACCAGACCCGGCGCATAGCGGGCCAGCTCCTGTTCGATGGTATTGAAATTGACGACGGGATCGGACTGGTCGGCCGGAGCGGCATCGATCAGATGCAGCAACACAGCACAGCGTTCGACGTGACGCAGGAAGAAATGGCCCAGCCCCTCGCCAGTACTGGCCCCCTCAATCAAGCCGGGGATATCGGCCATAACAAACGACTCGGTCATGGACAGGGAGATCACACCCAGATGAGGCGTGGTGGTGGTGAAAGGATAATCGGCAATCTTCGGCCGGGCCGCCGATACGGCCGCCAGCAGGGTTGACTTGCCAGCATTGGGCTGACCCACCAGACCGACATCGGCCAGCAGCTTGAGCTCGAGATGAAGCCAGTGCTCCTGTCCCAAACCACCCGACTCGGCATAACGCGGGGTACGGTTGACCGAACTCTTGAAATGGACGTTGCCCCGTCCACCCCGTCCACCCCGTGCCGCCACAAACCGGTCGCCCGGGCGACACAGATCCGACAGAAGCTGTCCCGTGCTGTTGTCACGAACCAGGGTTCCTACCGGAACCTTGACCTCCAAGGGCGGGATAGATCGACCGGTACGGCCCTTGCCCATACCGTCGCCCCCGCGTGCGGCCTTGAGATGAGGCCGATAGTGCAGATCAACCAGCGTGTTCTGATGGGGATCAGCAATCAGGACAACGTCGCCGCCGCGCCCGCCATCGCCGCCATCCGGTCCACCATAGGGAATATATTTCTCGCGCCGGAAGGCCACAACACCGTTGCCGCCATCACCAGAACGGACGTAGACCCGGACCTCATCAAAGAACTGCATAGCACGGGGCTATGGTCATGCCGAGGCAGGCACGACATTGACATAAAGGCGGTTACGCTGACGGCTGAACTGTACCTGTCCCGCAATCAAGGCAAACAGGGTATGGTCGCGACCCATGCCGACACCAGCACCCGGATAAGCCTTGGTACCGCGTTGGCGTACCAGAATGTACCCAGGAGCCACCTGCTCTCCACCAAATTTCTTCACACCGAGACGACGGCCAGCAGAATCGCGGCCGTTTTTGGAACTTCCTGCTGCTTTCTTGTGAGCCATGTTTCAATCCTCCCTAACAGAGATCATCGTTACTACTGAATGGCGGTAATACGCAACTCAGTCAAATTCTGTCTGTGGCCCTGCTTGCGCCGGTAGTTGACCCGCCGTCTCTTCTTGAACACGATGATCTTGCGATCGCGCAACTGCTGGACAATCTGCGCCGTTACCACCCGCTGCGCCACAGCGCTACCGGTCTGAATGGCTGCCGCACCATCCGCCGTCGCATCGTTAGCCACCATCAGAACATCCCTGAGCTCGACAGTATCGCCTTTTTCCCCAGGCAACTGTTCCACACGCACACAATCATTCACTGCGACCCGGTATTGCTTGCCACCAGTGCGAACTACCGCATACATTTGGCTATCCTCCAAACATCACCTAACAATGGAATTTCATCATGAAACGGAACGGTGTATTATAGCCGCTATTGTCTGACTGTCAACCCTCTTTGAACGATAGAAAATAAAGAAATCCGTCCCGGATGGTATCTCGCATTAACTACTGAATCATGGATCATAGCTGCGCAGGCTTGAACAAAACCGCAGATTTGGTTGCATTCACCGCATGCTACCGCTATAATTAACGCATGTCTAGTTTTTATTGCTGAGCAAGAGAGAGGCACACACGACCATGCTAGCCATGACGCTCGCTGCTGTCTATGCCATGATTCGCTTTATGTTCGTTCATCCCAATTAGGAACGGCTCAATGCAACTGGCACCTCAAGACCACGACGGCTTCTTCAAGATATGGATCGACGATAACGGCACCATCCGTGTCCTGTTACAGCACTGGTTGCCAGCACCCCTGTACCAATCGATTGATCAGACCGTTGACCCGGAGGTGCTCATGGTCAACTACGCCGGTCTCTATCACGGACCATCCCATGCCGATTTCCTTATCCGGCTCAAAACCACCGATGGCACACCATTGCATGTTTACGTGCTGTTTGAGCACAAAAGCCATTTTGACCGCAACACACCGATGCAGTTGCTCATCTATCAGGGTGAGGAGTTGCGCGCCATCTTCACCAAGCAAGGTGAAAGCGGGCCTTTACCAGCTATCTTCTGCGTGGTTGTTTACCACGGCCCAGAACCATGGTCCATGCCACCCTTTTTCCACACCATGTATGGCCCTCTATCGGCCGAGCTGCGCTCCTACGTGCTCGATTTCCCCTATCAACTGCTGAACCTGCAACAGATCCCCGATCAGGAGATTCTGCTGATGCCATTACGCACCAGCAGCGGCCTGATGGCCCTCAA
>JADGCH010000067.1 GCA_015229115.1 Magnetococcales bacterium
GCAGCAATTTCAACAAAGCCTTTGGAAAGGCTCCCTCGTCCATGACGTAATAGCGCATGTCGGGTTGAAAATACCAGAGCGGTGAAGTGTCTGGTAACCGGATTAGATCACGCAGACTGGTTGCCGCATGCCAGCGCGGCTTGCCATTGAACAGTGTGATTGGCAACACCGGTGGCAATCCCTGCTCGGGAGTCAATTTGCGCTCGGCAATCAGCTGCTGGTACAGCAGGCCGGTATAGACACAGACACGCAAGGCCATCCAGACCTCAATGGTGGACTGAAATTCCAGGATCAGCAATAAGTACAAATAACCACCGGTACGTAACGGAATTTCCCACACCACGTCACTTCTGCGCCGATCCCCTTGTTCAGCAGTGAACTTGGTGTTCAACCGCCGCATCTGTGACAGATCCAGTTCCGCCAGCATTTCTGGGTCAAGAAAACTCTCCAACAAATCAGCTACCATTTCTGGGTAGGCGTAGATGTTGTGATAAATACTGTCAGAATCACGCTGGGTATCGGTCATGATCGACTACATGATTGCCTTCTCTCACTATATTCATTCCAGGCCACCATCATGACAATAAATCACAGCTGACGCAATACTTGCCAGATAGCTCTTTCTCGTATATCAGTCACACCCAGCTCAGCCGGCTGCCATCGCATGTATCTGGCTGACTTTGTGCTCCTGCTCTGTCATGACACATCCCCCTGCCTTCACTTATACCATGCATGGGATATTGCGCGCAAAACAATTGTGCAACATGGCTTTACGCACTGTTTAGATGTCGAAACACGAAAGCCGCCTGAAAAGATGCCTTAGCTTCGATGTACATCTGCCGGTTTATATTTTTAATTAACACATTTATAAGTATCTATATTTTTTATAACCTGTTCAAGTTGGCTGATAATGTAGTCTAACGGGTTGTCATTCTTATATCCTAATTCTCTCAATATTTCCTTTGGAAGATCAGTATCCAAAAAACTCAACATATTTGTTTGGTTGCTTTGTTGCCAAAGACCAATTTGTTTAAAGGCATCTTTGGTTTTTTTTATGTCATTATCGCTTAAAATATCATGTGTATTACGGTTACGAAATTCCCTTAGGCCATGCAATCGATCATTCATTTCTTTTAATGGACCCCCGAAAAACTGACACCAGACATCATCGTGGTGTTTGCTACTCCAAACGCGAAAGACATTCTGCCTTATGGGTCTTAAGCATGGGTCATTTTGTCCTATACCATAATTGGTATCACATAAGGTCAGGCGCTCACTTGGAGTCAAAGATCTTTTTAACTCAATTTCTCTATCACCAACATAATGACCAATTTTTTGATTGATCATATCCCGGATAGCAGCGTCGTGAAAAGTAACAGACAAGTTAATCGCGTCTACCCATCTACCAGCACGTAAAGCCGCTTCAGCACGCAGACCAACCAACAAGCAGCGTCTCTGTGGTTGATTACCCCCTGGCAACATATGCTGTGCCATCTGATACACGAAGAGCGGAAGCTCAAGCCGTCGTTCTGATGGGGCAGCAGATTCCGGATAATGACCCGTTGAGTAGGCAAATACAGGGTTGCCATCAAGAAAGCGTGCAGCACAACGAAGGGGGTGTACCCAGTAACGTTCGGTCTCGTTATCCCGAAAAGACCACGCCATTGCAGCAGCTTCGATTAATGCACCACAACGGATAAAATCCAGCGCATGACGACGCGCCACTAGGCTATCTTGTGGAGCATGATAGAACGAAGACTCGGCACCATCTTGAAATCGCTGGAATGAACGTACAGGACCAAAATGCAACTCAATCGCAGCACGTAGCACGCCTTTAACCGGTGGAATTCCTCCTGTTGTCGTCAGCCAAGGCGTAGTCTTCGTGTCACCAAGCGATTGGTGGCATAAGTACACTCCTTTTTCAATACGGGCTACAGCATCTGGCAGGAACACCCCTGTCTGGGATTCCAAGGTTTCTTGGCCTTTCACGTAGGTAACAAGATCCGAATACTCAGGTCTCAGACGCTCAACCAGTTTAGTAAAAATCAGCTTCTCTGCTGCAACAGGTTCATCATTTCTGTTATCACGTTTAGTACAGAAACCTACTACTGCCGATACTCTTTGCTGTTTCTTCTGAATAGAACTCCAAATTGGGAGTAGTTTATCAGCAGCTAATAATAGCCGTCCATCATCTAGTCGCTGCAAAGGAAATGATCTACCATTAGCATCAATAGGTGCTTGTGCTAAAAAATCATTATATTTTAAGAAGTTAACATTTACAACGCCAGAATTATCAAACACTAGATCCGTATCAAAAGGATAAATAGCGATGTTATCGCTACCGATTTTGAGCAGAGACTCGTGCACCTCACGAATACTGGCATAGGTAGATGAATGGCTATGAACTTTTGCCAGTTCCAGCAAACTGCCATCTTCAGCAACAAATTTTAAGTCAGAGATTCCAGCGGTAAAGAACAGAGCAATACTCTTTTTTTGTTGTGGCGCCATTATGGCTGCCTTTCACGGATCATGCGGTTGATGCGACTATAAGAAGGCATTTTTTCCCGTCTTAATACACTGTATTGACGCCGCAAATCAGTGTGCCAACCGTATATAGTGCCATCCTCGCTTCGTGGATAATCAAGAACGCTATCGAGGAATTTATGGGATTCCAGCCAGCACTGCAAATGAGTCCTATGGGTTGGAGTCATAAATTTTTCATTTAAGGCCTTTAACGCTAATGACTCCAGATCACTCTCCATAAACGCAATATCCTTATCATAACGTACCTGTATAGTATCTACATGAATATGCACGCTCCCCATGCCTAATGGTCGACCAAGACCGAGTTTATGAGCATAATTTTCTGGTTGGCTTCCTTCCGGAGCGATGCGATGGGGTTCTAAAACTGCCAGCAAGGCCCCCAACTCCCAAGTCCTTAAGTGGGCAAAACGAATGGCAAATTTGAAGGTCGTTCCTTTCTGACAAATAAACCGTGCTAATGTTGACTGCTTGGATTGGGTAGTTGTCTGATCTATAATTGTCTTATCTGTCGTCGTCGACTGGTGCCGATAAAACTTGCGTCCAGCCAACTCTCCCCCAGCATCAGCAGGCAAATCACCATAGGTGACAGGTACTTCGCCATCTTGCTGGAGATAGAACTCCCATGCTGACGGTTTAGGTTGGCCAAGAACCTTCAATGGCACATAAAAGCCATCCGCTTCTGTACCAAGAAACACTGGGTTGTGTTGGCTGACGGCATGGTTGATGGCAATGCGTCCAGCCAGTCGTTCGAATTTACCCTCACCAATGGAGGTCTCTTCATTGCTCACGTAACCAAATAGCAGCCGTGCACCGGTAAGTTGTTCTGGAAATGGCTTCGTCTCTTCAGAAGCTCTCAGACTAAGAGATGTCCGCAGCTTACCAGCCTTCTTACGTATCGATGAAGTATAGGCCCAGCGATAACGGAAATGATGACCAAAAGAGACGACCTTGGATTGAGCCGTGACACGGCCATCTTCAGTCGTTAATTCCACATAGATCAACTGGTCAACTTCCAGCTTCGCATGATCCTTGATGGCTTTTTTCACCGTACCAACATCAATATCTTCTTTTAAGGGATGTGCAGTCAAATGACCCGTTGTATCGTTAGCAAGAACTTCTTTCTGATCCTCCAAGTAACACCGATAAAGTTCGCCAGAAATCTCTAGCGATAGCCCTTCTTCGGGAACAAGAGCCATGCTGTAGGTAAGAGAAGACTCATTAAACGCCCGCGCCAATAAACCTTGACCATCGATACCACCTTTATAACTGGCAACGCGATAGGATCTCTGTAGCGGTGTTGACCCTCCTGTGTTCTGGATGATCCTCTGTTGCCCCGGTCGGCCGTCCAGACTAACATTCATCACATTTCCGGAAATAATACCATTTCTTGCCTGCTGTTGAATAATGGACATAGCATTACTTCGAACAAAAATAGCATCTCGCGCATCAGAAAAGACTTTGATGGCCCAACCATCTCCTCTCTTCTCAACGACCCTAGCTGGTTTAACATCATACTTCTTATTTCCTTTTCCAAAGTGGAGATTTGGCCGATAGGTGTAGCGGTGTTCTGCAACCCGCTCCATGGGCGCCGATAGTAATGCACTTATGCTATGGCGGATCATACCTTTTAAAGCGCTTCCAGCAATAACAACACGACCATCAGGCAGAAGCAGCGGTTCAACCACCTGCTTTTGTTCGGTCACAGCATGGAATTTGACCTTATTTTGATCCGCATCTGTGATGCTATAGCGGCTATTACCAGGCAGAAGCGGCGTCATGGCAGTCAAGGTACAGAGGATTTCACCCGAAAGCAGATCTCCACCGCTGGTTCCGTCATGCCAAACAGGTCCATTTGTTACTGCTATGCCTGTGTTGATGGGGATAAAACCATAAGGCATAACGCTTTTCCCAAGGGTAGGGGCCGTTGTTTGGAGGGGAGACGCAAAGATACCTCGTTTGATGATTTTGGTGACGCGATTGTTTTGTTCATCGACCTCAATCGTAACGGCTTGACCGAGAGCGATATTTTTTCCCAAACAACTCTCAACAAATACACGAGGTGCACCCCACTTCCAACCAGCCTTGTTGAAAGCGGCAAAGCGCACCATTTCAGCTCCAGTTTTCTTAGAGGTAAAAAAATCCTCAACTGTCGTATCAATGGCAATTGGCATCATAACACCTCACTAGCGACTAAACGCCATCCAACCAAACGCCCATTCTGACGATATTCAATAGCAGACAGTCTCTCAATCGTCTGTTCATCCAAGCCAAATCGCTTATGATCACGGAGTGTCAAAACCGACATCTCGGAATAAGTCACTTCAACGCCACTGATGGAGCTTTCTTCAATACATACCCACCGACACCCGCATTGATCAATGGCAACCACATGCAATGCGGATATTTGCCAGAACAGGCGTGCCTCGACAAGGGGGAGATCTTCAGGCCAGTCAGGAATACCACGAACAAGAGGTGTAAAATCTCTTCGTCTTCCTGTTTTACTACGTATGTCCACTGCAGTTAAATCGGGCTCAGCCCAAGCCAATAGAGGGGGGCAATCCCGTATCTTCTGATGGATAAAGTTAACAACATTGCACGTTTCCTGACCGTGTTGGTACACGATCTTGCACCTTTTGTTGTTCATACCGTTTCTCCATTGTAGCAGCAATCATTCTTATCAATCGTCCAGTGCAACCAGCCATGGCCACGCCACTGACCACCACCAATACCAATCTGTCCGGTACGTGCCAAACCAAGCAACTCTTCAATCATTTTTTTCTCATTATCGGAAGCGTTCTCAAGAACCATCTTCCAAGCAAAGGTTCCCTGCATGACGGCAACCCGATCGAATTTAGAGCTGGAATAAGCCCCACCAGCGAACTCATCTTCAGCATGATGTTGCAACCATGCCAGTTGTATAGGGCTGTCTTTAACTGGTAATGCATCACAAATTAACAACTTGGCACTCTGTTTATCCGTACCAAATAGCTCGTTGACGGTCTTACCGCCCTCTTCTTTTCCACAACGTGCCACCAGCAATCGTGCCAGCGCATGACGCAGCGGACCACGTAGGCTGGAACCAGGAATATAGGGCACCCGCTTACCATTCTGCTCCAGTGTAACAACAGCATGGTCAGGATCGAAGCATTCCCGGGCTTTTTCGACGAGCATACCGTCGGGAGCAAGAAAACGCTCATCCCAAGCAGCTGCCAATTCTTCACTGGCATGACCACCGATGGATAGACTGTCAATGCCATAGCCATCCTGACGTAGACCAGCACTGACTTGGCCAGTGATTTCACACCAACCTGGAAGAGCATCTGTTGCAGCAGGAACTGGCAAGCCAATGTTCTGAAACTGTGATTTAATATAGTCAGGATAATGAGCCGACTCTCTGGCACATGGCCAAGCATCGACCTGTTCAGTGGCCAGCGTGTATTCCTGCAGATTTTCCAGCTTCATCCAGCCCAGTCCCCGTGCCACATCGCGACCCAGTAGACAGCGTCCGGCAACCCAGTGACTCAGTGCCTTACGTGCCAAAGTAGCCGCATTGGTATAACGAGAGGTATCCACCTCCAGCAGAAAAGGCCAACACGTACTGGGTGGCAGCGTCTCTACGTTGAATAAAGCCCCCGTTATGGCAGCACCTGTACAGGCATCAATGGCCACATGTTGGCGATAGGCCATGGTTGTTCCACCATCAGAGGGGTGACTATTAAAAAAACGCCATACCGATGGATAACGACCTTCTTCACTGCACGAGATCTCAGGGGGAACATGATCAAGCCGACGTAAAGTAGCCACCAGAGCACCTGCCAAACTGGTTCCACGCAATGTTGGACGCTTGCAACCATCACGACAGAAAGGACTATCTACTGTGGTGTAAGGATCATCCGTCCCGCCAAGGCTGAGAAAAGACTGTTGAACCAGTGTACCAACAAACAGGGTGCGATAAAGCTTAGTCACGACCATTCTCCTTTTGCTGCTCCTGCTTGATAGGAAGAACCAGCCATTGGACCATATAGGAAATCAGCTGGCGTTTTTCCTGCAGGTCGGTGTATTGGGCAAGCTTGTTTTCCAGGTTATTAGATGGAAAGTTCTGCCATGCTTTACCCCCCTGAGGACGGTCTTTATGGGCTTCCTTAACTTCCTTCAACAACTCTTCTAGCCGTTTTTCATTAGTAGCTGCCAAGGCCCTGTTACGCAACCATTGCAATTGACTCAAACTGGGGGCTTTAGCACCGGGATCGGCGGCTAGATGCTGGGCAGCGATCAACAGCTCTTCCTGTCGGTTAGAGGAGATCTCAGAAGATTTTTTTGGTACCTTATCGAGTTGATCAATCAGTTGTATATCAATGGCAAAACGACCATAGCCTTCACGACTACGCTCGCCCAAAGAGTCCAGATTGGCCAGTTTCTTGGCCAATTGTGCAGTGCCAGCCCCCGTGATGCGCCAACAGGAACCGCGCCGTATCGCTATCGCTGGAGAACGATGCATGCCACTGACAGTATTGAAACCATGAATCACATCAGTTTCAACCATCGGCTTTATTTTCCATTCCGGTTGCCAACTCATTCCCACCAGCTGACACAAATGATTGATCGTCAAATCATCGATAAAACCGAGATTAGGTCCACGTATAATCAAATCGCTGATAAGCGTTAATACCCAATCATCGCTGAAGTGATCTTGTTGCCCTGGTTTGGATGAAATATAGGATTGAATCACTACTGGTCGTCCTTCTCGACCGATTGCAAGCCAATCCCTACCATCTAGTAGAGGGGCAAATATTGCAATAAATTGTTGAGCATTTTTTTCGTTATCAAACAACAAATCAGCTTGAAAGTAAGTTTCCTCGGAAACTTCCTCCATGCTAAACAACTCTGGTTCGTCCTTACTGGTACTTTTTTTAGGAGTTCGATTGCGCAACTGTACATTCATGGCAGGAGCATAACGCCACCAAGGACCATTATCCGTACGACAAAGATACTCATGCGCACCTGGACGTTTTGGCTTTTCCCCTGTTGCTGTTGTTTGCCCTCTTTCCAGGTTCTTTAGATCGTCAAAGGCTTGTATCGAACCTCCCTTAAACCACCAAGGCAAACGCTTGTCGTCTCCTCGTGGTTTTTCAGTCAGGATGGATAACGGAATAGGTAGCACCCTATCCGCGCTGTTAACACCTTGTGGTAGTGGCAGTGCATCACCAACCGACACCCCCTCTAAAGTCGGGAAAGAGCCGTTCTCAATAGCCCAAGCCATCAAGGCCCCCCTCAGAACCTGCCCCCGTATAAAGGATTGGCTGCGGATGAGATTGCCCGGATGACCAGTTACTGGCAGACATAAAGGCTCCAGATTGCATAGTACCAAACGGAGCTGTGTACCAATCGAGATAGGATCGACAGGTTTACGCTTGTCTTGTTGGTCAGTTGCTGAACAGGGTGTCCATTCTATTTGTACCAGACCACCGCCACGACTGCGATTGCCTCCAACGCGATCAACGCGGTTCAATAAGCGCTCCAGCAACGGTTGAAGGGTATGATCCATCAGTCGCAATCGGGCCTGAAACGATGTACCAGCTGCTATATGTTCAACGAAATGCAGTGTATCTGGTTTAGGTGATCGATTGCCCTGTTCACGTGCGGTAGCTCCCCAGACACGAGTTTCTGGCCGTTCCAGCTGGGCGGTGCGCAACGACGTTATACGCAAGGCACCCTTGCTCACACCCTCTTGGCCAAGCAGGACAGATAGCTGTTGTTTACTGATGATGCCATGGGTGATCAATTCCTCTCCAGCTTCAAGCAGTAAACCCTTGATATGACTGGCGCGAATCACCGGATGTCCACGACGATCCCGCATGACCAGCGCATCAATATCACCACTACCAGTACCGGTACCGGTATGCAAATCTTCAAGGGTCGTAACCTTCAGCATAAAAAAAAGCGGGTTTTTCCTATCCATCATTTTTTCTACTCCCAAGATGGGCTATTTCGCGAATACCAATGATGTCGAGGACACGGGTTAAGTAAATACTCGTCTGTTGCTCCTCGGATAACGACTGCCAAAGGTTGTTGCCCAATTCTTGACGCACCTCTTTGGGCAGACGCTCAAAGGCCATCTTTCCGGATAAACGACCTTGTTCGCAGGCATTGCGCAGACTGCGCAAGGGAGACCGTGCGACTTCGATCTTTTTATTATTATCCAATGCGTTAACAGTATCCAAAAGTTGCTGCAGGTTATGCTCGCCCCCAACCACACGGTAGGGACGTCCAGTCAATAACAAGGTTTCAGCATGGTCGTTGATCTTGTATTGCACGACCTCGCTTTTCTGTCTGACTTCCTCAACACCAGCAAACCAGGATTGGGTCACCACCTGCCAGTCGATAACAGAGTTTCTGTCATGCTCTGAAGCACGGTAAAGCCGTTTGGCACCGGAAGCCAGATTTTCAGCCAATTCGTGCAACCGGTGTAAGGGGTAACTGGGTTTTGCGATGGCTACACCAATGGCTACATCCAATCTGTTGCCATCAGCCAATGGCTCATTCTGTAATTCTTCAACATAGTGTCGGGCAAAGGTCAGTGCCTTGTTGGCGTGGCAAGCCAGCAGCAAGTCATCACCACCCAGCATCAGCACTTCATAGGGCCGTATTGATTTTTCGGGTACAAAAGTCTTGTTCAGGGCTGCTACCACTGCCTTGCGTACAGCGACACGCATGCTATGGAAAAAGGTCTCACCATGAGCCTCCTTTGTTAGAGCATCGCCTGACTGCTGCTTCTCTTTCCATTTGTTATAGCGCAGACCAATGCAGTTGCCATCAGCATGAATCAATGCTAGGTAGCCACCCGAGGTGAGGTCTTTAATCTCCTGTGGTCGCTGCCACGGATCGGGATATAACTGATGCCACATCAGACCGATGATATCTTTTGTCTTGCCCTCATAAAATTTGGAACCGTGATCTCGACGATGTTGGACCGATTTGGCCACCCACCTCGGTTCCTGTTCCTCCTCATACTGGATAGTTTCTGACGCTGGTTCCTTGCCAGTTTCCTGGCACACCTGGAATACAGGAAGGTTCAGCAGATGGTTTTCACATGATTTAGGCTGATTGAATGTTTTTTTCTCTTCGAATGATTCAATTTTACAATCGTACAAGACACCTGGAAGCTTCTCGGCCAGTACCTGTTCAGCATCCTTCAGAAAGTCCTTAGCCTTATCTTCATCTGAAAATACGGCGATAAAATGTCCACCATCTCTGGCAAGGATGCCTTGTTCGTATAAAGCCTTAGGGTTGTCGCGAGGGTTGTCGCGATCTTCTGCATCGGGTGCGTTATCTAAGGGATCGCCTGCTATATCGTAGTCGATCTCTGGCCAAAGCAGCTGACAACCACGTCCATTCATCAGTTTAGGCAATTCATACCGCATCGTTTCGCCCAGCAAGGCATTGGCCCCAAGCATGACTTTGAGCCGAGGCACGTCAAAAATAAAGGTTTGCACCCTCTTCAGACTGATTTCAAGTTTAACCATATTCACCACTCTATCACCGTATCCAATAAATTAGCCATATCACGGTTAATATCAACAGCCAACTTTGGCACACCAAAACCAACCAACAAGGGTTGTACGTTATCCAAACTAAGAAAATTCCTACCTAGAGGCTCCCCAACGCCAGCAATCAATTTATACCGTTCCAGGCGTTTTCTTATTTCATCAAGGTTGGTTACCACAGAACTATGTAACAATAAATTTCGATACTCTCTCATACTATGACTGTTTTGAGAATCTTTCTTATTATAACGACGACACATGGTCAGCAATCTATCGGCAATGTGACGATCGATCGATTGCAGGGCCGAGCTATCAACCAGCCATTCGGACCATGAGTAGTAATACTGATTCTCCATCGGCCACAAGTTCTTTATTCGGTGTCGTCCATCACCATCACTGTTTTTATCAAGCAGCTTATTAAAAATATCATCGCCCGGCCATGGGCCGTCCAGTGGACCATATTCCTGTTTGATCCGCAGCCCGAGTTGTTGCAGTTGACTACTCCTTTTAATCAGGTACCAGATGACTGATTCCAGGAAAATACCCAATTTCATCACTGCACCAGCAATATCCCCCATACACAGACGGACGTCCACTTGGCAGGCATACCTCTCATGTGAGTGGAGATTTCTCCCCTGTACCGATAAGAAATTTCCGGAACTAGGCAAATCCAATAAAGGACCTAGTCTATTTCGCACCATTTTCGCCCATGGTAAAACTTGACTATAGCGGTTTGCCAGACCATAAGCACTGGCATAATCCCCATGACGCAATGCCTCGGCACAGTGAAAGCGCAAAATCTCACGCTCATCTGCCCGATCACTATAGTTCAGCCCCTTTGAGGAAACGGGACCATGTTCCGGTTGTTCTAACAGCACAACAGCCTCTTGACCGAGACATATTGCCGGAACACGTTCAATGATCGATTTTAGCGGAGGCATTCCCCCAGTTGTAGTAATGGCTATTTTGTATTTTATTGATTGTTCTAGTAAATTAGCCCTGATTATAGCCGTCAGACGCTGGATGATTTTTTGCTGGGTATCCGTTTGCTCCATGACCTCGTTACCGCACAAGATGTCTACCCAGGTGCTGGTTGCAGCTTCCAAAGCAGCAGGAATCCCCCCTTGATGATCAAGGTAATTTAACCCAAGTTGTTCAGCTATAAATTTGGCTACTAACGGCCCGGATGCGATGGGTTCATTCGGACCATTGAATGATTGCTCGTCTCTGTGTGTGTTGAGCACAACAACCCTGACAGGTTCTTCGCCAAACAGTCCGCGAGCCAGATCAAGTAACGGCCTTACTTTTGGGCAGTACAGAGGCATCTTCGTTTCACGCTCATTGGGAATTTCTTTGGTAGCGTGATTGGAAATTTGATAGCGATCGTGATGAATCGTAGCAACAAAGTCCGTACCCGATTGCAGAAAATCCAGTTTTAAACCCTTACGTTCCTCACGGGGAATCGCATTGGGCAATTCTGGAGGAAAAGAGATTTGCTGATTTTGTAACAAGGCCAGCAACCCTTTATGTACATCGCGAATGCCTCCACGTTCAATTTCAAAGCGTCTGGGACCGGTTAAGATTCCGGCATCATCCAGGGTCCATACCGGAAATTGGATATCCGTTACGCCTACAGAAATTAACCACAACCATGCCATAACTGACCCGCCTTATAATAAATTATTTTCTATTTATGATAGCGGTATTAATTCGATCCCGCCAAAGCCCTTGTCGGCATTTTCACCACCGCCGCACAGGGCCAACAGACTCAACCAGGGTAGCAACGCCTCATTAACTCGCAAAGAGACATAACCATTCCACGTTAAGGCCGTAAAATCTGAAACGTTGCCCTGGCTGGTAAGCTGAAGTTGTAACGGTTCAATATCAACCTGCACCGCCGAAATTCGTGGGGCACGTGATCTGGCTTCGTTGTGGCGATCGTTGCCTATAACCGTAGTGTGCTACACAGCATCAGCACTGCCTGTTGAACAGGGGCTGGCGGCATTGAGCAATACACTGCGTGCACGTGCTTGGCGTGAACAGTGCGCGGCAGCAACCATTGCCAGCTGCGCTGAATTGAATCGATCCTGTATCCAGTCCAGTACCAGTAGTGGCCGTTGTCGGG
>JADGCH010000068.1 GCA_015229115.1 Magnetococcales bacterium
TGGGTAAGGGGTTACGAAAGGCATAAAATCATTGACTTGATAGAAAAGATGGTCCATAATGAACTCTAGGGAGAAGTACCAATGATTGAATTGACAAGACATAAAGATGGTTACGGAATATGTCCGAAATTATTGTCTACAGTCAATTGGTTGCAAGATAGCCCGCTGCAGCGCCTGCCCCGCCTTAAAGGGGATTGAAACTCCAAGCCATAATGTCTCGTGATGATATCTGTTATTTGATGCTGCAGCGCCTGCCCCGCCTTAAAGGGGATTGAAACTTGCCGTTGAACGGCATTTAATACGTCATTTTTTTGACTATTTGCTGCAGCGCCTGCCCCGCCTTAAAGGGGATTGAAACTCTGACATTGTACGCCATATCAGATACAGTTTATCTGTCGGGCTGCAGCGCCTGCCCCGCCTTAAAGGGGATTGAAACTCAATTTTGAAATTCATTTTTCTGCCCCCCCCGTTTCTGAGCTGCAGCGCCTGCCCCGCCTTAAAGGGGATTGAAACTTGAAATTGTTTTTGAAGATAAGAGGTCTGGCAAGAATAGCTGCAGCGCCTGCCCCGCCTTAAAGGGGATTGAAACATCGATGCAGTGTTCTTGTGCTGATTGCGGCAAAATTCTGCTGCAGCGCCTGCCCCGCCTTAAAGGGGATTGAAACTAAAGACTGTGATCATCCAGGGAGAGTCGATTCTGTATCTAGCTGCAGCGCCTGCCCCGCCTTAAAGGGGATTGAAACACCAATAAATGAACGTAAATTTCAAGATTCTCGAACATTCGCTGCAGCGCCTGCCCCGCCTTAAAGGGGATTGAAACGGTCATGTTTTTGTTCCTTCGACTAGTCAACCAAGCAATGCTGCAGCGCCTGCCCCGCCTTAAAGGGGATTGAAACTTGGCATACAGTTCTTTTTTTAGCGCCAATTTTTGGGCTGCAGCGCCTGCCCCGCCTTAAAGGGGATTGAAACGATTCATACTTGATCGGGATCTGAAACATCCCCAGATTATGCTGCAGCGCCTGCCCCGCCTTAAAGGGGATTGAAACTTCTGACATAGTACGCCAGATTAGATAAAGTTTATTGTCTGGGCTGCAGCGCCTGCCCCGCCTTAAAGGGGATTGAAACAGCCTTACGCAGGCTATCAATATCCTGCCAAACAGGTACGGGCTGCAGCGCCTGCCCCGCCTTAAAGGGGATTGAAACTCTTTATAACAGCTTTTTCGTTCCAATTTCGCGTTCTATCGCTGCAGCGCCTGCCCCGCCTTAAAGGGGATTGAAACTTCAATCATAGACCTGACTGCTAATGATTGAATACCATAAAGCTGCAGCGCCTGCCCCGCCTTAAAGGGGATTGAAACGATCATTTCCATGTCTGTTGGGATTTTCATCCAAAAATCAGCTGCAGCGCCTGCCCCGCCTTAAAGGGGATTGAAACCATGATCAGGAGAATCAAATTTCGTGATCTTGCTGTGCCCTGCTGCAGCGCCTGCCCCGCCTTAAAGGGGATTGAAACGCTATTCAACATCTCTTGATAATAGAACTCGTCTTTGATGCTGCAGCGCCTGCCCCGCCTTAAAGGGGATTGAAACAAGATCATCCCTTACCTCAATAATGTTTCGATAATTGCTGCAGCGCCTGCCCCGCCTTAAAGGGGATTGAAACCAAAATGTCCAGGCTGCAAAGCTAAACGTGTCGGGCTGGCTGCAGCGCCTGCCCCGCCTTAAAGGGGATTGAAACAGAATAGCCTGCTTGATAGCCGCTTGGCTTTATATCGTTGCTGCAGCGCCTGCCCCGCCTTAAAGGGGATTGAAACTTTTAGTTCGGCATTAAACATTTCTAATTCTCCTGATATGAGCTGCAGCGCCTGCCCCGCCTTAAAGGGGATTGAAACTTTATTGCAGACTCTTTGACTTGATCGACGAACCATTTTTCCGCTGCAGCGCCTGCCCCGCCTTAAAGGGGATTGAAACGTTCGCCCAACGAACTTTGTTCCAGATTTGTTTTTTGGGCTGCAGCGCCTGCCCCGCCTTAAAGGGGATTGAAACTCCAATCGCAAAAACGTATTCAGAATCTATTGTCATTTGCTGCAGCGCCTGCCCCGCCTTAAAGGGGATTGAAACCTTTATTTCCTTACTTCCAATACTTTCAGAATGTATCTGCTGCAGCGCCTGCCCCGCCTTAAAGGGGATTGAAACTATCCTCGTTAATGATAACTTTTTGCGTTGAATCAATGCTGCAGCGCCTGCCCCGCCTTCAAGGGGATTGAAACGTACAGCTAATATCTGGATGGTTCGCCCGGACCGAACTGCTGCAGCGCCTGCCCCGCCTTCAAGGGGATTGAAACGGCAGACGTAAGAATACGAGTGATAAACATAACTATTCTGCTGCAGCGCCTGCCCCGCCTTCAAGGGGATTGAAACGAATGTTTCTGACAGAATAAAACATATTTGTATATACTGCTGCAGCGCCTGCCCCGCCTTCAAGGGGATTGAAACTTCAGAACGATCAAAGTCAAGATCATCGCTCATATCCCGCTGCAGCGCCTGCCCCGCCTTCAAGGGGATTGAAACTTCTCGGAATAGTTGCTGCAACGTATTCCGTTTAATTGGCTGCAGCGCCTGCCCCGCCTTCAAGGGGATTGAAACACACCATGGGCAGAATCAAAAACCTTCGACATTCTGCTCAGCTGCAGCGCCTGCCCCGCCTTCAAGGGGATTGAAACCACAAAAAGGCCAAACAAAACCACACTTCTGATATGCGCTGCAGCGCCTGCCCCGCCTTCAAGGGGATTGAAACCATGTTCAGAATCAAGACCGACATGCTGGAATCGTCACCTGCTGCAGCGCCTGCCCCGCCTTCAAGGGGATTGAAACTATAGCGATACTCGTCCAGCGGCTTGATGCGGATTGGCTTGCTGCAGCGCCTGCCCCGCCTTCAAGGGGATTGAAACCAAAGATCATCAAACAGCTGCCTAGTTAGCGACATTTTCATAGCTGCAGCGCCTGCCCCGCCTTCAAGGGGATTGAAACGCTATTGTAGTTCCTGAAAAGGAGTAATCATTATGCCGGCTGCAGCGCCTGCCCCGCCTTCAAGGGGATTGAAACTCAACAGAAATAACGTTGCAAGGTAACGCAAAGTATCCGGGCTGCAGCGCCTGCCCCGCCTTCAAGGGGATTGAAACCCATGATCGGCCGCAACCGATATTGCCATAGCAATCTACGCTGCAGCGCCTGCCCCGCCTTCAAGGGGATTGAAACTCGCAATTATCACCGCCTTCCGTGCCACCGGTAAAGGTTGGCAGACGCGGATGAACGATGCTTTGGCAGATTGGCTTAAAGACTTTCCATACCGCAATTCGCGTCGCCATCGTTCTCTGTGAGCAGTGTGAAATACTCGCCTCATTCTCATTCCCGATACCAGTTCAATTGAGTAATTATTGTATAAATAATTATTTTATATTTATTTTCTTGCATTCCATAAACATAGTTGACCATTGTTTGATAGGTTGCTGTTTGTTATAATAATTCTAGTTCATGTGTGTAACATTGACATAATGTTGATAGATTGCGTGAAGGTGAGCATAAATGGCTGATATAATGGATGGATTTGCTGTGGCCAAGAAGCTGCGTGCCATACCATCGACCCAGAGGGTGCCCATCATTCAATGATCTGGTCAGGATAGGACACCAAGTGGAGAGTAAGCTAGCTTCCCATGTTTGACGAAGAAACCCAGAAAGAACTGCTGCAGGAGTTTTTCTCCGAAAATCGTGAGGCTCTGGGCCGGATCGAGATGGGGCTGCTGCAACTGGAGTCCGATCCAACCGATCGCGATCGGCTCAATTCGATTTTCCGTGACATGCACACCGTCAAGGGCAACTGCCGCATGATGGGTTTCGAACGGCTCGAAGAGCTGACCCATGCCGCTGAAACGCTGCTCGACCTGATGCGCGAGGGCGTCCGTCTGCTCGACCAGCGCATTGGCAATACCCTGCTGGAGGTGTTGGATACGGTCAGGGAGGCGTTACAGGAGATTGCCCAGACCGGTAGCGAGGGAGAGGCTGACTTTACCAGATCGATCGCTGCTCTGGCCCGACTTCAGCCTGAAGCGACCGATGATGGGCAGCCGTCTACCACGCCATCGGAGCAGCTTCCCGACTGGGCGCTGCAGGGCAGCTCCGACCAGGGTGACGCTAACCACGATAGCCCTGCTGTAGGCGATAGTTCTGCTGTCGGCGAAAAGACGCAATCGGTTTCGGTTAAGCTGGAATCGATCCAGCTCTCCATTGATCGCCTCGACTCCCTGATGAATCAGGTCGGTGAGCTGGGGGCCGCTTTCAATCAGCTTAAGTATGCCATCGCCAGCAACCCGGATCAGATTGACCAGATTCTGGAGGTGCATGGCCAGCAAATCTACCGCTTGCAGGATGAGCTGCTGCAGTGTCGCCTACAGCCCATCGGACGTGTCTGGCAGAGCTACCACCGCCTGGTGCGCGATCTGGCCGTTGAGACCGGCAAAAAGGTCATCCTGGAGCTGGTCGGGGAAGAAACCGAGGTCGATCGCCATGTGCTGGTGGCCATCAGGGAAGTGCTGGGCCATCTGATTCGCAACGCTGTTGATCATGGTGTCGAACCGCCGCAGGAGCGTTCGGTCAAGGGTAAGTCACCGATTGGGCGCGTGACTCTTTCGGCCGAACAGAAACATGGCCAGATCTATCTTGAAATCGCCGATGATGGCCGTGGCATTGATGTTGACCGTGTGCGGGCCAAGGCACTGGTACGACACCTGATCACCCACGAGCAGGCTAATGAGATGAAAGAGGCGGAAATCCTCAAGCTGATTATGATGCCGGGATTTTCCACCGCCGATCAGGTCAGCAAGATTTCTGGTCGCGGCACTGGTATGGATGTGGTACAGACCGCCATCGACAAGATGGGCGGGTCGATCAGCATTTTCAATCAGGCCGGCCATGGATCGCGCTTCCGGCTGCGTATTCCTCAGACCATGGCCATTGTTCCGGTGCTGCTGGTCAGCAACGACACCACCACTTATGCCGTACCACAGGTGAATATTATTGAGCTGGTCTCTTTCTATGGCCAGGAAATTCTGTCACAGATTGAAAGCAAGCTGCAGTCGCCCATGGTACGGGTACGTAACCACCTCTACCCGCTTGTACCACTGCAACGCACTCTGGCACGCAATGGCCCGGGACGCAGTGGCGCACGCGAGATGCAGCGCCTGCGTGGCAAGGAGGCGGTGCATGTGGTGGTGGTGCAGTCGGAGGAGCAGATCTTCGGCCTTGAGGTCGACACGATCAGGGAACCGGCCAGTCTGGTGATCAAGCCCATGGCGCGCCTGTTCGGCCATGTCACGATATTGGCCGGAACGGCGGTTATGCCGGATGGTTCGGTTTCCTTTTTGCTCAATGTCCCGGAGCTTATCAAGTTTATCAATGAGTAAATTCAGTAAGATGGAGGAGTGATCGCATGTCTCAGAAAACGGCTCTCATTGTGGACGACAGTAGCTTGGCCCGTATGCTGGTGCGCAAGATATTTGTCAACTTCAAGGATTGGACCCTGCTGGAAGCCGGGAATGGTGACGATGCACTGGCGAAGTTGGACAGTCATTCGGTTCAGTTGGCCATGCTCGACTTTAACATGCCGGGCATGAGTGGTATTGAACTGGCGGAAAAGATTATCGAAAAGAAACCTGATACGGCCATTTATCTGGTAACAGCCAATATTCAGGATCGTATGCAGCAGCGTGCCGAGGCCATGGGGATTGGTTTTATCAAGAAACCGATGGAGCCTAACAAGGTGGCCACCATTCTCAATGCCCTGTAACCAGGATGGCGGGTGTGATGGGGTGCATACCGGGGACAACGATGGAGAGAAGAGCATGTTCATATTGAGTGAGCTGGAAGAGGATGCCCTGAAGGAATTTTTTAACATGGGGCTCGGTATGGCTGCCGATTCGCTCAGCCGCATGGTCGATAACGAGGTACTGCTGTCTTTGCCTCAGCTCAAGGTGGTCTCCTACAGGGAGGCCATTCGCCTGCTGCTTTCCAACAACGAGGACAAGCTGGTTGCGGTACGGCAGAACTTTGTCGGCGAACTGACTGGAACGGCGTTGCTGATTTTTCCTGGGGCCGAGAGTCTGGAGCTGGTGCGCACTCTGTTGAACGAGCAGATGCCTCTGGAAGTACTGATGGAGCTGGAGCAGGAGACTTTGCTCGATGTGGGCAACGTCATCCTCAACGCCTTTCTCGAGAGCTTCACCCAGATGATGTCGATCGAATTTGAATTCCAATCGGCCGAGTTTCTCAAGGGTAGCAGCCAGTTCCTGCTCGATATTACTTCCCACTTGGCGATGCAGAAGCAGTCGTTGTCGGCCGATACCAATGTCGATGATGAGCGTGCCTTTGTGTTGATGATGGATTTTAAGACCAGCAACGAGGACAGCGTGCAAAATACCCTGAACGGCTTTGTGGTACTGCTCTTTTCCGAGCAGGCCATGGCAATCCTGAAAAGGGAGCTGGAAGTGATACTGTCACAGTCTTGATCGGTCCAATATAATGGTTGATCTGGACAAAAAACTGCTCTGCATGGCGCTCGACAGTGCCGTGATCGGTATTGTCGTGCTGGATCCCGACCAGAAAATTGTCTTCTGGAACGAATGGATGGAGAAAGGGGCGCGCTTGCCAGCTGATCGGGTGTTGCAGCGCACCTTGACCGAGGTGTTCCCGGAACTGGAAAACTCCCGTATTTCGCGGGCGGTGGGGTCTGCCCTGCAGTCCGGCTTGCCGACCATGTTTTCTCATCGTTTGACCCCAACACCGTTCCCGCTGTTTACCGCTTCGGAAAAAACGGCGGATAGCCCGCGTATGAGCCAGTTGGTCAATGTCCGTGCCATTCGCGACAGCGATGCCGTGCGTTATTGCGTCATCCAGATTCAGGATATTACCAACACGGTGTCGCGCGAACACCTGTTGCGTAACCAGGCGCAGGAACTGCAGCGTGCCAAGGAGGAGGCCCAGCAGGCCAGTCAGGCCAAGGGTGATTTTCTGGCCAACATGAGCCATGAAATCCGCACACCGATGAATGCCATTATTGGTATGTCCCACTTGGCGTTAAAAACCAATCTGGACAACAAGCAGCGTGACTACATCGAAAAGGTTCATGCCGCGGCCCAGTCACTGTTGGGCATCATCAACGATATTCTCGACTTTTCCAAGATCGAAGCCGGTAAGCTGGCGATGGAGTCGGTTCCTTTTCATCTTGATGACGTGCTCAACAATGTGGCCAACCTGTTGGCGATGAAGGCTGAGCAGCAAGGTCTGGAAGTCAGTTTTCATGTCGGCAGGGATGTGCCCCTGAATTTAATCGGCGATGCTCTGAGGCTAGGGCAGATTCTGATCAACCTGATCAACAACGCCGTCAAGTTTACTAGCAAGGGCAACATCATCCTTTCCGTCCGGCTGCGGCGGATGGATGATCATCAGGTCATGCTCCATTTCCAGGTTAGGGACAGTGGTATCGGTATGACCGAAGAACAGCTGGGACGGCTGTTCAAGGCGTTTTCCCAAGCCGATTCGTCCACCACACGCAAATATGGTGGTACCGGTCTGGGGCTGACCATCTGCAAGCGGCTGGTTGAAATGATGGGAGGCGAAATCTGGGCCGAGAGTACGCCCGGACAGGGTAGCTCTTTCCACTTTACCGCCGTTTATCAGCGCCAGAATGCCGATCGCCGCCGTTTTCGCCTGCCCGATGACGACATGGTTGGCTTGCGGGTGCTGGTGGCCGATGACAACGCTGTGGCGCGTGAGATCATCCAGAAAACGCTGGAGTCATTTTCATTCAAGGTCACCGCGGTAGCCTCCGGGGAGGAGGCTCTGTTTGAGATGGAACGCGCTTTTGGCCATAACCAGCCGTTTGATATGGTCTACCTTGACTGGAAAATGGGGCAGATGGATGGGGTCAGGACGGCCAGGGAGATCGGACGGCGTTTCCCAAAGGCCAACATTCCCAAGATTGTTATGGTGACGGCCTATTCGCGTGAGGATGTTGCCTTGGCAGCGCAGGGAGCTGGTATCGATCTGTTCCTGACCAAGCCGGTCAATCTGTCGACCATGTTTGAGACGATTTTGTCTGCCATGGGGCGCGATAGACCGCGTCGGTCGACTGGCGATGTCGCCCGCCACAAGGAGGGCAGCCCAGCCTGTTTCTCCCTGCGCGGCCTGCGTATTCTGCTGGTGGAGGATAACGAAATCAATCAACAAGTTGCCTGTGAACTGCTGGAAGAGCAGGGGGGGGTGATCCAGATCGCCAACAACGGTCAGGAGGCGGTGGACCAGGTACAGTTAGATCGTTATGATGTGGTGCTGATGGACATCCAGATGCCGGTCATGGATGGCTACACCGCCACCCGTGCTATCCGTGCCATGCCTGGCTATGACGATCTACCCATCATTGCCATGACCGCCAATGCCATGTCGGGCGATATTGAACGTTGTCTGGCGGCTGGCATGAACGATCATATCAGCAAGCCGATTCATCCCGCCACGATGTTTGAGACCATTGGCAAGTTTGTGGCGGTCAGGGAGATCACGCCGAAGGTGCCATCGAATCCGGTTGTGGAAACAGCACCCGTTGCAGCCAAGCCATCTGTCACCGCCGTTGAGCTGCCAACCCATCTAGAGGGTATTGACATGGCGGCTGGTCTCGAAAACATGAACAGCAATCGCAAGCTGTACCTGAAAGTCCTGAAAGATCTTTATAGCCGCAACCATGACATCGTCGGCAAAATTCGTTCAGCCGTGGATCAGGGCGATCGTGAACTGGCGCACCGACTGGCCCATACCTTCAAGGGGGTGTCTGGTACCATCGGCGCCCGTGATCTACATGCCGTATCACAACGGCTTGAGTCGGCCCTGAAGGAACAGAATCGTGATGTGGGTCTGGTGATGGAGGAGCTGCTGCAACCGTTTGCCCTGGAAGTGCAGCGGGTCATGACAGCACTGCAACCGTTGCTGTCGGAACAGGGTCCGGCATCGGTTGTCGGTCAGCGGCAGTTAACCACCAGCGAACGTGATCGTCTGCAGCCGTTGCTGAAGCGCTTGCTCCATCTGATCGATGAGGGCGATTCCGAGGCCATGGAGCAATTGGGTCCAATCAGGGAGGCACTCGTGGGGGTGACCCATGTGATGCAAGAGTTGCAGACACTGGAAACGCAGTTGAGCGATTATGAATTTGAGCAGGCTCGGGTGATGTGTCAGAAAATAATGGCGGTTTTAGGTGTAGGAGGTAGATCGTGACCGAGATGCAGGAAGAACGTGCCAAAATTCTTATGGTCGACGATGAAAAGGCCTATCTCGATGTATTAGGTGGGCTGCTGAGGCCCTACTACCGTACCATAGCAGCCAAAGACGGTGAGCAGGCGTTACAACGTTTGAAGACGCAACCGCTGCCAGACCTGATTCTGCTCGACGTGACCATGCCTGGTATGAATGGCTATGAAGTATGCCGCGCCATCAAGGACAACCGGGTCACCAAGGATATTCCGATCATTTTTATCACCGGTAACAGCGGTACGGAAGATGAAACGCGCTGTTTCGAGGCTGGTGCCGTTGATTATGTCGCCAAGCCGTTTCGTCCGACCGTGGTGCTGGCTCGCATCAAGAACCACATGGAGCTGAAACGGCGCGGGGATATGCTGGAGCGACTGGCCATCCTTGACGGCTTGACCGGTATTCCCAACCGCAGGCGTTTTGACCATGTCATCAGTTATGAGTGGGAGCGATCCTTGCGTTACCAGCATGTGCTGACGCTGATCATGATGGATATTGATTTTTTCAAACTGTACAACGACCACTATGGTCACGCTGGAGGGGATACATGTCTAAAAAAGGTGGCAGGGGCTATTTCGGCGGCCATGCCACGTACCATCGATCTGGCCGCCCGCTACGGCGGCGAGGAATTTGCCTGTATTTTACCGGAGACTAGTGGCAAGGGGGCCCTGGCGGTTGCCGAACGCATTCTGGCACGGGTACGCGATTTACAGATCCCTCATGCCCAATCCAGGGTGGCTGACCATGTGACTGTCAGCATCGGTGTGACGACGATGGTCCCGAATATGGGCCAAAGTTTCCCGGATCTGATCAAGCGGGCCGATGAGGCCCTTTATCAGGCCAAACACGATGGACGTAACCGGGTGGTGGCGGGGTAGAAGGGCCAGATGAGATTTGTCTCTACTCCACCCCCTCTCTCTATCCCCACCACGACGTACGAAGAGATTCGCACTCGCTTTGATCGACTGACCCCAAAACAGCGAGCGGTCTGCCTGTTGATGGTGGGGGGCACCATGAGCAAGAATATCGCTGACCGGCTCGGTATGAGCATCAATACGGTCAAAACTCACCGCAACGAGATCTTCCGCAAAATGGGGGCTAGTTCCCTGCTGGATCTGGTGCGGCAGATCGATCATCTGCGCACCACTTCCGATACAGAGGAGTCAGCATCTCCTGCCCTGATACTACCTGGAACGAATGAAGAGGGAGCAGCTGACTCCCGCCCACTGCGGGTGATTGTGGTGGAAGATCATGCTGCCTTGCGGGAGGCCATTGTGACCGGACTTGCCACACTGGGATATCAGGCCCGCGGGGTCGAGGATGGGGCGGCCCTGGATCGGGAACTGGTTCTGGCCCCTGCGGATATCGTGGTACTGGACATCGGCTTGGGACGCTACCGGGAAAACGGTTTTTCCATTGCTGCCCGGTTGCGTCGCCAGGTACGGTGCGGTATCGTCATGGTCACGGCCCGTGGGGAACTCGATGCTCGCATCCGGGGGCTGGAAGAGGGTGCAGATGCCTATCTGGTCAAGCCGATTGACTTTGCGGAGCTTTCTGCGGTCATGAACAGCATCATGCGTCGCATAAAACCGGTCTCCCCGGTGGCTTGATCGCAATTCTGGATCTCTGCATGGAGTATCGATGATGAAGAGGCTTTGTGTTTTGTTCCTGGTTGTTATGCTGTCTGGGTTGTCTCGTCTCTGGGCCGAGGAGGTCGCCTGCGGGGAGAAGCCGATCCATATCGCCTTTTTTCGGTATGGCTTTGCCTATTACGAGCAAAAAGGTCAGGAGGTCGGGCTCTTCCCGGACATTACCGATGAACTGGCACGCCGGTCCGGATGTACGTTCAGCCCGGCCGTGGTCTCCATTGCCCGCATGTGGGAGGATCTGGCCTCTGGCCAACTGGACATGCTGATCGCCGGTCGTCAGAATCCAGAGCGGGACCGGTTTGCCTGGTTTATTCCCTATGCTGTCACAAAGGATTACGCCTTGCTCCATAAGGCAACGGCAATCCGTGTGCAAAGCTTACAGGATTTCCTGCAGCAAGAGTTGTTACAGTTTGGCACTCTGCGCCAACGTTCCCACAATTCTACCGAAGGTCAGTTTGTCGATCAGTTGCGTCAGGCCGGGCGGGTACAGGAGAGCGCTACCGCCGAAATCCTGTTGAGAAAGCTTCAGCAAGGACACATTGACGCCACCTTCATGATGCCCATCGTCTACCGCAAGATTTTTCAGGATCTGCAAGTGGCCGAGGAGATCACGGTACAGGACTGGTTTCCCGAAAACAAAGGGTACCCGGCCCACCTAGTGTTGAACAAACGCCGTTTTTCCGCTGGCGATGTCGTTCGATGGCAGGAAATTGTGGCTGGTATGCAGCAGGATGGCACCTTTCAGCGCATTTTTACACGCTACGTGCCCCTGGAAGAAGCCATCAGCATGACGAATTTCTAACCAGATGGCCATGCATTCCCCGGGGTTCTGGCAAACCTTGACGGGACGTCTGTTCAAACTGGTCTTTGGTAAGCGTCCATTATTCGGCGTTTCTCACGGGTTTGCCAAGGCCACCTTATCGATGTTCCATGGTAGGAGCTTTTCGAAGTCTTCCAGATTTTGAGCAACCGGCAACAGGGTGAACACATGCCGTAGATAGGCGAACGGTTCAACGCCGTTGGCCTTGGCGGTCTCGATCAGGCTATAGA